>CALLBR010000001.1 GCA_937998865.1 uncultured bacterium
GCCTTTACCAACTTTATTGCTTCCCTTAAGTTGATCGCACCAGTATAAATTGCCTTACCTGTTATTACACCCCAGAGTTTCGAAATCTGAGAAAGCTTTACTATGTCATTAATGTCCGAGACTCCTCCTGACGCGATTACAGGAATATCTAAGGACTCAGCAAGAGTTTTTGTTGCTTCAATATTTGGTCCTGTAAGCATTCCGTCTCTTGAAATATCAGTATATATAATTCCCCATATACCATTATTCTGCATTTTTAATGCAAGCTCTGTTGCTTTTGTCTCTGTTAATTCGACCCAACCTTTTACTGCAACAAAGCCATCCTTTGCATCAATACCTACTATAATTCTTTGAGGAAACTCTTTACAGGCTTCTTTAACAAATTCAGGATCCTGAACTGCTACTGTTCCGAGAATTACTCTGTTTATACCCACCTTTATTAATAATTCAATATCTTGCAATCTTCTTATACCGCCTCCAACTTCTATTTCACCCTTGAAAACTTCTCGTATTTTTTTAATGGATGGAAGATTTTTTATTTCTCCTTCTTTTGCTCCATCAAGATCTACCACATGAAGAACTTCTGCACCTTCCTCTTGCCACCTAAGGGCAGCTTCTTGAGGATTCTCATAATAGACTGTTACCTCATCAAATTTTCCTTGACGAAGTCTTACACATTTACCATCTTTAAGGTCAATTGCTGGAATTATGTGCATTTTTTAGTATAACATAACCATATGGATGAGCTTGCAAAAGAATATATAATTGATTTTTTTACAAAAAGATTGATTCATTTTAAGAATACTCCTGAAGCTGTAGGATGGACACCTAAAGGACAAATACTTCGCTATGAAGCTGTCTTGGGACTAATAGAGCCTGAAGGTAAAAGTCTTCTTGATTTTGGCTGCGGAAAAGGAGATTTTTATAGTTTCCTAAAGCAAAAAGGAATCAGTTGTAAGTATACAGGCATAGATATAAATCCTTCACTTATTGAAGTTGCTAAAAAAAATTACCCTGAGGCAGAATTTTATGTGCAAGATATTGAAAAAGAACGGTTGAATAGAAATTTTGATTATGTAGTTTCTATAGGTGTGTTTAATCTTGCTGTTGAAGGTGTAAGGTCTACAATGCAAAATTGTCTAAAAATTCTTTTTGAGCATACTAATGAAAAAATTATTTTTACTTGTTTGAACAAGGAAACAAAATTGAAAGATTTTTCCGTAGTCTATTTCAGTAAAGAAGAATTAGAAGCTGTCGCTAAAAAAATATCAGTGCATTATGAGATTTTTCATGATTTAATTGAAGATGATTTATTTTTAGTATTAAAAAAATTTTAAAAATTCATCCCCCTAATTAATTTAGTAAGCCTCTTTTGAAAGGCTTTCATGATATATACCCTGAAAATTAAATTATTTACTCAGTCTCACGAAGCAATCTATTTTTTCTTATTTCTGATATTAAGAATCCTCCTCCTTTAGAGGGATTTATCCTTAAGAAGGAGACTTGCATAAAAGAGACAATTTAAAATATTAACCCAAAATAGAATTTAGATTTGGTATTCTTTTCCCCTAAACATGTAAAATATTATTTATGATGAATTTAATAGAAATTGCAAAAAGAGTCCTTACTACTGAAGCAGAATCTATAGATAAATTAAAGGAAAGAATAAATGAAAATTTTCTTAAAGCCATTGAGATTATTCATAATTCAAAGGGTAGAGTTGTTGTTACCGGAATGGGTAAGTCAGGATTAATTGGTCGAAAGATAGCTGCCACATTAGCCTCTACTGGTACTCCCTCTTTTTTTATGCATCCTGCAGAGGCAAGTCATGGTGATTTAGGAATGGTAACTGAAGAAGATGTGGTTATTGCAATATCAAATAGTGGAGAGACAGAAGAGGTTATTAGATTAATTCCTTTTTTAAAATATTTCAATGTAAAAATAATAGCCATGACAGGAAATCTAAATTCTACTTTAGCTAAACAAGCTGATTTAGTTCTGGATGTGTCAGTATCAGAAGAAGCTTGTCCCTTTGGTTTCATTCCTACTGCTTCTACTACTGCAACACTTGCTATGGGAGATGCTTTAGCAGTGGCTTTAATAATGCGAAATGGTTTTAAAAGAGAAGATTTTGCCTTTTTCCATCCCGGTGGGTCCTTAGGTCGAAAGATGCTTACTAAGGTCAGAGATTTAATGCATTCTGGAGAAGCTCTGCCTATAGCCTATCCAGATACGGTTATGTTAGATGCTATTCTTGAAATATCCTCTAAAAGACTGGGAGTTGTTGTCATAGTTGATAAAAATAAAAAAATTTTGGGTATAATCACTGATGGCGATGTCAGAAGAGGTGTTCAAAAATGGGGTAAGGATTTATTCGAACTTAAAGCCTCACAAATTATGACTCCTAATCCAAAGACTATAAATGAGGAGGAACTGGCAGCTGTAGCTTTATCCATGATGCGAACATATTCAATAACAAGTCTTATTGTTCCCGATGCTGAATTTAAGCTAAAAGGAATCATTCATATTCACGATATATTGAAAAAAGGCATATTTTAATGACCACTTTTTATAGAGCCCTTTTAAAAGAGCTACTACAAAATTTAATTCTTTCAATTGGTTTTTTAAATGCCCTTTTAATAATAGAGAAATTACTAAAACTTAGCAAAATTTTTTCTTCAGTAGGAATAGATTTACTAAATCTTATAACTTTTATCTTTATATTACAACCACAGTTGTTTATATTTTCCATTCCCATGTCTTTACTGTTAAGTGTATTACTAACATACGGAAGAATTATTGCTGATAATGAAATGTTAACAGCCATGGCTAGCGGAATGCCATATAAAAGAACATTTAAACCTGTCATTTATTTAGGTTTAACGGCCTTTGTACTGACTTTATTCATGAGTTTCTATTTAGCGCCTATGGGTGTAAGCCTTGTTAGACAGAAAGTCATATCTCTACTTGCTGAAAGAGCACCTTTAGGACTTGAAGAGGGAGTTTTTAATCAAGGATTTAAAGGTTTAACCATTTTTGTAAGAGAAAAACCTGATACAAGACATCTCAAAGATGTTGTTATTTTTGATGATAGAAATCAAGACAATATAATAATTATTGCCAAAGAAGGATTGATCAAGGGAAAAAAGGATAACATAATGCTTAGTTTAACTGATGGTAAAGCCTATTTTAATCGAGGTGACAATTTTAATGAACTTGTCTTTAAAGAATACCTTTTCGAACTTAATCCTAATATTGATCCTGTGGCAAAAAAAATTGGCGAATATTCTATCTTAGAATTAATAAATCACCTTAAGATTGACGTGGCAAGAAAAATTGATTATAAGCTTGAGCTATATAAAAGAGTTACTCTACCTGTTCTCTGTATTATTAGTGTGTATTTGACTCCTTTCTTATGTTTATTGATAGGGAAAAGTGGTAGATTAGGTGGTATCACCGTAGGACTTGGAGTTTTTACTCTTTATTATATATTTATGATTTACGGAACAAATCTTGCTAAAGCCGGGAAAATATCTCCAGAACTAGGGGCATTTTTACCAGTTTTTTTATTTTGCCTTTTAGCAATTATCTTTTACAATAAGGTTAAAGGTTAAATGTTTATTAGCAGAATGTGTAAAAATTATATGGTTGATTTCATTAAAACCTTTGTTATTTTAATATTTTCTCTTTCCTTTCTTTTGTCTGTTATTGGGCTTGTAGAAAAAATAGATGATTTTTCAATCTATAAACCTCCAGGGAACTTTTTTGTGAAGTATATTTTTTATACTTTGCCTCGATATATTTTTTATTTGATGCCTTTTGTTACGCTCTTTAGTGCTTTGTTTATTTTTTCTATTGGTGTCAGGAATAGAGAGTTCTTAATTTTAAGCGTTGCAGGTGCAAGACTAAGAGATTCCTTGAAGCCTTTTATATGGCTTGGAATTATTATAACTATCTTAGGTTTTTTAGTAGGCGAATTACTTCAGCCTTACTATGCAAAAAAAATTAACAATATGGTTTCACAATTAACTGAAAAAGCAGAAGTCTCCATGAAAAATAATATTTATCTAAAGGGAAAGGATCAAACAATAATAAATATCGGTTCTTTTGATCAATCGAAAAGTTTTGGTAAAAATATAAGGGTTTATCAATTGAAAGATCATACTCTAATCAGGAGAATAGAAAGTAAAGAATTTGAAGTGAGAGATAATTTATGGATTTTTAAAGATGTAACAATTTATGATTTTATTTCAGGTAAAATTGAAAGGCTTCCCAGCATGTCTTATCCAGTAAATTTTAGAATATCTCTTGCTGCTTATAGAGATTTAAAAAAAATAGAAGATTTCAGCCTGGGAGAACTCATAGATAAAAGAAAAGAACTAAAAAATGTAGGTCTAAGCAATCCTAAAATAGATACAGACATAAGCGGAAAGTTATCTTACAATTTTGTTTCTTTATTTATGTTATTTCTTGGAATATCCTTGCCTTTAGGTGCTTATGAAAAAATTTCTCCTCTTTTTTCAAAAATGAAAATTTCTTCAGGCTCTTCTTATGTAATAACTATTAGCATCGGATTAATAATAACTCTATTGTACTGGTTGGTATATTCCTTTTTCATGTTTGTAGGGTATTCTAAGATATTACCTCCTTTTTTAGCACCGTGGATTACTCCCCTTATTTTTGGTTTTATTTCTTTAAAACTTTTCTCTTCTATCAGAGAATAATATAGATTTACTTATGAAAAGAAAGGATCGAAAGCGCAATGTATTCTCTAATTGCTTTAGTTGAATTAAAAAGATTACTAATTTTTGGTAAAAAACTGTAAAGATTATAGTGGAAATTTCTTTTAAAATCAGTAGGATAGGGAATCACTTCAAGTTCTGTTTTACTAAACAAAAGAAAGGCTCTTTTCATATGATAAGCAGAAGTAACAAGCAGAATCCTCTGTATTCCTAATTCTTTGCAGATTTTTTCTACAAAAATGGCATTTTCATGAGTATCTCTACTATTTGATTCCTCAATTATTCTCTCTTCTCTTACATTTAGTTTTCTAAGAAATTGAGTCATCAATTTAGCTTCCTTTTTATTTCCCTCATAAGCACCACCTGTTATGATTATGGGAATTTTATACTTTTCATGGATTATGTAAGCAGTTAAGACTCTATTAAGGGAGTCTTCATTGAGATAACCTAATTTATAAACACCTCCGCCTAAAACAACTATTGCTTGAGCTTCTATTTTTTCTGGTATGGAGAAAGAGTTTTCCAAAGGAGAAAGAAGGAAGTCTGCAAAAGGTTCAATAGATAGCAAGTAGGTAAAAATAGCAAAAAGCAAAGAGAGATAAAAGGGGATTTTCTTTTTTTTAAAAAGAACTGCGAAGATTAGAAAAACAATAACGAAAATACCGGGAGGAATGACTAAGGATGTGATTAATTTTTTAATAAAAAACATTTTCCCCTCAAAAGGCATTCTCAATGTGAAGTATTTCTTTATCTCTAATCGCGATTACATCAAATCTTACAGGAGAGTCTTTTCCTATTTTGCTCAGATAGTAAAGAGCTAATTTTTTTAATTTTTCTCTTTTTTTGTTATCTACAGCTAAGGAAGGATCACCAAAAATATCAGTCATCCTTCTCTTTACTTCCACAATGACTATGTAGCCTCTGTCTTTAGCTATTATGTCTATCTCTCCGAAAGGAGTTCTATAGTTTGTGGCGATAATTTTAAAGCCTTTCTCTGAGAGATATTTCTTCGCTAAAAGTTCTCCTTCCTTACCTGTCTTTATTCTTTCCATTCCCTTACAGCTAGAGATTTTCCTGAAATTCTATGAAAAAGTGAAGGAATTTGTTCTATTTCAGATATCTCTTTCTGACAAAGAATTTTTAAAATTTCCCGGAAAGCAGCAAAGTCTTCCCACATTCCTTGAAGATTTTCTCCTATTTTTGAGTAGAGCTCTTCTCCTTTTTCATCCCAATCAATAAGTAACACAACTTTTTCAAAACGGTTAGCAATACTCTCTGAGAATTCATATAAAGATTTACCACTATGAAGAGTTATAATCTCACCATCGAAACCCATCTCTACAAGGGCCTTTTTATCCTTTTTGCCTTCTACAATTATAGGAATCCTCTTATTTATCTCATATAGATAATGTAAAACTTCTCTTATTTTTTCAGATCTTTCAAAATCTATAGGAACAAACTCTTTCTTAACTCTTTTCTTTTCAGGTTGTGACATAGAAAAATTTTTCCTTAAATCTATCTTCAGTTATTCCACTTATTTTTGCTAAGGCTTTTAGGCGTTCTCCTTCAAAGTCTTCTCTTTCAAGTCTTATCATATATTTTCTTCCTACTTCATAGTTTTCAGAATTAATATCAACCTTTCTAATTTTTACTTTTCCTGTTTTATATTCAATGAGCTCAACAAAGGGAATGGGGCGAAGGTGTCCTTCTTCAAAGGTTATCATAGCACCGGTGCCTCCTCTGAGTAGATACCGTACCGCTCCATAACCCAAGTTTCTAGTATATTCAATATCATAAGGGATTGGATCTGCTGATCTGAGTTCGTATCCTATGTTTTTATCAACAATTGTGATTTTAATGCCCATTTCTTCAAGAGTTTTCTTTACAAAATTTTTCATTATTCTTCCAAGTTGAATCTCACTGAGACGAACCCTTCCTGTTTCATCTCTTTCCAGTTGCTCGTATTCGCTTAATTCCTCAGGATCAAACTTTTCTGAAAGCCCTTCTGCCATAATAGCAACTCCATGATCCCTACCCATGCTTAATCTTTTGATTATGGCACCTGTAAGTATGTCTGCTACTTTACGAAAAGAAATTTTTTCCTCAGGAAACTCTTCAGGAATTATGGTAAGAGTTGCACCTGCAGCTTTTCCCACTCCCAAAGCTAAATGACCAGTGTGTCTTCCCATTATAGTTAAGAAATACCATCTTGCCGTCACTTTAGCGTCTTCCATTATGTTTTTTACTATCTCAACTCCCCAATGCCTAGCTGTTTCGTATCCAAAGGTTGAAGCACCACCTGGAAGAGGAATATCATTGTCAATGGTTTTTGGAACATGGACAACGTTTATTTCACCTCTTGCTTCTCTTTCAATCCAGTTTGCCATAAAGAGGGTTCCGTCTCCGCCAATGGTTATAAGATATTTAATTTCTAATTTTTTTAAAGTTTCCATCAAAATAGGAAATCGTTCCTTTACTCTTTCAACATGTTCACGGGATGTTCTTAAAATTGACCCACCCTTTGTATGTATTCTTGAAACATCATCTACACTAAGGGGTAAACCACATTGAAGATCGCCATCAAAAAGAGGCTTGAATCCTCCTTTAATTCCAATTACTTTTTTACCCTGATTAATTGCTTCAATTGTTGCAGCACTAATAGTTCCATTTATTCCAGGTGCAGGTCCTCCACCAACGATGATTCCCAAGGTTTCCATACAAGCCTCCTAAAATTCTATTTTTACTGGTACTTTTACAGGTTTTATGGTATTGTTTACAATTTCTACAGTGTTGAATACCTTAAGCTTTTCAAAGAGAAGCTCAAATTTCTTTTCTAACTCTTCCATGATTCCTTCTTTTACTTCCCTTGGTAGAGTCCACCATTCTTTTTTAAAAGGTCCAAATCCTTTTTTACGAGTACTGTAAATAAACTGTTCTTCTGTTTGTCCCTCTTTCCATTCAGAGCTAAACTGTTTTTTGAGAAAATCGTATATCATTTTTCGAAACTCTTCAGGTAAATGTTTACTGTCATAAATGATGTTTTGAAATCCAGTGGCAAGATGTATTTCAGAAGTGCCTGTTTCTGGAAATTTATCAAAAGCCTCCTCTGGAAGAGTACTGGCTCCATGCTGAACGCAGCCACTTAAGCCATATTCTTTGCGAACAAGATCTGAAAGAATACGCAAGGTTTCAAAATCAATCTTCACCTGAGCGATGCTTCCGTCTGGTAGAACTACTCCTCCATGTTTTGTACCAGTTTGAACACTTAATTTACTCAATCCCTTAATCCCTTTATATACCTCTTTAAATCCATCAAGATAAGCTCTTGCTTCCTCAGGAGTGGAGTTTTTACCTCCAATTTCTCCAATTTCACCACCTATGGAAACTGTAACACCCTCAGGTTCGAGGCTCCTTACATGTTCAGCTAAACGGGCTGTATTCTCAAAGTTAGGTCTTTGTTGTTCATAGATGGTCTCTTTGCTAAGGTCAACTAATGTGGAAGTATCAATATCAATATTATAAAATTCAGCCTCTATAGCTTCTTTTATAATTCCTTTTACATAATTTGTCTCTAATAAAGGATCCTTTTCAAAGTATCTTCTTACAATTTGAAAATGGTCTCCCTGAAGAAAAACAGGACCTGAAAACTCTTCCTTTACAGCTGCTGCTAAGACACAGGCTGAATACTCAAGAGGTCTTTGTTTTGTGTATCCTATTTCTGAACGAGCAATTTCAAAAATGAAGGCTCCAACTCCCTTTTCTTTTGCTTTTCTGAAAATTGCTCTTGCCACATCATAAGTTAATCCTCTTATATTTATGGCAGGAACCGTAAAACCAAGAAAATTTTTCCCCATCTCTTCATAAAGTCCTTGGATTGAAGAAGGAATAGCTCCCATTTCTTTTGCAATTTCCTTTATGAGAGTAAATTTTTTTATTTTAATTTCTTCATTTTCTTCAAAAACAGCATCGAAGATAAGATCATCCATCCTTTGCTTAATTAATTCTTTATTTTTTAGGATAAGCTTTCCTTCTTTAACCTCAACCAAATCAAAAAATTTTTCAAACACCATATAACACCTCCTAAAAAATTTTTTATATTATACTCGATTTTAAGGTTATAAAATCTATAATTTTTATAATGTTTTTAAAAACAAGAAAAGAAATTTTTCAAAAAGTTGATTACCCTTTATCGTATGAAGTAAAATTATAAATTATTTTAATAATAAAGGAGAAAACAATGAAAATTAAGGGGAAAATTTGGAAGTTTGGCGATAACATTGACACAGACGCCATTATTCCAGCTAGATATCTTAATACCTCTGATCCTAAGGAATTGGCAAAACACGTGATGGAGGATGCTGATAAAGACTTCCCCTCTAAAGTAAAGCCAGGAGATATAATAATGGGAGGTAAAAATTTTGGATGTGGTTCATCGCGAGAACATGCTCCTATTGCTATTAAAGCTGCTGGAGTGCAAGCGATTATTGCTAAGAGTTTTGCAAGAATATTTTTCAGAAATGCCTTCAATATTGGACTTCCCATTTTTGAAGTACCAGAAATGGTTGATGAAACTAATAATGGAGATATGGTAGAGATAGATTTGGATTCAGGTGAAATAGTTAATCTATCTAATGGTAAAAAATACTCTACAAAACCAATTCCAGAATTTATGCAAGAATTAATAAAATCTGAAGGATTAATTGAATGGACAAAAAAGAGATTATTTACGGAGGCTATGAAATGACTAAGAGAGCATGTAAGTCAAAGAAAACCAACTTAAAAGGTAAAACTTATAATATTGCTGTTATCCCAGGAGATGGAACAGGTCCGGAAGTAATTAGGGAGGGAGTTAAAGTATTAGATGCTACAAGCTGTAGATTAGGTTTTAGGCTTAACTATACTTACTATGATTTTGGTGGAGATAGATATCTTAAGACTGGAGAGACCTTGCCAGACAGTGCTATTGAAGAACTCAAAAAATTTGATGCCATATATCTCGGTGCTATTGGCCATCCAGACGTAAAACCAGGTATTCTTGAGAAGGGGATTTTACTCAGGCTTCGTTTTGAGCTTGATCAGTATATTAATCTTCGTCCTGTTAAACTTTATCCGGGAGTTGATTGCCCTCTTAAAGATAAAAAACCTGAAGACATAGATTTTGTTGTAATTAGGGAAAATACTGAGGGATTATATACTGGTTCAGGAGGATTTCTTAAAAAAGGCACTCCCGATGAAGTGGCAATTCAGGTTTCCATAAATACTCGGAAGGGCGTTGAAAGATGCATAAGATATGCCTTTGAGTATTGTAAGAAACGGAATAAAAAGAAAAAGCTTACTCTTTGTGGAAAAACAAATGTTTTAACTTTTGCTTTTGATTTATGGGAGAGAACTTTTTATGAGGTTGCAAAGGAATACCCAGACATTACAACAGATTATGCTCATGTAGATGCAACCACTATGTGGTTTGTAAAAAATCCTGAATGGTTTGATGTAATTGTTACTGATAACATGTTTGGAGATATTATTACTGACTTAGGAGCCATGATTCAAGGAGGAATGGGCATAGCTGCAGGTGGAAACATAAACCCTGAGGGTGTTTCAATGTTTGAGCCTATTGGAGGTTCTGCGCCAAAATACACAGGTAAAAATGTAATAAACCCTCTTGCTGCCATATGCGCTGGTGGAATGATGCTTGAAAATTTAGGAGAAGAATTAGGAGGTAAACTTATTGAAAGAGCTGTAATAGAGGTGACAGGTAAGCATCTTAAAAGCCTTGCTGCAGGTAAAATGGGATATACAACTACTGAAGTGGGTGATTTAGTTGCTAAATATGTAACAGAACTACCATTGGAGGGATAATATGCTAAAAAAGAAAGAAAAATATGTTGTTGCAGTAGTTGGTGCAACTGGTGCAGTGGGAAATGAAATGATCGCTGTCTTAGAAGAAAGGGATTTTCCTATAGAGACCCTTAGACTTTTTGCCTCAGAAAGAAGTGAAGGAGTGAAACTTAACTTCAAAGGCAATGAAATAGCTGTTGAAACCCTTAAGGAAGACTCTTTCAAAGGAATAGATATAGCACTCTTTTCAGCAGGTGCAGAGAGATCTAAAATATGGGCACCTATAGCTGCCAAGTCTGGTTGTGTTGTTATTGATAATTCAAGTCAGTGGAGAATGGATCCTGAGGTTCCTTTGGTTGTTCCTGAGGTAAATGCTCATGACTTAAGATGGCACAAAGGAATCATAGCTAATCCAAACTGTTCTACAATTCAGATGGTTGTTGCTTTAAAACCAATACATGATGTAGCAAAAATTAAGAGAGTTGTGGTTACTACTTTTCAAGCAGTATCAGGAACAGGAAAAAAAGCTATGGATGAACTACTTCAGCAAACAGTAAATCTTCTTAACTTTAAAGAGATTGAAATTAAAGTCTATCCTCATCAAATAGCCTTTAATGTGTTTCCTCATATAGATAAATTTCTCCCTAATGGCTATACAAAGGAAGAAATGAAAATGGTTAATGAAACAAAAAAAATTATGGGAGCTCCTTCCATTAAAGTAACAGCCACAACAGTAAGAGTTCCAGTTTTTAGAGGTCATTCTGAAAGTGTAAACATAGAGACGGAAAGTAAAATTACTCCTAGAGAAGTAAGAGAGCTTTTAGCTAAAGCTCCAGGTGTTGTGGTAATTGATGATCCTGAAAAAAATGAGTATCCTTTACCAATTTATGCTTCTGGAAAAGATGAAGTTTTTGTGGGAAGAATTCGTGAAGATGAATCAATAGAAAATGGAATTAACATGTGGATAGTCTCTGACAATCTTCGGAAAGGAGCTGCTTTAAATGCTGTACAAATTGCAGAAGAGTTAATAAAAAGGGCTTAAACTTTTTGAATAAAAGAGGAGGTATCAATGTTAGGTGATAGAAAAGACTATATATTTACTTCTGAATCTGTTACTGAGGGACATCCAGATAAAGTAGCAGATCAGATTTCTGATGCAATTTTAGATGCTATGCTTGCAAAGGATCCTTACTCAAGGGTAGCCTGTGAAACACTTGTTACTACAGGACTTGTTATGGTAGCAGGGGAGATAACAACAAATTGCTACGTGGATATTCCCTCTGTAATAAGAGAAACGGTAAAGGAAATAGGTTATACAAGAGCCAAATATGGCTTTGATTATGAGACCTGTGCAGTCATAACTTCAATCCATGAACAGTCTCCTGATATTGCCATGGGTGTTGACCCTGGTGGAGCTGGAGATCAGGGACTTATGTTTGGTTTTGCCTGCAATGAAACAAAAGAGCTAATGCCTATGCCAATAATGCTTGCTCATAAATTGGCAATGAAACTTGCTGAGGTAAGAAAAAAGGATATCCTCACTTATCTAAGACCAGATGGAAAAACTCAGGTAACAATAGAATATAAAGATGGGAAGCCTTACAAAATAAAATCTATTGTTGTCTCAGCTCAACATGCACCAGACATTACCCTCCGAGAGATGAGGGAAGACATTGTAGAAAAGGTGATAAAACCAGTAGTCCCAAAAGAATTGCTTGATGAAGAAGAGGTTCAGTATTTCATTAATCCTACTGGAAGATTTGTAATAGGTGGGCCCATGGGGGATACAGGACTTACAGGAAGAAAAATCATTGTTGACACCTATGGAGGTGTTGCAAGACATGGAGGCGGTTGTTTTTCAGGAAAAGACGCAACAAAGGTAGACCGTTCAGGTTCTTATATGGCAAGATACATTGCAAAAAATTTAGTAGCTGCTGGTCTTTGTGATAGAGTAGAAATTCAGATTGCTTATGTAATAGGGGTGCCTGAACCAGTGTCTGTTTATATTAATAGCTTTGGCACAGGTAAAATTGAAGACAGAAAGCTTGAGGAAATTGTAAAGAAAGTCTTCGATCTTACTCCTAAAGGTATAATTGAAAAACTTCAACTTAGAAGACCTATTTTCAAAAAGACTGCTGCTTATGGACATTTTGGAAGACCAGATCCTGATTTTACCTGGGAGCAAACAGACATGGCAGAAACTCTTAGAAAGGAGGCAGAGATTTGCTAAAGTATCACATAAAAGACATAAATTTAGCAGAAAAAGGTAAGCTTCGTATTGAATGGGCTGAAATGGATATGCCAGTTCTTAGAATGATAAGGGAAAGATTTAAAAAAGAACAACCATTAAAGGGTGCAAGAATTTCTGCTTGCCTTCATGTTACTACTGAGACAGCTAATCTTGTAATTACCCTTAAAGAAGGAGGAGCAGAGGTGGCTCTTTGTGCTTCAAATCCTCTAAGTACTCAAGATGATGTGGCTGCTGCCTTGGTAAAGTTTTATAAAATCCCTGTTTTTGCAATTAAAGGTGAAGATAAAGAAACTTATTATAAACACATTCATCAAGCTCTTGAAATAAAACCTCATATTACAATGGATGATGGAGCAGATCTCATATCTACTCTTCATAAGGATAAAAGAGAAATCCTTAATAAAGTTCTTGGTGGAACTGAAGAGACTACCACAGGAGTAATTAGACTTAGAGCCATGGCAGAAGATGGAGCTCTTAAGTATCCTGTCATAGCTGTAAATGATGCCTATACAAAACATCTTTTTGATAATCGTTATGGTACAGGACAGAGTACTATAGACGGAATTCTTAGAGCCACAAACAGACTTCTTGCTGGGTCAGTTTTTGTGGTTTGTGGGTATGGATGGTGTGGAAGAGGTGTTGCCATGCGAGCAAGAGGTATGGGAGCAAGAGTGGTAGTAACGGAAATAGATCCTCTTAAAGCTCTTGAAGCAGTCATGGATGGCTTTGATGTTATGCCCCTAATTGAGGCAGCTAAGATAGGTGATATATTCGTTACTGTTACTGGAAATATTAATGTTATCTCTGAGAGAGTATTTCTAAGAATGAAGGATGGAGCTATAGTTGCAAATACTGGACATTTTAATGTGGAAATAGACATAGAGTCCTTAAATAAACTTTCAAAATCCAAGAGAGTAATTAGAGATTTTGTAGAAGAGTATACTTTTTCTGATGGAAGAAGAATATATCTTTTGGCAGAGGGAAGACTTGTAAATCTTAGTGCAGCAGAGGGACATCCAGCAGCAGTTATGGATATGAGCTTTGCAAATCAAGCTTTATCAGCAGAGTATATATTTAAAAAGGGAAAAAATTTAGATAAAAAAGTATACTCTGTTCCAGAAGATATAGACAAAGAAATTGCTCGTCTTAAACTTTCAACCATGGGAATAAAGATTGATAAATTAACAAAGGAACAATTCAAATATTTACACAGCTGGCAAGAAGGCACATAGAAAATTTTTTTTACATTGGAAAAAGGAGGCTTAATCTTTTAATTCTACTAAAGAGATTATGCCTCCTTTTGGATTTCCAGGCCATTTTACCTTTTAGGTAATTTTGATATGGTAAGGAACGCCATAAGGACTAAAAATTGAAGAGTAACGATAAAAGCTAGCCAACCAAAATTTTTATAAATTAGCCCTGGCAAATAGGAACCTAAAACTCCACCAGAATAATAAATTGCTATGTATGCTCCATTTACTATACTTTTTCGTGTTTTTGCTATTTTATTCAAATAACCTGAAGCCACAGAGTGAACAAGAAACATTCCCGAACAAAAACCAAACATCACCAGGAATATTAACAAAAGATTTGGCAAGCTTAAGAGGGATAAAAAAATTCCATACACCATAAGTCCATAAAGAAGGGTTTTTCTCTCATTTCCTAAGAATTTGATAATTTTAGTTGCTATAAAGGAAATAGCTATTCCTGTAAGATAACCTGAATAGATCAAACCTATAGTCATTTCAGTGGTACCTGAAAAAAGGTTTTTAATTCTAAAAGGGAGAAAATTTGTAATAGCTGTGAAAATAAAAAAAAGCAAAAAAATTGTAAAATAAATTTTTCTGTTTTTCTTATCCAAAAGGATTTCTAAAATTTTATTTATTGGAATAAGGGAATCATCAGATTTTTCAATTTTGATATCTTCCAGAAAAAAATATACCATAGGAAGAATAAGCAATAAACTTAATGACATTATCTGAAAGGATGCTTGCCAACCAAGATAGGTGGTAATAATACTACCAATAACCCTTCCAAGTAATCCTCCTATAGTTGTAAAAGCTATGTAATAAGACATATAGAATTGAATTTTCTCTACTTTTGCTTTTGAAGAAATATAGGTAGTATTAGAAGTAAGAATTGCTGAGATTATAAAACCTTCAATAAAACGAAGTAAAATTACAAAGTGAATTTTATCTGTCATTGCTATTAAATAAACAACAATAGAATGAATTAAAGCTGAAAAAAGAATTAATCTTTTAGGAGAAAAATAATTTAAAACTACTCCTAAAACAACAGGAATTATAGTAAGGGGGATGAAGGTGGCACTCATTATTAGAGATGTTGTATCCATTTCTGTGCCGAAATAACTGCTTAAGAGAGGAAGCAAAGGTTGAGGCATATGAAGTGCTGAAATAGTGAGTATTGTGGCGTAAATAATAGCAAGAAAACTTTTAAAAGGCATTTATATTAAGCTTTTAGAATAAAAAGCTTTCCTCCTTCTAAAATCAAAATTTCATCTCCTAATTTTATATTGAATATAAACTATAAGCTTATCTTTGCAATCTTATCAAAAATGTGAATTGTATCAACAAATCTTACGAGTTTATCTTTTGAATCTATTACTAAAGAATGGGTTCTTGCACCTCCACCAAAGAATCTTACTCCATTTAGTAAATCACCTTTTGTCACACCTGTAGCAACAAAAATTATATTATCGCTTGGGACAAGATCATCAAGCGTATATACTTTATCTTCGCTTATATCCATTCCATAGGCTTTACCTCTTTCCTTTTCCTCCTCATTTCTCCATCTTATTCTTGCCTGCATTTCTCCTCCAAGACTTTTAACAGCAGCAGCAGAAAGGACTCCTTCAGGAGCACCTCCTATGCCCATTAAAGCATGAATTCCTGTGCCTTCTACAGTGGCAGCTATGGCAGGAGTAATATCTCCATCAGAGATGAGTTTTATACGAGCGCCAGCTTCACGAATCTCTCTAATGAGATTTTCATGACGAGGTCTGTCTAAAACTACAACCACCAAATCATCTACGTCTCTTCCAAGAGCCTTAGCAAGAGCATATAGATTATCTTTAACAGACTTTCTTATATCAACCATACCTTTTGCCTGAGGTCTTACAACAAGTTTTTCCATATAGGTATCAGGGCAGTAAAGAAGTCCATTTTTCTCTGTTACAGCCATAACAGTTAATGCATTTGGCATTCCTGTGGCGCATAGATTTGTTCCTTCCAGGGGATCTACAGCAATGTCTAATTCAGCACCAGCTCCGTTACCAACTTCCTCTCCGATATAAAGCATAGGAGCTTCATCTCTCTCTCCTTCGCCAATTACAATTCTTCCCTTGATTGGTAAATCATTTAGAGCTTTACGCATTGCTGTGACAGCTGCTTGATCGGCATCTTTTCTGTTGCCTTTTCCCATTAGTCTTGCTGCTTCAATTGCTGCCAATTCACAAACTCTTAAAATTGCTGGTGTTAGAAAACTATTCATTTTAAATTCCTCCTATGATTTCTTTGAGGTTACTGAATAAAAGCGTGATATAACTTTTTTTACATCCTCTGATTTACATTTAGGACAAAGAATTTTCTCTTTCTCCATTTCCTTTACGCTCATCTTCTTTGTAAAAGTTTCATTGCATTTTTTGCATTGAAACTCATACAAAGGCATAGAGCACCTCCTTAGATTATATTATTTTCTCTCATACTAAAATATTTTCCATTACCTATAATCACATGGTCAAGTATTTGAATTTCAAGTATTTCTGAGGCTTTTTTTATTTTTTTCGTTATCTCTATGTCTTGCTCACTAGGAGTTGGATCACCACTTGGGTGATTATGTATGAGGATTAATGCATAGGCTGATTCTTTTACTGCTTCTTTGAATATTTCTCTAGGATGGATTAAAGACTGATTAAGAGTTCCTTCAGATACTTTAATTTCCTTGAGAGGTTTAAGCTTTGTATCGAGTAATAAGGTAATAAACCTTTCTTTTTTGATTCCATTTAGTTTTGGATGGAAATACTCATAAACAGTTTTAGCAGAATTGAACATTTGTAGTTGAGCTTTTTGTGAAAGCACTCTTTTGCCAAGCTCTAAAGAAGCCTTGATTTGAGCAATCTTGGCAATTCCGAGACCTTTAACTTTCCTAAGTTCTTTAATTGAGGCATCCTGAAGCCCTTGAAGACCATCAAATTTTTGGATTAGCTCTATAGCTGTGTCTAAGACAGTCTTTCCATTAGAACCAGTTCTTAATACAATTGCAAGAAGCTGAGCGTCCGTAAGAGATTCTGGCCCATATTTGATAAGCCTCTCCCTCGGTCTTTCAGTTTCTGGCCACTCTTTTATAGATTTCATTTTATGTTTGAACCGGGATTTACCTCTTTTTCTACAGTTAATATGGAAATTCTTCCGTCATTTCCAGTTGCTGCAAGAAGCATTCCTTGTGATTCTACTCCCATAAGTTTAGCAGGTTTAAGATTACTTAGGACAACAATGAATTTTCCTATAAGATCCTCTGGTAAATATTGTTCTCCAATACCTGCTACAATTTGTCTCTGCTCACCAATGTCAACAATAAGTTTTATTAATTTTTTTGAACCTTTAATTCTTTCAGCAGAAAGAACCTTTCCCACTTTAAGCTTTATCTTCATAAAATCCTCAATTCCTATTAAATCCTCCACTTTTACCTCCTGTTTCTTTTCAATGTCTCCTTTTTCTATTCTAGGAAAAAGCTGTTCAACCTTCTGGGTTTTAATTTCTTTAATTTCAATTTCCCAATTTAGCATTTTATAGTCAATCCTATATTCCTTTAGACCAAGGGCATCCCATATTTTCAGAGCTTTATGGGGCATGAAAGGATAAAGAAACACTGAAATTATTCTTATAGCATTCCATATGTTAAAAAGTATATGGGGAAGTTTCTCAGGAGCTTCTTTTGATACCCTCCAAGGCTCCTCTTTTGCAATGTAATTATTTGTTAATGAAACAGCATTCCATATTTTTTCAAGAACAATGTTAAATTTAAATTCATCCCAATGTTTTTCATCATCGATTTGTCTTGCTAAATTAACTATTTCTTTGCTGAAATTATCATTCTTGTAATGTTTTTCAATTCTTCCCTTCATATATTTTTCATTCATTGCTAAGAAACGGTTAAGTAGATTGCCTAAATCATTTGCAAGATCATTGTTTATTCTTCTAATTAAGGCTTCTTCAGAAAAATCACCATCAAGGCCAAAGGATACCTCTCTAAAGAGGAAATATCTAAAGGCATCCACTCCGTATTTGTCTATTATTTCCCAAGGATTTACAACGTTTCCTAAGGATTTTGACATTTTTTTGCCTTCCACTGTCCACCATCCATGGGCAAAGATGTTTTTTGGAAGAGGCAGGTCCAGTGCCATTAGCATTGTTGACCAGTAAACTGCATGAGTTGTAAGAATATCTTTACCAATGAGATGATGGTCTGGAGGCCACCATTTGATATTAGAAGGCGCAAGATATTTTAAAGCGGAATAGTAATTTAACAGAGCGTCAAACCATACATAGGTTACATAGTCTTCATCAAAAGGAAGTGTTATTCCCCACTGAAGTCTTTGCTTAGGACGAGAAATGCAGAGATCTCCAAGAGGTTTGCTTTTCAGAAAACCTAAAACCTCATTTTTTCTACTTTCAGGTAAGATGTATCCTGGATTTGACTCAATATATTCAATGAGTGCTTGTTGATACTTTGACATTAAGAAAAAATAGTTTTCCTCCTCAATAAAATCTACCTCTCTACCACAGTCAGGGCATTTTCCCTCTATTAAATCTTTTTCAGTCCAGAATCTTTCGCAGGGAGTACAATACATGCCAGAGTATTTTTTCTTTACAATCTCTCCTTTATCAAAAAGTTTTTGCATTATATATTGAACAGTTTTTTTATGTTCTTCATCAGTGGTTCTTATGAAAGCATCATTACTTATATTTAAAGCTTTCCATAGATTTTTGAAGTTTTCCACCATGATGTCAGCATGTTCCTTAGGGTTTTTTCCTTTTTCTTGGGCAGCTTTTTCTACCTTTTGACCATGTTCATCAGTGCCAGTAAGAAAAAAAACTTCTCTTCCCTTCAATCTCATATATCTTGATAGTATATCAGCAGCCACTGTTGTGTAAGCATGACCGATGTGGGGTATGTCATTCACATAATAGATGGGTGTTGTTATGTAAAATCCTTTATTTTGATTCATTCTGTGCCTCCTGTTTGTTCATCTGATTCTTCATCTGCTTTGCGTAAAATAAAGGAAAATTTCTTTATTTCGGGCTCTTTTTCTTCAAAGGTAATTAGTTCTTCATCAACAAATTCTTCAACTTCACCGTAATATTCATACCTTAAACAGCATTTTAGTCTACCGCATACTCCTGAAAGTTTTGAGACATTTAAGACGATTTCCTGATCTTTTGCCATCTTCAGTGAAATGGGTTTAAAGAAGCTTATATATCTTTTACAACATATTTCCATTCCACAGACACCGATGCCACCGAAATATTTAGCTTCATCTCTAACACCAATCTGTCTCATCTCAATTCTTGTCTTAAATTTTGCAGCTAAGTCTTTTACCAGTTCTCTGAAGTCTACTCTTCCCTCTGCAGTAAAATAAAAAATTATTCTCTTTCTATCAAGGGCAGATTCTACAACAAGAAGTTTCATAGGAAGGCCTCTTTGTCTTATTCTATCAAGACAAAAATCTTTTGCTTCTCTCTCAACATCCAGATTTTTTTCATAATTTTTCAGGTCCTCTGATGTAGCTTTTCGGATTATAGGCTTTAAAGAGGGGTTATTTTCTTCTTTTAGATTAATTACAGGTCCTATAGTCAAACCAAAGTCTCCTTCCACTACAACAAGATCTCCTATTTTTATTCCTTCCTCTTCACTAAAGTATCTATATACTTTACCAAAGGGTCTTATTTTTACAAATACAGTTTTACTCATTTATGACTCTCCTTAATGTTTTAGAAATATAATTCCAAACAATGGCTCTATTAAGATTTAAGTCTATGTTTTTCCTAATTTCCAGGAGCCTATCATAAATTGCAAATAGATCCTCTAATAAAAGATTATCCCGAAATTTAATGGGTAAATGGCTATAGTTTTCTGTTCCTCTTATTTTGAGGCATATTTGGTCTCTAATTACAATAAATAGGAATTCAAGCCACCATTTTAGTTCTTCATTATCTCTCCAGGGTGATTTTTTAATTTTTTTTATTTGTAGAGAATCGATAAAAAAATTAATTTTTTTTACTAAATCAAAAGATTCGAAAATACCCGGTCTACCCATGGAGAGTCTTATTAACTCTTCATAATTGTCTTGATGAGGAATTAATTTTTTTATTGCCTCTGTGGATAGTGGATTAAAATAAATCTTAAAAGTTCTTGAAATAAGCGGCTCAGGTAAAGAATCAGTATTTTCACAGGTTAAGATAATAACGTTATTAGAAGGTGGTTCTTCAAGAGTTTTTAAGAAGGCATTAGCTGCTGCCCTATTCATTTTTTCTGCATTTTTTATTATTACTGCCTTATATTTTCCTTCGAGAGGCTGCAGAGATAGAAATTCCTCAACTTCTCTAATAGTTTCAATAGGAATTATTTCCTTATCAGGCTTAATTATTTTTATGTCTGGGTGAATTCCCTTTTCAATTTTTTTACAGGCAATACAATTATCACAACTATCATTCTTTGTATTATAGCAAAGAAGAGCTTTTACATATTCTATAGCAGTTGTAGTTTTGCCTATAAAAGGCTCACCTATGAAAAGAAAGGCTCCTGGTATTTTATTTCTATGCAATGTTCCTTTTAACATTTTGATAGCCTTTTGTTGAGAAATTATCTTGCTAAAACTCATGTTGCAATTTTTTTAGCCTTTCCTTTAATTTATCATAAATTTCTGAGGCAATTTCATTAATACTCTTATTGCCGTCAATAACGATAAATCTTTCAGTATCCTTTGAGGCAAGTTGCAAAAAACCCTCTCTTACTCTATTATGAAAAGGGAGGGTTTCAAATTCGAATTTATCATTTTTTTTGATTTTTTTATTTCTCTTTAAGCCAATCTCTGGGGATAAATCTAAAAGTACTGTGATGTCTGGTTTAAAATTGTTTAGAAGAATTTTCTGAAGAGTGGTTATGAGTTCTATAGAAATTCCTCTTCCGTATCCCTGATAAGCTAAGGTTGAATCAGTGAATCTATCGCAAATAACAACAAAGCCCTTTGATAGGAAAGGATTAATTTTTTCCTCTATGTGTTGAAGTCTGTCTGCAAAATAAAGAAGCAATTCGCTTAATGGGTTTATGGGTAAAGATGGATTGAGTAATAGTTCCCTGATTTTTTTTCCTAATTCTGTGTCTCCAGGTTCAAAAGTTGTTAGTGTTTTAATCCCCCTTTTTTTAAGTCTTTCTGAAAGAATTTCAATTTGAGTTGATTTGCCAGCCCCTTCAATTCCTTCAAAAGTTATAAAAACTCCTTTTTTCATTTAAAGAAGGCTTTGTAATTTTTTTAAAAGCCTACAAACTCTCTCCGCATCAGATTCATCTAAGGAGCCCATTCCACAGGAGGGAGTAAGAATAGATTTTTTCTCTAAAGCTGGAATTTCTCTTGAGAGTTCTTTTATGTTTGATTTTGCTTTAGTTAAAATTTCATCATCTCCAAGGCCTTTTAGGTCGTCTGTTGTGGGTATAAATCCCCAAGCTATGTACCCACCTCTCTCCTCAATAAATTTTTTTATCTCATCTTTGTAAATCTTGAATAATTCAAAGAAAAAATAAGCATCGAAACTTAATATGTCCAAATGGTAATTTAGAATTTCTCTCCAATCTCCTCTGCCACAACAGTGAAGACCTACAAAAGCACCTACTTGTTTTATGAAGAAAGCTAAATCATTTATCAATCTTGCTGCTTCCTGCTGATCAACAGAGATATAAGTAGAGGTTCCTATGGCTTGTAAAATAGGTTCGTCAATGAATATGATGACTTCTTTTGAGAATTTTTTAAGAAAATTAATCTGCCATTTAGCCTTAGCTTTTAGATGTAGTAGACAAACTTCTCTATATGTTTCGTTAAAATAAACAGGTTTTCCTTCTTCATCCCGCAAAGAGAGTGTAAAGGTCAAAGGACCAGTAATCTGTCCTTTAAAGATGTCAACTTCTTTAATTTTCAATAATTCAGTTATTTTATGAAGGGCAACAGCAAAATCTTCACTAATAGGGCTTTCTTCATCTTCTCTATAATTAGAAAGCCAGTTCATTATGTTTTCTTCATCGTATTTAATGTATATCTTATCTTCTTCCACTACAACTCCTGGTAAGCCCTCAGAAAATTGAGGGATCATTAATTCTCTGAAGGAAATTTTTGGCATCTGAGGCCAAAAGGGAATATCAAAATACTTTAAGACCATCTCACAAGCAGCATAGGGATCTAATTGTGGCATACTTCCTATGCCAGTAATACTGTAAGGCTTTATCACTTAAATCACTCCTTTTGGCTAAGTTTTTTTAAAATTTCAGGATATTCTTTTGCAAAATCAGAGAAATTCCTTTTTAAAAAAAGTTTTATTGCCTTTATTTCTAAGGTTTGTTCATTAAATTTCTTCAATTCCCTTTCTATAATTAGAAGCTTTTCAGAAATAACCTTTATTTCTGCTTCTAATAAGGCAAGATGTTCTTTTAATTCCATTAGTTCTTTCATAAAAGCTTCCTCTATTTATTTCTTCTTAATGCTCTCATTTTTTTGCGAAGCTTTCTGTATTTGTGTTTCTTAATCTTCTTCTTTCTCCACTTTAGAACACTTCCCACCTATTTCACCTCCTTTGCTTTGAGTGTTTCCATGAAGGCTTCTATCCAAAGCTCATTTATTGTTGAATTTAATCCGTCAAAGGCAATAGATATTACAGGTATATTATAATCTCTTTGCACAAATCTTAACAAAGCTGATACAATTGCACCGGGCATACAGCCAAAAGGCATTGTATTTATTATTCCTTTTACGCCTTTCTTTATAAAGTCAACACTCTTTCCGATGCTCAAAATTGTCTCTCCTTCAAAACTATCTGGTATGTAAGGTGAAGCAAATTTAAACAATTCTTTTGTGGAAGGCTCCTGAAGAAATTTTAAAGTTCCTTTGAAAAAGGATGAAAAATTTTTCTCCACCTTCCACTGAAAAAATTTATTTATAAGAATTTTTATAATAGCAGATTTATCCTTTTTTATCAAGGCCTTTCTTAAGGCAATTGTATTTACATAGTGAATCCATTCTTCCAGGGGGGTAAGATATACCTCTGCTCCTAAGCTTTCAAGTTTTTTAATAAGCTCTTCATTAGAAAAATTGTGAGATCTTACAAAAATCTCTCCCACAATTCCTATTAGTGGTTTTTTATCTCTGTATCTTGGAATTTCTTCAAAGTCTTTTTTTATTCTTTTTAGTAAAGCCTCAAAATTGGCATTTCTTGCCTTAAGTGTATCATGAATTTTAACTAAATATTCTTGATAGACAGAGTCTGTCTGCCCCTTGTTTTTCTCATAGGGCCTTGTTTGATGTAAAAATTTAGTCAAAAGGCTATAGGCGATAATTCCCTGCCATGCCCTGAGAGAAAACTCTCCACCTCCTATGTTTAAATCCTTATAAAACTGGGCATCTTGCTGAGGAGAATAAACAGGGATGTTTTCAAAACCTAATTTTTGAAGCATCATTCTATGGGAGATGTTATATTGTCCAAATCTACAAGGACCAGCACCAGAAGGCATAAAAAATGCTGTTTTTTCAGGATTAAAATCAGAGGAATGAATGACCTTAAGCATATCTCCTAGGGTTATTACATAAGGGAAACATTCTCCTCCTGAAACATATTTTCTTCCTAACTCAAGAGATTCTTTGTCTGAGGGAGGCATCACTTCAGCGTCAATTCCACAGTAATTAAAAGCAGCTTTCAGCGCAAAAGCATGGTCAGACATTCTTGGGATGTAAATAATTCTTTTAGATAAATCAGAACAAATATTTTTAATGAAAGGTATAAAAGTTTTACCAAAACTTTCTCTCCCTTGCCTTCCCTCTAAGCTATCGATAAAGGCTTCCAATCTAGTGACTAAACCAGCATCTGCACTGTGTTCATCAATCTCAACTACTAAATAGGGATAATCTTTCATTTCTTCTTTGAAGTAGTTAATTATAAAAGAGTCTGGGCCACAGGAGAAATTTGTTATGAAAATAGGATAAATATTACCCAACTTTTTTACCAATCTGGAAGCTTTTATTATTCTCTGGCCAGAGCGCCAGTATAGATTATTCCATTCTCCCTTTATACTTATTTTGTCCAAAGGAAGCATGTCCATTGGTATTGGTAAGACATTTAGTCTTGTAAGTTTGCCTGAAATATCAAGGCTTACTGAATTATCAAAAGAGTTATAGGCTCTACCTAAAATAACTACAGTAGCTTTTTGATTGAATTTTCTACCTTGTAAATTTTCAAGGAAATTGATTCCTTCTCTTTGTAGAGATTTAATAAATTTTGCCTGATTTTCTTTTGCAAGACTTATTTTATATTCTAAATTTTTGATTTTTGCGATATTTTTAAAGCTTTCTTTGATTTCATTTATTAAATATTTAAGACCTCTGGAATAATCAATTCTTGGAGTAACAATTTTAATTTCTCTGAAGAGTTCTTTGCTTACATAGGGAATTGTTTGCACAAGAGGGCAAGCAAGTCCTCTTTCATATTCATCAAAAATATTAAGATTCATAAAGCTCGGAAGAAAAATAAGATCAACTCCTTTTTCAATTAGCTCTGCTATATGTCCATAGGCTACTTTTAATGGAAAACAAGCCTCGGAAGGATTTTTTTCAATGCCTTTGTTAATTATGGCCTTATTTGTCTTTCCAGAGATCTCAACCCTAAAACCAAGTTCCCAAAGAAGGGTGCTCCAAAAAGGAAGTTGATCATGAAAGAAGAAGATTAAAGGTATTCCAATGGTAGGAAGATTTTTATCCTTGAATCTTTCAGCATACTCATTATGTGCTTTCCATAAAAGTTCCTCTCGAATTTTTAGTGGATCAGGAAGTTTTGCTTTATGGGATTCCTTTTCATATTTTTCGCATCTTCCACCATAAAAAAGATATTTTTCTTCCTTTTCTAATCTAATTTTGTTTATTTCACAATGATTTGGACAGCCTTTACACTCAAAGGAGGAGATACTGTAGGAGGCATCTTTAATAGAGAAGCCTTTAAATTTGCTGGCTTTTCCGTTTTTCATAAAATCTTTTGCCAGAAGTGCTGCACCTATAGCTCCCATGACTTCGTGATGAGGAGGCACAATAAGAGTTATATCTCTGCTTAGTTTGTTTCTTAGATGATTTTCAAAAGCTGAAACTACAGCTTTGTTGAAGGCTACACCACCTTGGAAAAATACTCTTTTTCCAATTGATTTTCCAGCAACTACGCGATTTATATAATTTTCTACAATGCTGTAACATAATCCTGCGATGATATCTTCTTTTTTTGCCCCCTTATGAAGATTTATTACTAAAGAATTCTCCATAAAAACAGTGCATCTTTCTCCAAGTCTACAAGGACTTTGGGAAGAAAAAGCAAGCCTTTGAAACTCACTTAGACTTACCCCCAATTTATCTGCCTGTTCTTCAATAAAAGAACCTGTGCCTGCTGCACAAGCTTTATTCATTTCAAAGTCTACAACTTTTCCATCTTTAAGCCTTATATATTTAGAGTCCTGTCCGCCTATTTCAAAGATTGTATCAATGCTACTGTCAAAATGGATAGCACCACGAGCATGGGCTGTAATTTCGTTTTTTACTATGTCAGCTCCTACAAAATCACCAATCATATAGCGGCCTGATCCTGTAATACCTACGCCTTTAATTTTAATCCTTGGAAATTCTTCATTTAATTCCTTTAGCCCCTTTTTAATAGCATCAATAGGTTTTCCAGCGGTGGGAAGATATTTTTTTGCTATAAGATTGGCTTGTTCATCTATTAGAACAAGATTTGTGCTAACTGAACCTACGTCAATACCAAGATAAGCCTCTATTTCTCTATCTTTTAATAAAGATAATTCATAGGGAAAATCATCTGTGCTTTGCACTTCCCCAAGAGGAGGAAGTCCATACTCAATTTCTGCTTTTATGGTTAGGAGTTTTTCAACAATCTCCTCAGTAAGATAGATATCCTCCTTTTGAGCCTTGATGGCTGCTCCTATTGCTCCTGTTACTTCAAAATGCTCAGGGATAAGAATTTCTTCAAGGTTTAAAACCTCTTTAAAGGCTCTTACCATTCCTTTATTTGCTGCAACTCCTCCTTGAAAAGCAACAACTCTCTCAACAGGTCGTCCCTTAAACATTGTAGCTTTATAGTTTCTTGCCAGGGCAAAGCAAAGTCCTGAAATAATATCCTCAAGGGGAGTACCTATTTGCTGAAGATGAATCATGTCAGACTTGGCAAAAACACTACATCTTCCAGCAATTTTTGAGGGTTTCTTTGAAACTGTAGCAAGTCTGCTAAACTCTTCAATACTAAGTCCAAGGCGTTCAGCTTGCTGTTGGAGGAAAGAACCAGTGCCTGCTGCACAGATACTATTAAGGGAAAAATCCTTTATTCTTCCTCCTTTGTCAAGGAATATAAGCTTAGAGTCCTCTCCTCCAATTTCAATAATGGTTCTTACTGCAGGATAAAACCTAGCTGTTGCTGTTGCTTGTGATACAATTTCGTTTACATAATGACATTTTACTGTCTTTGCAATAAATCTACCAGATACCCCTGTAAAACATATTTTTAGTTTCCCAAAACGGGTAAGGACTTCCTTTAGTATTTTGGAGACAACTTCTGCTGGCTTTCCAATATGTTTAAGATAGATCTTTTCAATGACTTTGGTATTATTATCTATTATGGCTATTTTTGCCGTTTCACTTCCCACATCTATTCCAAGGGAATATTTAGAACCCATATTCATGCCATCTATTGTTTACAAGTTCTATAATTTCCTTTGATTGCTTTATTTCCTCAGGCCAGTCTCTCATCATGCCCTCTTCACGACTCTTACGGGTTGCATCAATTCCCATTTTACCACCAAATCTGGGAAAGCTTGAGGCATGATCTAATTCATCCAGGGGACCTTCAGAAATTATTACATCTCTTCGCCAATCTACGTTGTTTAGAACTTTCCAGGCAGTAGTAGACAGATCTTTTACATCTACATCTTCATCCACAACGATTATAAGTTTTGAAAACATCATCTGTCCCATTCCCCACAATCCATGAATTATCTTTTTACCATGGCCAGGATATTGTTTTTTTATTGAAATTATGGCAGCATTGTGGAAGACTCCCTCCATTGGAAGATTCATATCTCTTATTTCTGGGAATTGAAGCCTAAGCAAGGGAAGAAATATTCTTTCTGTTGCCTTAGCCATGTAGCAGTCTTCCATGGGTGGTTTTCCCACCACTGTGGCAGGATAGATGGGATTTTTTCTATGGGTGATACAAGTAATGTGAAACACAGGGAATTTGTCTACCGGCGAATAAAAACCGGTATGATCTCCAAAGGGTCCTTCATCTCTAAGCTCTTGGGGATCTATATATCCTTCAAGGACAAACTCTGCGTTAGCAGGCACTTCAATGTCACAAGTTATGCATTTTACCATTTCTACAGGACTGTTTCTTAGGAAACCAGCAAAAACCATTTCATCTACTCCATAAGGAAGAGGTGCTGTAGATGAATAAATAACAGCAGGATCCGACCCAATAGCTACTGCAACCGGCATTCTTTTCCCAAGTTCTTTATAAAGACGGTAATGGCTTGCACCATCTTTATGAATATGCCAGTGCATACCTGTTGTCTTTTCGTCATAAACATGCATTCTGTACATTCCGCAGTTTTGTTTCCCCGTGTGGGGATCACGAGTAAAAACCATAGGAAAAGTAATAAATCTACCACCATCAAGAGGCCAAGTTTTAAGTATGGGAAGTTTTGTTAAATCTGGTTTATCTTCTATTACTTCCTGACAAGGAGCATTTTTAACTCTTTTGGGAAGATACTTACTAATCTCAATTAGATTGAAAAGGGCTGTTATTTTTTCCCTTAGGGTTTTTGGAGGTGTTTGATTAAGAAGTTTTTCAATTCTTTTCCCTATATCATCTAAATTTTCAACCTCCAATGCAAGGCACATTCTCTCAAAGGAGCCAAAAATATTCGTTACAACAGGAAACTGAGAACCTTTCACTTTTTCAAAAAAGAGTGCTTTGCCTCCTTTAGAGGATTTACACATCCTATCTGTAATCTCAGCTATTTCAAGCTCAGGATCAACTTCTACCTTAATTCTGTGTAAAAGTCTTTTTTTTTCAAGCAGATCAATAAATTCCTTTAAATCTCTGTAAGCCATATTAAGTATTATCTCTACTTAAAAAGTATTCTGTCAATTGTTGTTTATGTTAAAATTTTTAATTAAGTGCCATTGGAGGATAGAATGCTTGTCATTGGAGAGCGTTTAAGCATAATGTCAAAAAGAGTTAGAGAAGCAATGCAAAAAAGACAGAAAGAGACTATTAGACAAATCGCCATAGAGCAATACAAGGCAGGTGCTCATATGATAGAGGCAAATATAGGTCCTGCTGAGGATAATGGAGAAGAATTAATGGAATGGATGGTAACAACCATTCAAGAAGCAGTTCCTCTACCTATTTCTCTTGATACTACAAATCCTTTAGCTGTAGAGGCGGGGCTTAAGGTGCACAATAATGAATGGGGTAAACCCCTTATAAATTCTACCTCCTTAGATCCTGAAAGATTCGTTATGTTTGAACTTGCAGCAAAATACAATGTTCCAATAATTGCTCTTACAGTTGGTAAAGGTGGTCTTCCAAGAAATGCTGAAGAGAGGGTAGAAATAGCAGTACAACTTATTGAAAAAGCTACAGAATATGGTATATTGCCAGATGATTTATATCTTGATCCTCTTGTATTACAGATCGCCACATCTCAAGAGCAAGCCAAAGAGGTCTTAAAGGCTGTTAGACTTTTTAGAGAGTTAAATGATCCACCAATGAAGACTATTGTGGGACTAAGTAATCTTTCAAACGGCTGCCCAAAGGAGATTAGGCCCATTCTAAATAAGCATTTTCTCGCTTTGCTTATGTATGAAGGACTTTCAGCTGCTATTGTTAATCCTGCTGAAGTGATGGAAACCATTAAAACAATAAAAGTAATTATGGGCAATACCCTTTATGCCCATTCTTATCTTGAAATTTAGGGGTTATAAAAATGAATTTTGTGGTGCCAAAAGAGAAATATTTAAATAGAATTCCTGTTATTTCCTTTGGGAAGGAAAAAAAAGTTTTCATTGGTGGAGAAAATGCCTTGCCTTTTTTAAAATTTGAAGGAGAATTTCCTCACAAACCAATCATAGCATATGAAATTCAGGATTCACCACCAGAAGACTATCCAGAGGAGCTTGCTAAAATTTACTCTTCCTTCTGGCATGATCCTGTGGAGTGGGCAAAATTCTGTATAGAGCAGGGAGCAGAGGCAATTTGTCTTAGACTTATGAGTAGTCATCCGGACAGCCAGAACACTTCCGCTGAAGAAGTTGCAGAAACTGTAAAAAAGATTATATCCTCTGTTCAAATTCCTCTAATAATACTAGGAAGTAACCATATTGAAAAAGATTCCCTTATTCTACCTGTTGTCTCAGAAGTAGCAAGAGGGTACAACTGCATAATAGGCAAAGCCCAGGAGGCAAACTACAGAACAATAGCTGCCTCAGCCATGGCTGGAGGTCATAATCTTATTGCTATGTCTGAATTGGATGTAAATTTAGCAAAACAATTAAATATTCTCATCAGTCAAACAGGATTTCCAAAAGAAAAAATTATAATTGATCCTATGTGCTCTGCTTTGGGATATGGTTTTGAATACACTTATTCTGTTATGGAAAGAATTCGAATAGCTGCCTTAATGCAGGGAGATGATATTCTATGTTGCCCTATGATTGCTGATGTAGGTTTTTATGTATGGAAGACAAAGGAAACGCAAGCCTCTTACGAGGAAATTCCCTCTTGGGGAAACCTGTATGAGAGAGCTATAATGTGGGAAGCAGTAACTGCCTGTAGCTTCCTAATGAGTGGAGCAGAACTATTAATAATGAGACATCCTAAGGCTATTGAAATTGTGAAAAATTTCATTAATGATTTAATCTAAATCAAAAGGGAGGAAAAACTGCAAGAGACAGTCCTTTTCAGAAAATTACCTTCTGTAGATAGAATACTCAAAAGTGAAGAGATAAAAAAATTATCTTCTCAATATCCTCACAAGGTCCTTAGTGAAGCTGTAAAAAAAACAATTGACTCCTTAAGAGAAAAAATAAAAGAAGGAAAAAATATAGAAATTAGTGAAGAGAAGATTTTAGATGAAGTTAAGACTCTACTTAAAATTCAAAATAAATTTTCCCTAAATCCCCTTATAAATGCTACGGGTGTTGTAATTCACACAAACCTTGGAAGATCCCTCCTGCCCCAAGAAGCCATAGAGCAAGTAGTCAAAATAGCTTCCCATTATTCCAATCTTGAATATGATCTGCAAGGGGGTGAAAGAGGCAAAAGATATGTTCATATAATTGATGCCTTGAAGAGAATTGTTAATGCGGAATCTGCCATAGTAGTAAATAACAATGCAGGAGCAGTTTTTTTATGTTTAAATACTTTAGCTAAGGGCAGAGAGGTAGTAGTGTCTCGAGGAGAATTAGTAGAAATTGGAGGTTCCTTTAGAATACCTGATGTAATGAAAAACTCTGGAGCTTTTCTTAGAGAAGTGGGCACCACTAATAAAACTCACTTACATGATTATGAAAGAGCCATTAATGAAAACACTGCTTTAATACTCAAAGTACATCCATCAAACTTTAGAATTATTGGTTTTACAAAGGAAACTAATATTGAAGAATTGGTACCTTTAGGGAAAAAATACGGAATTCCTATAATGGTTGATTTAGGAAGCGGGTGCTTTATTGATTTAAAGAAATACGGACTTACCCACGAACCAACTGTCCAAGAGGTTCTTTTAAAAGGAGCAGATCTTGTAACATTCAGCGGAGATAAGCTTTTAGGTGGTGCTCAAGCTGGCTTTATTGTTGGTAAAGCTGAATTAGTGGAAAAAATTTCAAAGAATCCTTTGATGAGAGCTTTAAGGGTTGACAAAATGACCTTAGCAGCTCTTGAGGCAACTTTAAGGCTTTATGTGGATGAAAAAAGGGCTATAATGAAAATTCCTACCCTTAGAATGATCCTGGAAGATCCTGCTCATATAAAGAAAAGAGCTAATAAAATATCACGATTACTAAGAAAAGAAGGAATTCCTACTAAGGTAAAAGAGGACATTTCTATGCCAGGAGGAGGATCACTTCCTGAGGTGGGAGTAAAGACTTATGTAGTAACCATAAAACCAAAAATTGTTCCTCAAGAATTAGCAAAAAGGCTACGACTTGGCGAACCACCCGTCATTGTTAGAATAAAAGATGACTTAATAGTACTTGATGCCAGAACAATTCAAGAGCATGAAATTCCTCTTTTAATAAAAGCTTTGAGAAAGGCTTTTCATGATGACAATTAGAGAGGAATATGAGACAATAGAGAGGCAAATCCTTCATCCAAAGGCTTGCCTTAGCAGTAAAACAAAAGGAAGACTCAAAAGAGAGAAAGAAGATGACATAAGAACAGCCTTTCAAAGAGACAGAGATAGAATAATTCACAGCAAAGCCTTTCGTAGATTGAAGCATAAAACTCAAGTATTTTTCTCTCCTCAAGGTGACCATTATAGAACTCGTCTTACACATGTTTTAGAGGTTGCACAAATTGCAAGAACAATTGCAAGAGCCTTAAGGCTTAATGAAGATCTTACAGAGGCAATTGCTTTAGGTCATGATCTTGGACATACACCTTTTGGTCATGCAGGAGAGACAGTATTAAGAGAAATTCATCCAGAAGGATTTGAGCATTATGAACAAAGCCTTAGAGTGGTTGATATTCTTGAGAAAAATGGCCAAGGGTTAAATCTTACTTATGAAGTAAGAGATGGAATTTTAAACCACTCAAAAGGTAAAGAAGGACAAATTCTTAGCGATGCTCCAGCCACCTTAGAGGGCCAAATTGTGAGAGTGGCTGATATAATTGCTTATTTAAATCATGATCTTGACGATGCTATGAGAGCAGGTGTAATTAAATCAAGCGATATCCCCTCTCATTTCATAGAAAAACTTGGAAATAGACATTCAAAGAGAATAAATAGGATGGTAAGAGATGTCATTTTTTCTACTATTAAAGCAGATTATGAAAAAATCACAGTCTCTGAGGAAATTGAAAGTTTAATGTATGAACTGAGGCAATTTCTCTTTGAAAGAGTTTATTATAATCCTTTAGTTCTTCAGGAAGCCCAAAAAGCTAAATACATAATTGAGGCTCTATATAATTATTTTCTGGAACATCCTCATTTACTCTTTGGAGATGTAATTCCTTCCTTAAGGGAAGTTCATAGGGCTGTATGTGATTTTATTGCTGGTATGACTGACAGGTATGCTTTATATACCTTTGAGAAGATATTTATGCCTAAAAGTTGGGTTATCTCTTAATGATAGAGGGCATAGGAATAGACATCGTTTCCAATGAAAGAATAAGAAAAATTTATGAAAAATTTGGAGAAAAATTCTTAAGAAAGGTTTTCACAGAAAAGGAGATAGAGTATTGCTTTCAGTACAAGGATCCCATACCTCATCTGGCAGGAAGATTTGCTGTAAAAGAGGCTGTAATAAAAGCCTTAGGTAAACCAAAAGGACTTAATCCTAAATCAGTAGAAGTAATTAAGTCTTCTTCAGGGATGCCATTGACTTTCATCAGGGGATGGGAAGATCAAAAGTTTATCATAAGTATTTCCCATGAAAAAAAATATACAGTTGCTTTAGCTTTGTTAATAGGGAAGTAGTTTTTAATAGACGCCTTATGAGTTGGGACTGAAAGGTAATTTTATGGGATTAAGTTTGTAAATTTTTTTATCTCTTCTATTAATGAGGATACCAATTCTTTTTCAGGAACAGTTTTAATAATTTTACCTTTTACAAAAATTATTCCTTTATTCTTGCCACCTGCAATTCCAAAATCTGCCTCTTTTGCTTCTCCGGGTCCATTTACAGAACATCCCATGACAGCAATTTTCAAGGGAATCTTTAAATTTTTCAAGGCAAATTTAACCTCTTTTACCATTTTTTTAATATCAATTTCGCATCTGCCACAGGTAGGACAGCTTATTATCTCTACTCCTAAACTTCTTAATCCTAAGGCTCTTAGGATTTCGTAAGCTACTTGCACTTCAACAACTGGAGAAGAGGTTAAGGATACTCTTATGGTATCACCTATTCCTTCATTAAGCAGAATTCCAATCCCTACTGAACTCTTCACTATTCCCTCTGGTGAAGGTCCTGTTTCAGTAATTCCTAAATGCAATGGATAGTCGAATTTTTGGCTAAAAAGTCTATAAGCCTCTATGGTTTTCATAACATCTGATGCTTTTAAAGATACTTTTATATAATGAAAATCATTTTCTTCCAAAATTTCTATCTGTCTTACTGCTGCTTCAACCATTGCTTCTGCACTGGGATGACCGTATTTTTTTAATATATCTTTTGGAAGGGATCCGGCATTAACTCCAATTCTAATAGGAATCTTTCTGTCCTTTGCAGCAGTTATGACTTCTTTTATTTTCCATTTTGCTCCTATGTTACCTGGATTTATTCTTAAACCATCAATGCCCTGCCGAATAGCTTCTAAAGCAAGTTTGTAGTTAAAATGTATATCTGCAATTAGAGGTATAGCAATTTTATTTTTAAGTTTACCTAATGACTTTGCAGCTTCCATATCTGGAACTGCTACCCTTACAATTTCGCAACCCCATTTTTGTAAGAGTTTTATTTGTCTTACAGTTTTATTCACATCTCTTGTATCGGTTTTAGTCATAGACTGAACAACTACTGGGGCGTCTCCACCAATAGCAACGTTTCCCACATAGATTTTTCTTGTCTTTCTTCTATTCAAAATTTTTGCTCCTTATTTCATTTATTGCTGCCAGATGTTGGTCATAGGTAGATGAAAATTCATGGGAACCATCGCCTTTAGCTACAAAATAAAGGTAAGGTACTTTTGCTGGATTTAAAGCAGCTTTGATAGAACTTAAATTTGGCGATGCAATAGGACCGGGAGGTAAGCCTTTAATTATATATGTATTGTAAGGAGTTTTATTCAGGAGGTCTTTCTTTTTTACTCCCTCTTTGAATCTCTTAATTCCGTAAATAGCTGTAGGATCTGCTTGTAGTGGCATTCCAAGTTTTAATCTATTGTGATATACAGCAGATATGAGAGGTTTCTCCTCTTCCAGCTTAGCTTCTTTTTCAATAATGGAAGCAAGGGTAACTACCCTATTTACTGTCCACCCTTTTTTTTTGGTTTCTTCTAAGAGCTCCTCATCGTAAATGCTCCAGAACTTTTTTACCATCATAGTAATTATCTCCTTGAGGTCCATGCCCTTAGGTATACTATAAGTAGCAGGATATAGATAACCCTCTAAAGTAGGACTGTCTATGTTGAGAGATTTAAGGAAATTTTTATCTTCACTTAGATCAAAGAACTGTTTTTTAAAGTTTGGGTTTATTTTAGAGATTTTTTCAGCTATTTCAAAAATACTATCACCCTCAATTACTTTAAGGGGATATTCTATTATTTTTCCCTCCAAGAGCTTTTTAAAAATTTCCATTAGATTCATATCATTTGTGACAAGATAATAACCAGCTCTTGCTCTTTTTTCAATACCGAGAATTCGTCCTACAATTTTAAAAATCAATTCATTTTTAATAATTCCCTTATCTTTAAAAGTGGAGGCAATATAAGAGAAACTAGCGCCTTTGGGTATAAATACTTCAATGTCATTTTTTATTTTCAGAGGTTTTATCAACTCACAGGTTGTATATAGAGCAATAAAAAGAAAATAAACAGCAAACACAAGTAGCAGAGCTTTCCAAAATTTCATTTTTTATAATATCAAATTCATAATGTTTAGAGCAATTTAGAGAAAAAAATGTATAATATTTGACATTTTCTAAAAATTCATGCTAATTTTAAATGTTAGCACTTTAAAAGAGGGAGTGCTAAAATGAAAAATATAATGCTTGATGAAAGAGCAAAGAGAGTATTGTGGGCAGTAGTAGAGTCTTATATTGAAAAACCAGAGCCTGTTGGTTCAAGATACATAATGAAGAAGTATGGCTTTGATGTTTGTTCTGCAACTATAAGAAACATAATGTCAGATTTAGAAGATGAAGGTTTTCTATTTCAACCTCATACATCCGCTGGAAGGGTGCCTACAGATTTAGCTTATAGATTTTATGTAGATTACATATTTGAGGAAGTTTTAAAATTTCGCTCAGCTGAAATTAAAAAAATTATAGAGAATTTAACAAAAAAACTAAGAAAATTAAGGAATAATATGAATTCCCTTTTCCTTGAAACAACCCAGAATTTATCTCAGGCAACAAAGTACTTGGGGCTTGCTCTTTTGCCTGAAACAGATAAGACAGCTCTTCATAGGATAGATTTCATAAAATTTAGGGAGGATACAGTAATTGCCATTGTTGTTAATGATAAGGGAATAGTAAAAAATAAGATTATTAGAGCTATTCCTCAAATAACTCAGCAGGAACTAAACAGTCTTGCTGATTTTGTTAATTCCAATTATCATGGTAAAGCTTTTGATGAGATTAGAGAAGACCTATTAAAAAGATTAAAAAAGGAGAAAATCTATTGGGATAAAATAATCTCGAAAATTCTAAAAATATGTCAACAAGCTCTCTATTTCTCAAGAGAAGATCTTTACATATCGGGACTTTATAATCTTATGTATTTGCCTGATTTTTGTGATGTAGAGAAATTAAGACAAATAGCTAAAACTATACAAAACAGGCACCTCTTAATTAAATTATTTGAAAACATAGATGATGAGGAGGAGATAAAGATTATAATAGGAGAGGAAAATCCCTTTGAGGAATTAAGAAATCTCAGTGTCATTGCCTCACCATATAAAGAGAGAGGAAAATCACTAGGAGTGATTGCTCTTGTGGGTCCAAAGAGGATGAATTATGAAAGAGCTATAATGTTTGTGAATGCTTTTGCAAAGTCTTTAACTTACACTCTATCAGAGTAGGAGGAATTAATGGAAGATATAAAAAAGGAATTAAATGAAAATGCTGAAACAGAAGAATTAAAATATGAAGGGGCAGCTTTGGAGGACAAGCCAAGAGATATAGTTGAAACTCTTCAAAAAGAAATTAATGAACAAAAAGAGAAGTATCTTCGCCTCTATGCAGATTTTGAAAATTACAAGAGAATGGTGCAGAAAGAAAGAGAAGAATTGATAAATTATGCCAATGAAAAGCTCATTAAAGATTTATTACCAATAATAGATAATTTTGAGTTAGCAATAAAACATGCTTCAGGCGATGAAAGTTCTAAATGGATTGATAGTATGAAAAAGGGAGTAGAAAACACACTAAAAGAATTTTTGAGAATTCTTGAGAAATATGGAGTAAAACCTGTTCCTTCCTTGGGACAACCTTTTAATCCTGAGGTACACCATGCTGTAACTACTGTAGAAAGAGGGGATACAGAAGAGAATACTGTTGTAGAAGAACTTCGTAAAGGATATTTTTATAAGGATAAACTCTTAAGAGAGACTCTTGTAGCAGTATCTAAGAAACCAAAACCCTCATCAGAGGGCAATGCCGAGTCACACCCATCGGGTGTATAAAGACTAATAATAGGAGGTTAACTATGGGAAAAGCAATAGGAATAGACCTTGGTACTACTAACTCAGTGGTGGCTGTTGTTGTGGGAGGAGAACCTGTAGTAATTCCTAATCAGGAAGGACAGAGGACCACTCCCTCTGTAGTGGCTTTTACTGATAAAGGAGAGAGACTAGTTGGACAAGTTGCAAAAAGACAGGCAATAACAAATCCTGAAAATACTATCTTTTCAATAAAGCGACTTATGGGAAGAAAATATAATTCTCCTGAAGTACAGGAAGCAAAAAAGAGACTTCCCTATAAAATTGTTGAGGCACCAAATGGAGATGCTCATGTTGAGATTCAAGGCAAGAGATATTCTCCCCCTGAAATTTCTGCCATGATTCTTCAAAAACTCAAACAGGCTGCTGAAGATTACTTAGGAGAGCCTGTAACAGAAGCTGTCATCACCGTACCTGCTTATTTTGATGACAGTCAGCGTCAAGCAACTAAGGATGCCGGAAGAATAGCAGGCTTAAATGTTTTAAGAATTATAAATGAGCCAACAGCAGCAGCTCTTGCCTACGGGCTAGACAAGAAGAAGGAAGAAAAAATAGCAGTTTATGACCTTGGTGGAGGTACTTTTGATATTTCTATTCTGGAAATAGGAGAAGGAGTAATAGAAGTAAAGGCAACTAACGGTGATACTTATCTTGGAGGAGATGATTTTGACATAAGAATTATGGATTGGCTTATTGAGGAATTCAAAAAGCAAGAGGGAATAGATCTTCGTAAAGACAGAATGGCATTGCAAAGGCTTAAAGAGGCTGCAGAAAGAGCTAAAATAGAGCTTAGTTCTGCTATGGAAACAGAGATTAATTTACCTTTTATCACTGCCGATGCTTCAGGTCCAAAACATTTACTTATGAAACTAAGTCGTGCGAAAATGGAACAGCTGGTGGATGATCTAATTCAAAGAAGTCTTGAACCTTGTAAAAAGGCATTGGCTGATGCAGGACTGTCTACTTCTCAAATAGATGAGGTAATACTTGTGGGTGGGCAAACTCGCACTCCAAAGGTTCAGAAGGTTGTTCAGGAATACTTTGGTAAGGAACCTCACAAAGGCGTTAATCCTGATGAAGTGGTAGCAGTTGGTGCGGCAATTCAGGCAGCTATACTTAAGGGTGAAGTTAAGGAAGTGCTTCTTCTTGACGTTACTCCTTTGTCCTTAGGTATTGAAACACTGGGTGGAGTATTTACAAAAATAATTGAGAGAAATACAACTATTCCTACAAAGAAATCTCAGATATTTACAACGGCTGCAGATAACCAAACAGCAGTCACCATTAAGGTTTATCAAGGTGAAAGAGAGATGGCAGCAGACAATAAACTTCTAGGGGTATTTGAACTTGTAGGAATTCCACCTGCACCAAGAGGTATTCCTCAAATTGAAGTTACTTTTGACATTGATGCCAATGGTATTTTACATGTTTCAGCAAAGGATCTGGCAACAGGTAAGGAGCAATCAATAAGGATTACCGCCTCCAGTGGCTTGACAGAGGAGGAGATAAAGAAAATGATAAGAGAAGCAGAAGCTCATGCTGAGGAGGATAGACGTAAAAAACAACTTGCTGAAGCAAGAAATGATGCTGATAATATGATTTACACTGTTGAAAAAACCTTAAGAGATATGGGAGATAGAGTACCAGAGGATGACAAAAAGAGAATTGAAGAAGCTATTGAAAAATGTAGGAGAATCAAAGAAACAAGTAATGATATCAATGAGATAAAATCTGCCGTGGAGGAGCTTGCAAAAGCATCTCACCGAATAGCAGAAGAGCTTTACAAGAAGGCAGGAGGCTCAGCGGGAAGTCAAGCGGGAGCGCAACAGCAGTCAAAAAAAGAAGAGGATATAATAGAAGCTGAAGTAGAAGATAAGGATAATAAATGAAAGATTATTACACTATTTTAGGTATAAGCCGGGACGCTTCTCAAGAAGAGATTAAAAGAGCGTTCCGGCGTCTTGCAAGACAATATCATCCTGATTTAAATCCTGGAAACAAAGAGGCAGAAGAAAAGTTTAAAGAAATCAACGAAGCCTATTCCTGTCTTAGCGATCCAATAAAAAAGGCAAATTACGACAGATATGGAACTGCTGAAGGACCTATGGGCAATGGTTTTGGTTTTGAGACTCATGCAACCTTTACTGATATTTTTGAAGATATCTTTGAAGGTTTCTTTGGAAGTTTTGGCTTTAGAAAGCAAAGACCTGTAAAAGGAGCAGATTTAAGATATGATCTTACTATTACTCTAGAAGAAGCTGCTTTTGGTGTTGAAAAAGAAATAAAATACCATCGCTGGGAAGAGTGTTTTAACTGTAAAGGTTCTGGGATAAAAGCAGGTACTTCTCCTGTTACTTGTAATGCCTGTGGTGGTACTGGCTATATAAAATTTAATCAGGGTTTTTTCTCTGTGTCCAAAACTTGTAACAAATGTGGTGGAAAAGGGCAAATCATTAAAGATCCGTGTCCAGAATGTTCAGGAAGGGGTAAAGTTCGCTTAGAGCAAACTATTAATGTAAAGATACCAGCTGGTGTTGACTCAGGAACAAGGCTCAAAGTTAGTGGAGGGGGTGAACTGGGAGAGTTTGGAGGACCCAGAGGTGATCTTTATATATATGTGGAAGTAAAGGAACATGAAATTTTCAGAAGAGAGGGAATTAATCTTTATTGTTCTGTTCCCATATCTTTTGTAAAAGCTGTTTTTGGTGGTGATATTGAAGTGCCTACTCTTGAAGGAGTAGAAAAGATTCATATACCTGCAGGAACACCTTCAGGTAAAACTTTTAGGATTAAGGGTAAAGGCTTACCTCGCGTAGGCAGTAATCAAAGAGGAGATGAAATTATCACTGTCTATATAGATGTCCCTAAAAAACTAAATCAAAGGCAAAGAGAGCTTTTAGAAGAGTTTGCAAGAGTATCAGGAGAGGATATAAAGAAAAGCACAAAAGGTCTTAAGGAAAAATTAAAAGATATTTTCTCATCTTAAGGAGGACTTCACTATGTCTAATTTTAATCTTTTAAAGATAGGAAAATTGTCAATTTTTTCAATTAGTTTGATTCTTTTGTGCCTTATTTCCTTTGCCTGTATGAGAGAAAAGGATAGAGAAGAAAAAATTACACAACCCATAAAAATATACACAAGCCTTTTTGTACTTGAGAATTTGACTAAACAACTTATACCTCATGGAGAGATTGAGAGTTTAATAACCAAGGGAGCCGATCCACATAATTTTGAACCATCCCTAAAAGATATTCAGAAATTATACACAGCTAATTTAGTTATATATTTAGGAGATACAGATGTGGACAGATGGATAGACAAAATAAAAGATGAATTACTGCAAAAGGGAGTTAAGGTTTTGAGACTTCAAGACTTTTTACCAATGAGTCGGTATACAGCCTCAGAGGAATTAGACCCTCATGTTTGGTTAGATCCTCTTATGACCATGCAGATAATAAAAATTATTAAAGATGAAATTATTGCATTAAACCCAAAGGAAAAAAATTTAGTTGAGAAAAACTACCTGTTTTATAAGGAAAAATTAGAAAATTTAGATAAAATGTACAGAGAAACCCTTTTAAATTGTACTTTAAGAGATGTCATATCTAGCCATGAATTTCTAAATTATTTAGCTTTAAGATATAACTTTAATCCTCATTTTATTGTGCATGAACCAGAAGATGAACCCTCACCAAAGAGGATTAAGTTTTTGAAAGATTTTGTAAAGAAAAACAAAATTGAATACATTCTAACAGAGCCTGAGGGTGAAAAGATTACAAAATCACTAATGGCAGAGGCAAAATTAGAAGCATTAATTTTTGATACTTATCATAAGAAAACTGAAAAAGAATACCTTTCAGTCATGGAAGAGAACTTACAATCTCTAAGTAAAGCCTTAAAATGTAAAGGAAATAATGAAAAATGACAATCTAAAACTCTTGGATCTAAAGAGAGAAACTTTAATCTCCCTAAGGAATGTTACCTACAGTAGTGATGGTATCATAATTCTTGAAAATATAAATTTTGATATAGAGGAAGGTTGCTACTTAGGAATAATTGGACCTAATGGTGCTGGTAAAACAACTTTACTTAAACTAATTCTCGGAATTCTAAAACCCACATCGGGAGAAATAAAAATTAAAGGACTCTCTCCAGAGGAGTACCTTAAAAAGCAACCCATAGGCTATCTTCCTCAAAGAATTTCTCAAAGTCTTTTTGAGATGCCCATTACTGTTGAAGAACTCATAAGAAGTGGTATTTTTAGCCCTTCAGAAGATGTGGTAAATTGGGCCCTAAATTTATTTAATATATACTCTTTAAGGAAAAAGTCTTTGAGGCAACTATCAGGTGGTGAGCGTCAGAAGGCATTTTTAGCAAGAGCTCTTGTAGCAAAACCAAAGATATTGCTTTTAGACGAGCCTACCACAGGAATAGATCCTCAAGCAAGAGATGAACTTTTAGAAATTTTAGAGAGATTGAATAGTGAATATGGAATATCTCTTTTAGTTGTCACTCATGATATCGCTACTTTTGCTCACGAATCTAAATGCATACTCTGTTTGAACAGAAAAGTGGTATGTTTAGGGGAACCGCAAGGAATTTTAAAAGAGGAGTATATGAAGCTTCTTTACCCTACACATAATGTTTTTCATCCTAAGGTATGATAGAAATTTTTGAATTAGATGTTATAAAGAGGGCTTTCTTAGTCGTGAGTCTCATTGCTCCCCTTGCTCCATTAATGGGTATTTTTTTACTCTTTAGAAGATATGCTTTTTTTGCTGACACCCTTGCTCATGTAGGTTTTTTAGCATTAGCTATAAGTGTATTTTTTCAGTTTAATGCTCTATGGTTATTAATAATCTTAAGCATACTTGTAGCCTTATGTGTTGAACAACTTCGTATAGGAGGAAAACTTCCTGCTGAAGGCTCTCTATCCTTCTTTCTCTATTCTGGAGTAGCCTTATCAGTAGTATTTATAACCTTTTCAGGAAAAACAAGTTCTGTAATGAGCATACTATTCGGGAGTCTAACCACTGTAAGTGAGGAAGATTTTTATCTTATTTTGATTGGCACTGTTCTTTGTAGTTTCTTTTTAATCAAATATTTCAGGAAAATGCTAAACGTATGTATTGATGAAGATATTGCTCATGCCTCAGGTATTGATGTAGCTTTAGTTAAAACAATATTTGCTATTACAGTAGCCTTGACTATATCAATTTCAATCAAAACAATGGGAGCTTTTTTAATAGGCTCTTTAATGATCATTCCTCCTTTAAGTGCAATGCAACTAACTAGAAGTCTAATGGGAACTGCTAAGCTTTCAATAATTTATTCGGTTTTTTCGTCCTATTGCGGGATTTTTCTATCTTATTACTCTGGCATACCTCTAGGTGCATCAATCTCTCTTGTGCTCATTGGGATTTTTATAGCTTCTCTTTTTGTTAAACATTTTAAAAACTTTTAAATTTAATCTATTCGTAAGCACCAAATATCTTTATTCTATTTTTACCATATTTTTTTGCATCATAAGCTGCTTTATCAGCCTCTTTTATTATTGTCTCCATGTCTTTTGATGGATCAATTATTGTAATACCAATACTTGCAGTTGGTTTGATTGTCTCTGATGGAAGATTAATTTCTATTTCTTGTAAGTTTTCCTGAATTCTCTCTGCAATTCTCTTTGTAATTTCTAAATCTCCATTTATTAGTAAAACAAATTCGTCTCCCCCAAATCTTACTGCTATATCTTTTTGTCTAATACTTTTAAGGATTGTAATTGCAAAATTTTCAAGGACCTTATCACCAATCAAATGACCATATTTATCATTTATTTTCTTCAGGTCATCAAGATCAATAAAAATAAGGCAATAAATATCGCCTTTCTTTATCTTAGGGAGGATTTTTCTGAAGTATATTTCAAGATAATCTCTGTTGTAAAGTTTAGTTAATTTGTCTTTTATAGCCTTTTCTAATAATTTTTCTTTTTCTTTTTTAAAATGAGTTATGTCATAGCCTATAAGAAGTATTTTTTTATTTTCTTCAATGGGTATAAGCCAAAGGTTAAGGAAAGAGCCATCTTTAAGTTTAAATTCTGGCAAAAAAGTTTTTTCACCTTTGTTAATTGTTGCTAATTCAGAAAAGATAAGGAATAAATCCTCCAATTCTTTTGTTTCTTCTAAATTAAATAATCTTTTTGCCTGTGAATTGGCAAAAATTACATGTCCTTCTTTATCCAATACGACAATGATTGACTCAGATTGTTCCGCAATTGTCTCATAGAGTTTACGAGTTGCTTCAATTTCACTGATTTGTCTTTTTATGGTTAATATGTAATTATTTATTTCGTAGCTTAGATAGCCTAATTCATTAGGATCCTTTATTGATAGGGTCTCCCTTTTGCCTAGTTTGACCTCTTCTAAATCTTTTATCAAACCTTTGATTCTACTTATTACATCTCTGTTTAACCAAAAATAAAAGACAATGCCGAGAAAAAGGAAGCTTAGAATGTATAATCCACTCATTCTAAAAAGATATTTCTGTAGGATGCTCGTTAATTTTATCTCCCTGTCAACTCTTATCAATAGATTATCAGTTAAACCTTGATTGTCAATCTCCACAGTAGCCTCATAATAATTTCCTTTTTGCAGAACTTTCATTCTTTCTGAAGATTCTTCCTTTATGGTATTGAGCTTTTCAATTCTTATTCTGGAAAAACCAAATATTTCCTTTAATAATCTCAATTTATCTTCAGTAATTAACCGACACATTATCAAATATCCTGAAACCTTTCCTGAAAAATCACTTTTTAAAACAGGTTGGATGGAAATTAGAATTTGATTTTTATCTCTAAAGCCAATTACTGTAATACCCTCTTTTTTTAATTCATCGTCCCTCTTTAGGGATATATATTTTTTAAGGAGAGGTGACCAAAATTTTTCATCTACTCTCTGAAGTTTATCTAAATCTAAATTATATTCAAATCCATCTTTTAAGCGGCTTTTTGTGTCAAAATAGGCAATGAGAATAACTTTATTATTTATAAATGCCTCTTTAGTAAGATTATTTTCAATAAAGTTAGGATTCCTATCCTGCATAAAAAGCCAGGCCTCTGTCCAAGCAGCCCAATCTTTGGTTAAGCCCGTTAAATCTGATTTTTCTAATTCTATTATCTTTTTTAATTTTTCAATATCTTCCATAAAAAGATTTTTTTCAATAGTCTGTAAGGTCTTTTTTATTGACATTTGGATTATCAATAGGGACGATAAAATTAAGGAGGAGATAAATAGAATGAATATGAGAATAACTTTTTTTCTTAATGTCACAACTCAATAATTTTAAACAAAAATTCCCTAATGAATCAATTAAGAATTAAATGACTGTGGTTCATGATTTTATAGAGTCTTTTTCTTAGGGATAAAGTCATGTGAAGGAAGAGGGATGCGTAAACAAAAGAAAAAGGGCTAAGCAATATTACTTTTAAGTTATTGCTCCTAAAGAGAGGATGAATTCTCTTTAGCAAGGCTAGGAGTCCAATTGAAAGAAGGAGTGCCGCAATTTCCTAAACTACTAAGTGCTTCTTTGTATTTTTGATAAATTCTTTCTTTGGCAATTACAGGTTCATTTATTGAGACTCTGCAGTATAAGGCAACGGCAAGGGATTGGATTTCACTGCTACAATGACAGAAAAAGCTAGCCCTTTCATTAAATAAGGATCGCAAGGACGGCAGGGAGTGTTATGGCAAGAGGTTTTTGGCATTCTAAGCAATCTTAAGAGACGGGGAAAGACAGTTTGGTAGAGGATAAGGAATATGACTTGATATAAATTAACGCAATTTGTTAACATAAGATTATGGAAAAGAAAGATTACTATAAAATACTTGGTGTAAGCAAAGATGCCTCTCAAGAGGAGATCAAAAAGGCATATAGGAAGCTGGCAAGAAAGTATCATCCTGATTTAAATCCTGGGAATAAAGAGGCAGAAGAAAAGTTTAAAGAGATTAACGAAGCCTATGCAGTCTTAAGTGATCCTCAGAAAAGAAAGGAATATGACAGTGGTGGTTATGATTTTAAGGGTTTTGATTTTGGTGGCTTTGATTTTACAAAAGGTTTTGACTTAGGAGATATTTTTGGAGACATATTCGGAGATACCTTTACTTATGCATCAGAAAGTGGATTTATTAAAGGAGAAGACATCACCATTCCTATAACTCTTACTTTTAAAGAGGCTTATGAAGGTACAGTTAAAACCATAAATTATCAACGATATATTGAGTGTCCTTCTTGCCATGGAAGTGGTGCTGATAAGGTGGACGTGTGTAAAAAATGTGGAGGAACAGGAAGAATTCAAGCATCTCGCGGATTTATCAGAGTAAATCAAACATGCCCTCAATGTGGTGGTACAGGTCGAATGGCCTCCTCTATGTGTGGAAGTTGTAGAGGAGCAGGTAGGATTCTTAAAGCAGAATCAATTAAGGCAAAAATTCCTGCTGGTGTTGACAATGGCTCTACGGTAAGAGTGAAAGGTTACGGTAATGCTGGCAGAGGAGGAGCTCCTTATGGTGATTTGATTCTTGAAATTTCAGTAGAATCCCATCCCTTCTTCATAAGAAAGGGTGATGATATATATCTTGATTTACCTATAACTTTTACAGAGGCTACCTTAGGGGCTAAGGTAGAAGTTCCTACTCCAGAGGGAGAATTTATAAAAATGAAAATACCCGAGGGCACCCAAGGAGGACAAAAATTTAGAATTTCAGGCAAAGGATTTCCTTCCACCAAGGGAAACCTTAGGGGCGATCTATATGTTATTGCAAAAATTTTAGTTCCAAAGGGACTCTCCCCATCAGAAAAAGAGGAGGTTAGAAAACTTGAAAAACTATACAGAGAAAATCCAAGAGAGTTGCTCTACAGGAGGTAGCGATGAAGAACGGCGAGAGATTTTACTTAATAAGCATGGTTTGCAAGCTTTTGAATGTTCATCCACAGACTTTAAGGCTTTATGAAAGAGAAGGATTCATAAAGCCAAAAAGAATCAAACATCAGAGAGTTTATACAGATGAGGACTTGGATAGACTTAATTTTGTAATTAAACTTACTAAAGAACTTGGAGTAAACCGAGCAGGCGTGGATATCATCTTAAGGATGAGAGATAGAATGATGATGATGGAAACTATTCTACAAGAATTGCTTCGGCATATGGATGAAGATATAAAAGCAGCCTTTGAAAAAAGACTAAAAAAATTTTTTGAAGAAATTTAAGGGGGGTAAAAAATGAGATTTGATAAACTTACCTATAAAACCCAGGAAGCCATAAGAGAGGCTCAAAGAATTGCCTCTCAATATGGTAATCAACAAATAGATGTTGAACATATTATTTATGCCTTACTTGATGACACTGAAGGTCTTGTTACAAGAATTCTCAAGGAATGTGGTGCTGATTTGAATTCTATTAAGGCTGACATTAAAAAAGCCATAGAGAAAATTCCCAAGGTTTATGGTGCTCAGCCTCTTGAACAGATTTATATAACACCAAGGCTTAATCAATTGTTCGAAAAAGCTGAAAAGGAGGCAGAGCATCTTAAAGATGAATTCATAAGTGTGGAACATCTTTTAATTGCCCTTTTTGATGTAGGAGGTCCTGCTTTTGATGCATTGAAAAAACAGGCTCTAACTCGTCAGAAAATTCTTGATGCCATGAGAAAAATTAGGGGTGTTCATCAGGTAACAGATCCTAATCCAGAAGAGAAGTATCAGGCATTACAAAAATACGGCAAAAACCTAACAGAGCTTGCCCGCAAAGGAAAGCTTGACCCAGTAATTGGAAGAGATGATGAAATAAGAAGAGTTATACAGGTTCTAAGCAGAAGAACCAAGAACAATCCAGTGCTCATAGGAGACCCTGGAGTTGGAAAAACTGCCATAGTGGAAGGACTTGCCCAAAGAATTGTAGCAGGTGATGTACCTGAATCTCTCAGAGACAAAGAGCTTGTGGCACTTGACATAGGTTCTCTGCTTGCTGGTGCAAAATACCGTGGTGAGTTTGAAGAGAGACTAAAAGCAGTGCTTAAGGAGATTACTCAGTCTGATGGAAGAATTATTACTTTTATAGATGAACTTCATACTTTGGTAGGTGCAGGTGCTGCGGAGGGAGCTGTGGATGCAGCAAACATGCTTAAGCCAGCATTAGCAAGAGGAGAGCTTAGATGTATCGGTGCAACAACAGTTAATGAATACAGAAAATACATTGAAAAAGATCCTGCCCTTGAGAGAAGATTTCAACCTATTTTAGTAAAGGAACCCTCTGTGGAGGATACAATATCTATCCTGAGGGGGCTGAAGGAGCGATATGAGGTTCATCATGGCGTAAAAATAAAGGATTCAGCACTGGTTGCTGCAGCTATGCTTTCAGCCAGATATATAACTGATAGATATTTACCAGATAAAGCAATAGACCTTGTAGATGAAGCAGCAGCAAAGCTTAGAATGGAAATTGACAGCTCTCCTACAGAGCTTGATGAAATAGATCGTAGACTTAGACAGCTTGAAATAGAGCGTCAGGCACTAAGTAAAGAACCCTCTGATGATGCAAAAGAAAAAATTGAAAAGATCTCTTCAGAAATAGAACAACTTCTCTCAAAGAAAGAAGAATTAAGCAGACAGTGGCAAGCTGAAAAGGAAATAATTTTGAAAATTCGGGAAATAAAGGCTGAGATTGAGCAGACAAGAATTGCATCAGAACAGGCAGAGCGACAGGGCGATCTTACAAGGGCTGCTGAGTTAAGATATGGAAAGCTCATTGAGCTACAAAAAGCTCTTGAAGAGGCAAATTTAACTCTTAAGGAGATTCAAAGAGGAAGAAAAATGCTTAAAGAAGAAGTAGATGAAGAGGACATTGCAGAAGTTGTGGCAAAATGGACAGGAATTCCTGTTAAAAAGCTTCTTGAGAGTGAAACGCAAAAGCTTATTAAAATGGAGGAACGTTTACGTCAGAGAGTTGTGGGTCAAGATGAAGCTATAATTGCTGTATCAAATGCCATAAGAAGAGCAAGAGCAGGGCTACAAGATCCGAATCGTCCAATAGGCTCCTTCATGTTTCTTGGACCCACAGGTGTTGGGAAAACAGAACTTGCAAAAGCTTTAGCAGAGTTTCTCTTTGATGATGAAAATGCCATGATTCGTATTGATATGTCAGAGTATCAGGAGCGTCACACTGTAAGTAGACTCATTGGTGCCCCTCCTGGATATGTAGGATATGAAGAGGGAGGTCAACTTACAGAAGCAGTAAGGAGACGTCCTTATAGTGTTGTGCTTTTTGATGAAGTTGAAAAAGCGCATCCAGAAGTATTTAATGTTTTGCTTCAAGTGCTTGATGATGGTCGTCTTACAGATGGACATGGAAGAACTGTAGATTTCAGAAACACCATAATTATTATGACATCAAATATAGGAAGTGCTCATATACAGGATTTTCTTCTAAGGGGAGGTTCTGAGCACTGGCAGGATCTTAAAAAAGACCTTAAGACAAGAATTAATGAGGATTTAAGAGCCTTTTTTAGACCAGAGTTTTTAAACAGAATTGATGAGATAATAATATTTAATCCGCTAAGCAAAGAGGTAATGAAAGATATAATCGAGATTCAGATAAGGAGAATTAAGCAATATCTCAGGCAGAAAAAGATAGACATTACCTTGACAGATGAAGCAAAGGAATACATTGCAAGGATTGGCTATGACCCTGTCTTTGGTGCAAGACCTTTAAGAAGAGTTTTACAGAAAGAGATACTAGATGCTCTTGCTATTAAGCTCATAGAGGGAACATTCAAAGAGGGAGATGTTGTGGAAGTGGACTTTAAGGATGGTAAAATTATATTTAATAAAGTTGTTTTAGCAGAAGTAGCCTAAAAAAAGGAGGTGTAAAATGTCAATTGTAAAATGGAGTCCTTTAAAAGAAATTGAAGAAATAAGAAAAGAGATGGACAGACTTTTTGAGGAATTTTTATCTCCAGTAAGAAGACGGAGACCAATAACTACCGAAGGAATCATCTCCCCTAATATTGACATATTTGAAAAAGAAAATGAGATTGTTATACTGGCAGAATTGCCAGGAGTAAAAAAGGAAGAAGTAGAAGTAACCATCTCAGATGACAGATTAATCATTAAGGGAGAGATTAAAAAACCTGAGGGCATTAAGGAAGAAAACTTTATTCTAAATGAGAGAAGTTACGGAGCTTTTACAAGAACCGTCAATCTTCCCAATGATATAGATAAGTCTAACATAAAAGCAGCTCTCAAAGATGGTATATTAGAAATTGTCCTTAGTAGAAAAGCAGAAGCAAAACCAAGAGAGATAAGGGTATCTTTAGAATAGTCCCACAGGGAAATGTCTATCCTTTATTGGGATAGACATTTCCCCTCTTCTTTAGCAATCTTGTCGAGAATACCATTAATGAAGGCTGTACTATCTTTAGTAGAATATTTTTTTGCTATTTCTATGGCTTCATTAATTGTAACCTGAAAAGGTATATCAGTACGATATAGTATTTCATAAACAGAAAATCTTAGAATGTTTCTATCAATACTTATCATCCTTTCAATATCCCATTTATTAGCATATTTTTTGATAATTTTATCAATTTCCTCTAATTTTTCAAGGGTTCCCAGAATAATTTCAGAAGAAAAAGTTTTTATTGCTTCATCATTTTCTCCATTTCTTTCCCAAAAATTTTCAATTTCTTCTTTTAAAGTATCAATCTCCTTAAATTTGTATATATTATCCTTTATATCCAAGGCATATAAGAATTGGAGAACATATTCTCGTGACTTTCTCCTTTTCATTCTATTTCTCTTTCTCCTTTGCTAAGTACTGTGAATAGGAGTTCTTTTAAATTTTCTCTACGACCCTTGCCATTTCAATAGCAACAATTGCTGCATCCCAACCTTTATTGCCCGACTTAGATCCTGCCCTTTCAATTGCTTGTTCAATTGTATCAGTGGTTATAACTCCAAAGGATACAGGAATACCTGTTTCAAGACAGACTTGAGCAATCCCCTTTGAAACTTCAGCTGCAATGTAATCAAAATGGGGTGTAGCTCCTCTTATTAAAGTTCCAAGACATATTATGGCATTGAACTTTCCTGTTTGTGCCATTTTTTTTGCTACTAAAGGTATTTCAAAAGAACCTGGAACTCTAACAATCTGTATATCCGACTCTTTAGCTCCATGTCTTATTAGGGCATCCAGTGCTCCTTCAAGAAGTTTTGAGGTAATAAATTCATTAAATCTGCTGACTACTATTCCAAACTTTAATCCATCTGCTTGTAATTTTCCCTCAATAATCTTCATTTACATTTACCTCCCTATGGATAGAATAATTCAAATCTTCTCATTCTAACATTTATTACTAAAGCTATTCCTGTAAAATTTGCAAGAAGTGTTGTACCGCCATAACTCATAAAAGGTAGAGGGATTCCTACAACAGGCATGATGCCAAGGGTCATTCCCAAGTTTATAAAGAAATATAAAAGAAGCAAAGAAGTAAAACCCAATGCCAAATATTTTCCGAAAACATCTTTGGCTAAAAGGGCAGTATAAAAAGTTCTATAAAAAACAGTAAAGTAGAGTGAAAGAAGTAATAAACACCCTATAAATCCCCATTCTTCAGCAAAAATAGGAAAAATAAAGTCTGTATGCCTTTCAGGTAAAAATTTTAAGGGTCCTTGAGTGCCTTCTAAAAAACCTTTGCCAAACAATCCTCCAGAACCTATTGTTATTACTGACTGAGTTATGTTATAACCAATTCCCTTGGGATCCACAGAAGGATCCATAAAAGCTATTAAACGGTTCCTTTGGTATTCTTTCAATCCTTCCCATAGTAATTCCCACAAAAATAATAGAGACACAATAAAGAGAAATACAGTAAAAACTAACACGCGTAATTGTAAGCCCTTATAGACAAGCATAATGAATGTAATGGTTACAATTAAAAGGGCTGTGCCAAGATCTGGTTGTTTCACTATTAGAAAAAAGGGTATACAGGCAAAGAAGAGAAAAGTTTTTATAGTGTCAATTACAGTAAGAGGTGATTTTTTTTCTGATAAAAAGGCTGATAGACATATAACAAAAAGAATTTTAAAAATCTCAGAAGGCTGGAAAGAGAAAAATCCCAGATTTATCCATCTTTTTGCACCCATGACAGTTTTACCGGAGAATAATACGACTATTAGTAAGATTAAACCGAAAATATAAAGAGGTATCCAGAATCTTTTCAGTTTATTATAGTCAAAGCTTATAAAAACAAAAAAAACAATAATTGATATAATTACCCATATTAGCTGTTTCACATAGAAAGGTGGCATTTCACCCTCATCTAAAGGGGGTCTTGTAGCGCTGTATATGGTTAGAATACCTACCAAACATATGGCTAATACACATAAAAGTGTTAGCCAGTCAAAATTTTCTATTGTTCTTCTATCTATTTTCCACATGAAGTTGTCTTTTCTTAAGGATATACCCTTCCAAGATATTTTTTGCCACTGGTGCAGCCACAGCTCCTCCACTACCTCCATGTTCAACTATTACAGCAAAGGCAATTTCTGGATTATTCACAGGTGCAAAACCAATGAACCATGCATGGTGTTCTATATTTTTTTGAGAAACTTTTCCCTTAAGTGCCTTGCTTATCACTTGCACAGTGCCGGTTTTTCCTCCAAATCTAATTAAAAGAGATTTTGCTTTCACAGCAGTTCCATCAGGTTCATTAACAACTGCATCTAATGCGTCTTTAATAATTTCGAGATTTTTACTATCAAAACCGAGATTAATTCCCTCAGATTTGCTTTCTCTTAATATGTATGGTTTATATTTTATACCACCATTGACGAAAGTTGCCATTACTAAAGCCATTTGTAGTGGAGTTACCTTTAGAAAACCTTGTCCAATGGATGTGTTGTAGGTGTCTCCTAAATACCAAGAATTTTTTAATGTTTTAATTTTCCAGCCTTCATCAGGAATCAACCCTTCTTTTTCCTGTGAATTAAATCCTGTTGTTTGACCTAAACCTAATTTCTTAGAGTATTTAGAAATTCTATCAATGCCAAGCAATTCTCCTAATCTATAGAAATACACATCGCAGGATTCTGCGAGTGCTCTTCGTAGGTTTACATTGCCATGCCCTTCTTTTCTCCAACATCCAAAAGACCACTTGCCCACATTTATTCCTCCTACGCAATTAACTAAAATTTTATCGGGTAAAATTATTCCCTCCTCAAGAGCTGCTAAAGCAGGTATGATTTTGAATGTGGATCCTGGAGGATATAAACCCTGTATGCTCTTATTTAGTAAAGGTTTATGAGGATTTTTTATTAAATCATTCCAGTATTTTGCAGAAACTCCCTCTACAAACATGTTAGGATCGAAAGAGGGAGTGCTTACCATAGATAATATTTCACCTGTTTGAGGTTTTATGGCAACAAAAGCTCCATTATAATTTTCTAAAGCCTTGTAAGCTGCTTCCTGTAAAAAGACATCAATTGTTAAATAAATATCATTACCTTTAATTGGTGAATTTTCTCTTATAAGTCTTAACTCTCTACCTAAAGCATCTACTTCAACAACTTTTTCACCAGGTTTTCCTCGCAGGTAATCATCATATTCAGACTCTAGTCCGCTTTGCCCAACTTTAAAGTAAGGCGGCAAATCTCTCAAGGAAGGATTATTTTTTATTTGTGTTTCAGTAATATTTCCTAAATAACCAAGAATATGAGCTGTAGCTTTGTCAAAAATATAATGCCTTTTCATCTGGATATCTATGATAATACCCGGAAGATCACTTTTTCTTGCCTCCAGCATGGCAATTTCCTTAAAAGAAATATCTTCTTTTATTCTTATAGGGATAAATTGGCTTCCTGTTTTTTTCTGCACTTTTTGTTTAAGTTCCTCTAAGGAAATATTTAAAATTTCACTAAGTATATTTAGATTAATGTATTCTGAATATTCAGGTGATAGGTAAACACTGAAGGAGGGAATGTTTTCAACTAAGGGAATGCCGTTCCTGTCATAGATAATTCCTCTTGGAGCTGGTATCTTTATTATGCGAAGTCTATTTTGCTCTGATAATTTGCTATAGGATTCCCCATTAAAAATCTGTAAGTAAAATAACCTTAGCACAATAATACAAAACAATAATAGTATGAAGAATATAAAAATTTTGTCTTTAAGATTCCTCAAGGTCTCCCCCAGCTTATAAATAATCCCAAAGGAACATTAATCAAAGCTCTGATAAAAATCTCCTTCAATAGCACAAAGTGTTCAAAGTCGAGATTAAAAAAACTCATTACAATTACCATAGAAATAAATTCATCCAGTAAAGTGAATATAAAAATAATTATTCCTTTAAACGGTGGTGACCAAGTAAAAAAGAATTGATTAGTAATTTTTATTAAAAGATATCCTGTTATGCTCTTTGATATTATTGATGGTCCTATAATTTCTTGCCCCAAATCTTCTATAAATCCAATAAATGCAAAGAATATTAAAGGATATACTTCATTGGGTGATATATTTTTTTTTTGCTCCTTCGGGAAATAATAATCAACTATGAAAAGAAAGATCAAAAGAAAAAATAAATTGGTTTTAATACCTGTAAATATTAGAATAAGACTTTGAATCAGTAAAGTTAATGCTGTTAGAGAAATCCATTTAATTAATTTTTTCATTATCCTCTTTTAATTACAGCAACTTCCTCTATTTTATTTTCAGGTTGCATAGGAATCACTTCTATTATTTGAAATAAACCTTTTCGTTTATCTGATGATTTTACTGCACCAATAATAACTCCTTCAGGAAAAATTCCATCTAATCCAGAAGTAATAACTCTATCTCCCACCAACACTTCTTCCTCTAAAGGAATATATTTAATTACACATTTGTCGCCTTTACCACTTAATATTCCCTCTGCTCTACTTCTCTCAATTCTTACTGACACTGAAAAATTAGGATCAGTTATTAAAAGTATTTCTGAAGACTCAGGATAAACAGACACTATTTTTCCCACTAATCCATTTGTTGTTACTGCAGAATAGTCTTTTTTGATGCCATGAGCACTTCCTTTGTCAATCCAAATGGTCTTTAGGTATTTTGTAGAACCTTTAGATATAACTTTTCCAATTGCTACAATATCTTTTCTCTGCTCCTTTAGACTAAGTATCTCTTTTAATCTCTTATTTTCCTGAACAAGAGAAGAGTAGTAGTTTTCCTTTAGAGATAGCTCAAAAATTTGTTTTTTTAATTGAGCATTTTCTTGCTTAAGAAGAAGAAAGTCTTTTATGGAATCTTTTACGAGGATTAAGGGTTTTAATAGTTGAGAAAAATAAAATTTTGGCAAAATTATCTCTTTTTTTGACTGATAAAATATTAGAAAAATACAAAATGTAGTAATTAATATCAAAGAGATAATTGATGATTTTTTTATCATCAGTTGACATTGAGGGAAACTCTTTTTAGTAAATCAAGTTTATCAAGCATTGCACCACAACCTTTAACAACTGCTTTTAAAGGATCTTCAGGGACTATTACTGTTATACCTGTATGTTCTCTTATTAATATATCTAATCCTCTAAGAAGTGCACCTCCCCCAGCAAGAACAATACCCTTGTCTGCGATGTCAGAAGCAAGTTCAGGTGGAGTATTTTCTAAAGTTGCTTTAATAGTATCAATTATGATAGATATGGGTTCAGCAAGGGCTTCTCTTATTTCTTCCTCTGTTACAGTTACTGCTTTAGGGATTCCTGATATAAGATTTCTTCCCTTAATTTCAATAGTTTTGTTTGAATTTAAAGGATAAGCACTTCCTATGCTTATTTTGATTGTCTCTGCGGTTCTCTCTCCTATCATAAGGTTATATTTTCTTTTTATATATGCAATTATGGCTTCATCCATCTTGTCTCCACCTACTTTTACTGCCTTTGAGTAGACGATTCCGTCTAAGGAGATGACAGCCACATCTGTAGTTCCTCCACCTATGTCAACTATCATGTTACCAGAAGGTTCACCCACAGGTAATCCTACACCAATGGCTGCAGCCATAGGTTCTTCTATTAAGTAAACTTCCCTGGCACCTGATGCAAGGGCTGCATCTTTTACTGCTCTTTGTTCTACCTGAGTGATTCCTGAAGGTACTCCAATTATAATTCTTGGTGAAATCAAGCACTTTCTGTTATGTGCTTTAGTAATAAAGTATTTCAACATTTCTCCTGTGGCATCGAAGTCAGCTATAACACCATCTTTGAGAGGTTTAATAGTAATAATGTTGGCTGGCGTTTTACCCATCATTTCCTTTGCTTCAGCTCCCACTGCTACTATTTTCCTATTGTCTCTCCTCATTACTACTACAGAGGGCTCATCGCATACGATACCTTTACCTTTTACATATACCAGAGTATTGGCTGTGCCAAGATCAATAGCTAAGTCATTAGAAAACTTTCCGATTATTCGTTGAAGAAACACTAATTGCCTCCTTCTAAAAGTTTATAAATAATTCTAAAACATTTGTTCATTATTCTTCTACAACTATTGTGTTTGAGATTAAATCTCCAAGTCTTTTTCCTTCAGGATTTCCTATCACAAGGATAAATTCAAAAGCAAAGATTATAAAGAGAATAATCCATCCAATAAAAGGTATGAGAATAAAAAAAAGAGATAATCCTAAGATGAAATTTCTCATAATTGAATCTCTGAAATCAGCATGAGTGTTTCTTTGAAGATTAATTACCTTGAGCCGCAGAAGTTTTTTCCCTATACTTCTACCTTTGAACAAGCCATCTGCAATAAGAAGATAAAAAATTCCCATGTAAATACCAGCTTGAGCAAAAAGATTTGTAAGTGCTAATACAATCAAAAGATCAATTAATTTTGCAAGAAATCTAAAGATGAGATTGCCTTGTTTCAAAATTTTTTCCATTTTATTTTTTTATTAATGCATAATTATTTTTAATGCAATAATTCTATTTATTTAAGGTTTAAGTCTTGCCTCTTTTTAACTGAAACAATTATGATAGAATACAATAAAATTTAAGAACAAAGCAAAAATTTTTAGATAAAAATACAGGAGGGTAAAATGAATAGAGTTTTTAAATGTTTTGGTTTGATTAATGTAATAGTTTTCTTTTTTCTCATTGCCTTTTCAAATTCTTTAGCAAGCATTACTGCTCAACCCGGCATTTTCGATCATATTGAAATTTCAATCCCTTCTGAGTTAATTGCCGGGAAAGAGAGCAAAATATATATATACGCTTTTGATGCCTTAGGTAACCCCATAGACATGCCTTCGGAAAATGCAAGAAATTATAAAGTAGTTGCTACAGGTTTAGCAAAAATAGAGCCTTCCTTTTTTAAATCCAGTGACATTAAAAAAGAGGGTTTTCCTATAAGGATTTACAATGAAAAAGCTGAAGAGATAACAATAAGTATCTACGAAGACACTAAAGCTTCACCAATTATTGAAAAGAGGGTAAAAGTGGTGCCAGCAGAAATTAATCATTTGGAGATTAAGTCTCAGCTTTTTTCCAGAGCAGGTGATATTTTTGAAATATTCATAAAAGCAAAGGATAGGTACAATAACACTGTCTGCAAAGATTATAATCCTGAAGTAGTAAATTTATTTTTTAAAGGAGACATATCTATTCAAATTAAGGAGACAAAATACATAGCAGATCAGTGTGTTCTGAATGTCAAACTTTATGCCGATAAAATTGGTTCCTTTCAAGTAGAAGCAAGTCTTTTAAACTCAAATATTAAAGGAAAAAGTGACGTAATTTCTATTGTTAATTCTGAATTAGCAGGGTTTATAATAGAGGCACCAAAGGAGGTAATTGCATCAGAATCTTTTGAGATTAAAATTTCTGCCATAGACAAATTCAATAATTATGTGAGAGATCTCTCCACTAAAAAGCAAAAATTCATTATAGAATCAACTAGTAAAAGGGCTGTGTTCCCTAATGAAATTTCATCCCATGAATTTTTAGAGGGGATAGCAAAAATAAGTTTAAGATATGACAGTCCTGAGGACATTAAAATAGTAGTAAAGGACTCTAAAAACTCGGCAATTAAGGGAGAGAGTGATACCATAAAAATAGTTCCTCCCTCATTAAAAAGATTTGAAATAGTTGCTCCTGAGACAGTAATAGCTGGGCAAAAATTTAAAATAAAAATCATTGCTTATAATCAATCAGATAAAATCATGACGCAATATAATCTTTACGGTAAGCCTGTTATACTTAGAACTACAGGGAAAGGAACATTAACTCCTAATAAGATCCCACCATCTGAATTTATAAATGGAATTGCCATTGTAGAGGTTCTTTATGATAAAGCAGAGCAATTTGAAATCATTGCATCTGCCGAGGAAGAAGCTCTCATTCAGGAGCCTGCAAAGCATAAAGAGGAAAAGAAAAAGACTTTAAAAAAAGTAAAAGATGGTTCAAAAAAAGCTAATGAAAAGAAAATAGCCAAAGTGGATAAAAAGCCCATTGAAGCCTTAAGATATCCTCCTTTGGAATTAAAAAATATATCACTTACAGAGACAAAAAATAGCTCTAAACTTATACTTTATATCCCTCAGATTGAAAGAAAAGGTGGCTACAAACCGATAACAAAGAAGGAAGGGAAGAAAATGTCTATTATTTTAGAAATTTATCCTGTAGAGCATAAGATAGAAACACCCCTAAAAATTGATTCTGAATTTATTGAAAATGTCTCAATATCTCAGGAAAAAAATAAGGTAATTATGAATATAGAATTAAAAAAGCCCCTAAAATATCATGTAACTAAGAAAAAGGACGAAATAGTGATTGATTTTAGGAGAAATTAATGGGGTTTTTTGACAAATTAAAAGAAAAACTATCAAAAACTAAACAAAACATAGTTGAAAAAATTGAATCTATTATCCCATTAGGAAAAAAAATTGATGAAACAACAATTGATGAAATAGAAGAAGTGCTTATTTTTTCTGATTTTGGCGTAAAGGCAACAGAAGAGATAATAGATTTATTAAAAAAAAAGGTTAAAGAAGGGACGTTAAAAGAATATCCTGATTTGAAGTCTCTTTTAAAGGAAGAATTAAAAAAATTACTACAAAACGATACAAGTCTACATCTTAAAAGCATTCCTTCTGTAATGCTTGTGGTAGGAGTTAATGGAGTGGGGAAAACCACTACAATAGGAAAGCTTGGCTATAAATTTTCAAGGGAAGGAAAAAAAGTAGTTTTCGCAGCCTGCGATACTTTTAGGGCAGCAGCTATTGAACAGCTTGAGATTTGGGCAAATAAAACAAATGCTGATATTATTAAGCATAAGAGCGGAGCTGATCCAGCAGCAGTTGCCTTTGACGCAGTAGAACATGCCAAATCAAAAAACAAAGATTTAGTAATAATTGATACAGCTGGAAGACTTCATACTAAAGCTCCCTTGATGGAAGAACTGAAAAAAATATGTAGAGTAATAAAAAAGTCCATAGCTGATGCTCCTCATGAAGTGCTTTTAGTGGTGGATGCCACAACAGGACAGAATGCAATAAGGCAGGCTCAAATGTTTCATGAAGCAGTGGGGCTTTCTGGTATTATTGTTACAAAACTAGATGGGACAGCAAAGGGGGGAGTTATTTTTGCCATAAAGAAAGAAATAGGAGTTCCCATAAAGTTCATCGGAATTGGTGAGGGTGTGGAAGATTTGAAGGAGTTTAAGGCAAATGAATTTGTGGAAGCTTTGTTTGATTAATTGGTTGCGGGGAGAGGATTTGAACCTCTGACCTTCGGGTTATGAGCCCGACGAGCTACCAGACTGCTCCACCCCGCGATATTTATAATATATCTTAAAAAAAATAGGTTTGTCAAATGCAGATTGTTTTAGCATCTAAAAATAAAAAAAAGATTCAAGAATTGAAAAGAATGTTAGAAGATCTATCTATTGAAATCTTATCTTTAGATAATTTCCCTAATTTAGGAGAAGTTGTTGAAGATGGCTGTACTTTTGAAGAGAACGCTCTAAAAAAAGCAAGGTATGTTAAAGAAAAAACAGGACTTTCTGCATTAGCTGATGATTCTGGACTGGAAGTAGAAGCCTTAGGTGGAAGACCTGGAATTTTCTCTGCCAGATATGCAGGAGAACATGCTTCCGATGAAGATAATATTAAGAAGTTATTAATGGAGATGAGAGAAATCCCAGAAGATAAAAGACAAGCTCGTTTTGTCTGTTGCATTGCTCTTGTTTTATCAACTGGAGAGGAAAAAGTTTTTTGGGGATATGTAAACGGTAAAATAACAATGGAACCTCGCGGCGATTTAGGATTTGGCTATGATCCTGTATTCATCCCTGAAGGATACACATTAACTTTTGCAGAAATGCCTTCTGAAGAAAAGGATAGGATTAGTCATAGAAGAATTGCTCTTGACAATTTAAAGCACTATTTGGTAAAATTCTCGCAACTTTATAAACAAAATTTATCATAAAATTATAAAAATTAAGTTGCATTTAATTTCATATTAGGTTAAATTATAATCCAAAAGATATTTTAACTTAATCAAAAAGGAGGCTTCAGATGAGATTAGTATTCTTGGGTGCTCCTGGTGCAGGGAAAGGAACACAAGCAAAAAGGCTCGTTGAAAAATATGGTATCCCTCAAATATCCACTGGTGATCTTTTAAGAGCCGCAGTGGCTGCTGGAACTCCACTTGGAAAAGAAGCAAAGTCTTATATGGACAGAGGAGAATTAGTACCTGACAGTGTAGTTTTAGGAATGGTAAAAGAGAGACTTTCTCAAGATGACTGCAAAAAAGGATTTATTTTAGACGGTTTCCCAAGAAATGTTACACAAGCAGAAGCTCTTGATAAAATGCTTGCTGAAATGAGCATGCCCTTAGATTTAGCCCTTAACTTAGATGTTCCCTTTGAGGATTTAATGAAAAGATTGACAGGTAGAAGAACATGTAAAGCTTGTGGACAAATGTATAATGTCTACTACAATCCTCCAAAGGCAGAGGGTAAGTGTGACAAATGTGGTGGAGAGCTCTTTCAAAGAGATGATGATAAGGAAGAAACAATCAGAAAGAGACTGGAAGTATATAAAGCACAAACAGAGCCTTTGATTGATTATTACTCTAAAAAAGGAATTTTAAAAAGTGTGGAAGGCACAGGTAGTATAGATGAAATTTTTAATAATATCTGTGCAATTTTAGAAAAAAAGTAAACTAAAGGAGGAAAGGTATGCCGGAAGTAAGAATTAAGACTCTTCCCCCACCACATGGTGGAAAGCTTGTTGAAAGGGTTGTCCGTGACCCCCAAATGGCAATGAAGTTAATGCAGAAATGTTCTGCAGTTTATGACATTAAGCCAACTCTTTTCAAAGGTAATCCTGTAAGGAATGTTTACAGAGAAATTATGTCAGTTTGTTATGGTTTCTTCAGCCCTGTAGAAGGTTCCATGACAAAGGCTGATCTTGAAAGTGTTCTTGAGAAAAGAAGACTTACAAGCGGATGGGTATTTCCTTATCCCATTCTTTTTGACATCTCAGAAGAAGACTTCAAAAAGCTTGGAGTTGGAGCAGGTGATTGGCTCTTACTGAGACTTAAAGGTGAACCTTTTGCAATTCTTGAGATTGAAGAGGTTTACGAAATCGTCCCAGGTGATGTAGCAGTAAGAACCTTTGGAACACCCGAGAAAAATCCAGAAGTTGTTAAAGTGCCTTTCGACCAGAAACATACAGGGTATAATATTTATTGTTCATTGAATCCTATAATACTTGCTGGTAAATATACCATTATTAATGAGCCTAAATTAAGACCGCCTTTTGATAGATTCTGGTATCCACCAAAGAGATGCAGAGAGGAATTTGAAAAAAGAGGTTGGACAACAGTTATTGCCCATCAGACAAGAAATGTCCCTCACACAGGACATGAAGCCTTAATGAAAAATGCTGCTTACATTGGTGATGTAAAGCCCTGTGATGGTATTGTAGTTAATGCTATAGTTGGAGCAAAGAGAATAGGAGACTTCCCTGATGAAGCAATTGTTGAAGGGCATGAAATGGTTCATTTAGCTGGTTATATTAAACCAGAGCGTCATCTTGTAACATTCACACTTTGGGACATGAGATATGGTAACCCCATCGAGTCTCTCATTCATGCTGTAATTAGGCAAAATATGGGAATATCCTTCCACATGTTTGGGAGAGACCATGCAGCCTTAGGTGAATACTATGATATATTTGCAACTCAAATTCTTTGGTCAAAGGGAATCCCAAGCTTCGGCTTTAATGAACCGCCTTACATGGTAGAAGGTGGATTTTATATTAGACCTCAGAACATTGAAGAGTTCTGGTTCTGTCCAAAATGTAAAGAATTTGCCTATTCTGCTAATTGCGCACATAAAGGGATTTACTCGAGATATTCCGGAAGCTTCATAAGAGGTATTATTAATGAGGGAGTAATGCCACCACCAGAAATTTACAGACCAGAAGTTTATAAAGTAGTTGTAAAATGGTGGCAGAAGTTTGGATATCCGTTTAATAACGAGAAATATCTCAAAGAGAGAGAGGAGAGATTAGAGGTTGATCTCCCTCACATGGAACTTCCAGCTCACTTAAAAAAATAAAGGAGGAGGTGAATAATGGCTAAGTTTTTTGGTGTTGTAATTGATGAAACAAGATTAAAAGCAATAAAGGGTACACCACTGGAAGAAAAAGTAGAACCTATTTTTGGTGGAGCTCTAAAGAGATTAGTTCTTGAAGTTCCTGATGATTTGGGACAAAAAGTAATTGATCAGTTCACAAAAGCAAGGTTTGATGCAAGAGGATTTATTGAAGAAACTCCAGCTTCTTTTAAAAGGCTCGTTTTTAAGAAAATATTAGAGATGAAATCCTTAGGTCCAGAGGTTATGGAAGCTGCTTTAGCAGAGATTCCTTCAATAAAAGATGATATTGCAAAGGAAGACAAAGAGCTTCCAGTTCCTGATATTGATATTAGTGATGTACTGGAATTACAAAAAAATCCAGCACAAAAACCAGCATAAAAAACAAAAAGGAGGTTAAACTATGCCAAGCTTTGTAATGGTTGAAAAGTGTGATGGCTGCAAAGCCCAAGACAAGACAGCATGTCAGTACATCTGTCCACATGATCTTATGACATTGGACAGAGAAAAAATGAAAGCCTACAATCAGGAGCCAGAACAGTGTTGGGAATGTTACAACTGCGTGAAAATTTGCCCACAACAGGCAATCGAAGTTAGAGGATATGCCGATTTCTTCCCCCTTGGTGCAAGCGTTATTCCCATGAGAGGTCAGGATGCTATTATGTGGACAATTAAGTTCAGAAGTGGCGCTATAAAGAGATTCAAATTCCCAATAAGGCTCACACCCGAAGGTTACTGGAAAGCAGAAAACATTTATGAAGGATTACCTGAGCCTGATTATTCAAAAATCAAAGGTCCTGGCTATTTTAATTATGAAGCCAGAAAAGAGTAAAAAAACAAAGTAAGGAGGTATAAAGATGGAAAAAGAGACTTGCACATTTTCATATTGTGAGAAACCAGAAGTAGTAGTTGTTGACACTGATCTTCTTATTGTCGGTGGTGGAATGGCTGCTTGTGGTGCTGCTTTTGAAGCATGCAGATGGGCTACACCAAAAGGACTTAAAGTAACAATGGTTGATAAAGCTGCAACTGATCGTTCCGGTGCAGTTGCTATGGGACTTAGTGCTATCAATACCTACATTGGTGAGAATAAGGTTGAGGACTATGTAAGATATGTCCGTGCAGACCTTATGGGAATAATCCGTGAAGACTTGGTATATGATCTTGGAAGGCATGTGGACAATTCAGTTCATATGTTTGAAGAATGGGGACTTCCTATATGGAAAAAAAGTGACGATGGATGGTCCCTTGATGGTTTTCAGGCAAGGGATCAGGGTAAGCCAAAACTCAAGGATGGCGGTGTACCCTGCCGTTCCGGTAAATGGCAGATAATGATTAACGGAGAATCCTATAAGGTAATAGTAGCTGAGGCTGCAAAAGCAGCTCTTGAATATAACAGAAAGGCTTTAAACATTCCTCAAAACCTTTTTGAAAGAGTTTTCATAGTAAAACTTATTAAAGATGCAAAAGAGGATAATAGAGTAGCTGGTGCAGTAGGTTTTAGCGTAAGAGAAAATAAAGTATATGTCTTTAAGGCAAAGGCAATTCTTAATGCATCTGGTGGTGCTGTTAATGTATTCAGACCAAGATCAACTCGTGAAGGTCAAGGTAGAGCCTGGTATCCTGTCTGGAACGCTGGTTCTGGATACTATCTTGGAATGAGTGTAGGCGCTGAGATGACAATGATGGAAAACAGATTTGTTCCTGCCAGATTTAAAGACGGCTACGGACCAGTAGGTGCTTGGTTCCTCTTCTTTAAGGCAAAAGCAACAGATGCTCTTGGAAATGATTACTGTGCAAAAGACTGTTCAGAGTTCCAAGATGCTGTAAATAAATATGGAAAATGGGCTGAAGCTCTTGGCACAGCCATTAGAAACCATCTTATGATGCAGGCAATGAAACAAGGTAGAGGTCCCATCCTCATGAATACCCATACTGCTATGCAAGAACTTGCAAAGCAGATGGATCCTAAGAGATTAAAACACCTTGAGGCTGAGGCATGGGAAGACTTCCTTGACATGTGTATTTCTCAAGCAGGACTTTGGGCAGCTCAGAATATTGAACCTGACAAGAGTCCATCTGAGATTATGCCTACTGAGCCTTATCTCCTTGGTTCCCATGCTGGTTGCGCAGGCTTCTGGGTAAGCGGTCCTGGTGATATACCTGGAGCACCTGCAGAGTGGTTCTGGGGTTACAATAGAATGAGCACAGTAAAAGGTCTCTTTATGGCTGGTGATATTGTTGGTGCTTCCGGACACAAATTCTCCTCTGGATCCCATGCAGAAGGTAGAATAGCTGCAAAGGCAGCAATTGCCTTTATACTTGACAACCCAAGCTACACACCAGAATTAGCTGCCAATGTAGATGATTTAGTTGCTGAAATGTATTTACCTTTTGAAATTTATGAAAAATATAAGACTTACTCTACAGATCCAGCAATTAACCCTTATTACATCAGACCAAATATGTATCAAGCAAGACTTCAAAAGATTGCTGATGAATACTTCGGTGGAATCAGCACTTGGTATATGACCTCTAAGACAATGATTGAAGAAGGTCTTAAGAAGCTTCAACTCCTTAAAGAGGATGCAGCTAGATTAGCCGCTGCAAATCTCCATGAGCTTCTCCGTTGCTGGGAGAACTATCACAGAACTCTCTCATTGGAAGCCCATGCAAGACATATCCTCTTTAGAGAAGAGTCCAGATACCCAGGTTACTACTACAGAGGTGACTTTGACTTTGTGGATGACAACAATTGGAGAGCTTTTGTCAATTCAGTATATGATCCAGCAACAGATACCTTTACACTTAAGAAAGTCCCATACGTCCAGATCATTCCAGACTAATATGAGAGTAAAGAGGGGAGGGAATTCTTTCCCTCCCTTTTATTTCTTCATTGTAGAGTTAAATTAGAAATTCGTAATGCAGTTATAAGACTGTATTACGAATTTTTATGTTTAAGATAATTTAATAAAGGAGGCTGAGAATGCATCATAATGGTAGCCCAACGAGAATCTTGGTTATTGGTGGGGGATTTAGTGGTTTAACTGCAGGAATTGAGGCTGCCGAGACAGGTGCTGAAGTAATAATAGTTGAAAAAAATCCCTATCTCGGTGGAAGAGTTGCACAGTTAAATAAATATTTCCCTAAAATCTGCCCACCATTATGTGGTCTTGAGATTAATTTTCGTCGTATAAAGGTAAACCCCAAAATAACCTTCTATACGATGGCACAAGTTGAATCTATCTCAGGAGGGCCGGGAGACTATACTGTAAACATAAAAATAAATCCAAGATATGTAAACAGCAACTGCACTGCTTGCAATGCTTGTTATGAGGCATGTCCTGTGGAGATAGATAGTGAATTTAATTTCGGACTTAATAAGACAAAGGTTATTCATCTGCCCTTTGAACAGTCTTTTCCTTTAAGATATGTGGTGGATAGAAAATCTTGTCCTAAAGATTGTCCAGCACCTTGTATAGAAGCATGCAAATACAATGCTATTGATTTTAATTTGCAGAGCGAGACAATTGAGATAAAAGTAGACTCTATTATATTAGCTACTGGATGGAAACCCTATGATGCTTCTAAAATAGACAATTTGGGGTTTGGTAATGTTAAAAATGTCATAACAAACATGATGCTTGAGAGGCTTGCTTCAAAGAACGGTCCCACAGGTGGACAGATTTTAAGACCCTCTGATGGAAAGCCTGTTGAAAAAATTGCCTTTGTCCAGTGCGCAGGAAGCAGAGATGAAAATCATCTGCCCTTCTGTTCCTACATATGTTGTCTTGCATCTCTAAAGCATGCACTTTACTTGAAAGAACAAAATCCTGATGCAGAAGTCTTTATTTATTACATTGATATTAGAACTCCTGGCAGATATGAAAAGTTTTATAATCAGTTAAAAGAGCAAGGTGGAGTTAATCTCATAAAAGGAAAAGTTGCAGCAATTGAACAGGACCCTGAGAGTGATGATGTGATTGTTACTGTGGAGGATATGCTTAACTTTAGGAAAATCAAACAAAAGGTAGACATGGTTGTTCTTGCCACAGGGATGCAGCCTGAGGGTTTAGAATTTAAAGTTCCCGGAATCAAGTATGCTATTGATGGTTTTGTAATTGAGGCTGATGGTATTTATTCTGCAGGATGCGCCAAAAATCCCATGGATGTAGCAGGATGCGGAAAGGATTCCACAGGCGCAGCCCTCAAGGCAATCCAGATCGGTGGAAGGAGGTAACCTATGGAAAAGAAAATAGGACTTTATATCTGTAAAGGATGCGGTATAGGAGAAGTAGTAAACACAGAAAAAATTGTTAATATTGCGAAGAATGCTTTAAGAGTTCCAGTTGTAGCTGAACATGAAATTCTATGTAGTGGTGAGGGTATTGAGTTAATAAAAAAAGACATTGCTGAACAAGGTATTAACAGTATTGTTATAGCAGGCTGTTCTCCAAGAGTTAAAACTTACGAATTTAATTTCCCAGGTTGCTTTGTAGAGAGAGTTCCTGTAAGAGAGCTTGCTATATGGACAATTGAATCTCAAGAAGAACAGCAACAGGCAGCAGAAGACTATATAAAAATGGGCGTAATTAAAGCTCAAAAAGGAGAAATCCCTGAGCCTTATAAAATTGACATTAACAAAACTATACTCGTCGTTGGTGGTGGAGTCTCAGGAATGACAGCAGCACTGGAAGCAGCTAAAGCTGGATATGATGCAGTGCTTGTAGAAAAAGAAGCAGAATTGGGAGGATTTGCAAGAAAACTATATAAAGTAGTCCCAACTGATGATTATACAAAGGGAGTTCTTAGTGATGTAAATCTTGAGCCTCTAATAAATGAAGTTACGTCACATCCAAAAATAAAAGTTTTTACCTCTTCAAAGATAGATAGAATTGAGGGACAGCCTGGTGATTTTGATGTGACTATTTCAAAGAATGGTTCAACAGAAACTATTAAAAGTGGAGCTATTATTCAGGCAACTGGCTGGAAACCCTACGATGCAAAGAAGCTGTCTAAAAAATATGGATATGGAAAGTTTAAAGATGTTGTAACAAATTATGAGTTTGAAGAAATAGCTAAGAAAAACAATGGAATTATTAAAAGGCCCTCCGATGATAGAGTTGTAAAAACTGTTCTTTTTGTTCAGTGTGCTGGACAAAGAGATCCTGAGCATATTCCTTACTGCTCTGGAATGTGCTGTGCCACTACTTTAAAACAGGCAAGATATGTTACTGACGGAAATCCTGATGCTACAGCAATGGTTATTTATAAAGACATGAGAACACCTGGGAAATTAGAATATTATTACAAAGAAGCTCAAAATGCCCCAGGTATGATGCTTGCTAAGGGAGAAGTAATAGGAATCAGAGAGGAATATGATAAACTAATCGTTACTGTTGAAAACTCTCTTTTAGGTGAGCAGGTAGATTTAGAGACAGAGATGGTTGTTCTTGCCACGGGAATGGTTCCTACTACAAAAGAGCCTCAAGATTATTTAATAGGGCTTGCTTCAGCAGCTGCTAAAAGTGATGATGAAAAGGCAAAATATCTTGAAACAACTAAGAAACCAGAATTTATCCTCAATCTTGCATATCGTCAAGGACCTGAACTTCCTTTCTTAGAGGGAGGCTTTGGTTTTGCTGATTCAAACTTCATATGTTTCCAATATGAAACAAGAAGAACAGGTATATATGCTGTAGGACCTGTACGCCAGCCAATGAATATGACTGAGGCAAAGGAAGACGCAAGAGGAGCGGCTCTAAAGGCAATTCAATGTATTGAGCACGTAGCTAATGGAATGGCTGTTCATCCAAGAGCATGGGATACTTCATATCCAGAACCAAACCTTACTAAATGCACCGCCTGTAAGCGTTGCACAGAAGAGTGTCCCTTCGGTGCTATAGATGAGGATGAAAAGGGTATTCCTTTCTACAAACCAAATAGATGCCGTAGATGTGGAACTTGTATGGGTGCCTGTCCTGAAAGAATTGTATCTTTCAAGGACTACAGTGTTGATATGATTGGAACAATGCTAAAGAATGTGTCTGTTCCCAGTGAGGATGATAGACCTCGTATTATAGTTTTATGCTGCGAAAATGATGCTTTTCCTGCTACTGAGACTGCTGCACTTAACAGACTTAAACTTGATCCAGCTGTAAGATTTATTCAGCTTAGATGTCTTGGATCTATGAACCTTGTCTGGATTGCTGATGCTCTTTCAAGGGGTGTTGATGGGATGCTTTTACTGGGATGTAAGTTTGGAGAAAACTATCAATGCCATTTTGCAAAGGGGAGCGAATTGGCCAAGTATAGGCTTGGTAAAGTTCAGGAGACTTTAGACAGATTACAGCTTGAATCCGATAGAGTTCAAATGTATGAATTAGCAATTGATGAATACTGGAGAGTTCCTGAGATAATTACTGAATTCATGGATAAAATTAGAGAGATTGGTCCTAATCCATTTAAGGGCTTCTAAGGAGGAAAGAGATGGACAAAGTAGTAAAACCAGATTTACAGTTTGCAAAAGAAATCATAAAAGCAGGTGGAGAATCTCTAAAAAAATGCTACCAGTGTTCAACCTGTACTGTGGTATGCAATCTTTCACCTGAGGACAAGCCTTTTCCAAGAAAGGAAATGCTTTATGCCCAATGGGGATTGAAAGAAAAATTATTCAAAAACCCTGACATTTGGCTTTGTCATCACTGTGGTGATTGTACTGCCTATTGCCCAAGAGGTGCAAAACCTGGTGAAGTGTTAGGAGCGGTTAGAAAACTAATGATAAAGAATTACTCACCTCCAAGCTTTCTAGCTAACTGGGTTGCTGATCCCAAGTATCTTCTTCTCATTTTCCTAATACCATTACTCTTCTTCCTGGGAGAAATGGCTCTGCTTGGATATTTTAGTGGTGTTGAAATACCAAGGGGTGAAAATGGAGAGATGTCATATGTGGCTTTTCTTCCACCTGTTCCATGGATTGATATACCTTTTATGGCAATAGCAGGCTTTGCTGTAATTTGTTTTTACTTAGGTGTTAAAAAGTATTGGCTCAATTTGACAGAGGGAGTAGAGCTTCAGAGAAAAGATATTTATAATTGTATTTATGAGACCATCAAAGATATTCTGCTACACAAGAAATTCCAACTTTGCACTTTAAACAAGAACAGATCAACTGCTCATCTTCTTGTTTTATATGCTTTTATTGGTTTAACCATTACAACAGGTATAGCTGCTTTTTATGAATGGGTGTTAAAATGGGAAGCTCCTTATCCCCAGACAAATATTGTAAAAATAATCGGAAACATTAGCGGTATTGCTCTTATTATCGGAATGTTACTAATTATTGCAAACAGAACTAAGAATGCAGTTAAACAAGGACTTGGTAGTTACTTTGATTGGCTTCTAATAGTAATTATATTTGCTGTAGGTATTACAGGTTTTCTTGCCGAAATTTTGAGAGAAGCAGAAGTTGAAACTTTAGGATATGCCTCCTATATTGCACATCTTGTTTTTGTTTTTGCTCTTTTTGCCTATGCTCCCCATTCAAAGATGGCTCATATGGTTTACAGAACAACAGCTATGGTATTTGCCAAAACAGCCTTGCGTGAAGAAGTAAAGAAAGAAGAAGCTGCATAATATTTTTTAAATTTCAAAATAATCCAGGGCGGGTTTAAAACCCGCCTTCTTTTTTTAAAATACTCACTTGAAAATCTATTAAAGCTTAGAAACTTTTTAAATAAGAACTTTCTCTTTAAAGCCTAACACATGTTCCATCTTATGGATACCTTATTCTCATATATTTTTTGGAAAAAATTTTGAATATTTTGATATATTAAAAATTAAACTACCAAAAGAAAAGGAGGGACAATTTGAGTTCAAAAAAAGAAGAGTTCAAATTTAATACAATAGAAGAAGTTTTAGAAGATGTAAGTCAAGGTAAAATGATAATTATTGTAGATGACGAAGACCGAGAAAATGAGGGAGATCTTTTTATTGCTGCTGAGAAAGTTACACCTGAGGCAATCAATTTTATGGCAAAATATGCAAGAGGATTAATATGTTTACCTTTAACACCTGAAAGAGTTGAAGAATTAAAACTTCCCATGATGGTAGATATAAATGAAACACCCCATCAGACTGCCTTTACTGTGTCTATTGAAGCAAGAAAAGGAGTAACTACTGGAATTTCAGCTCATGACAGAGCTGTGACAATACTTACTGCAATTGATCCAAAAACTAAGCCAGAGGATCTTGTAAGGCCAGGACATGTCTTTCCCCTAAAAGCACAAAAAGGCGGAGTCCTTAAAAGGGCAGGTCACACTGAAGCTGCTGTTGATCTTGCAAGACTGGCAGGGCTATATCCTGCAGGAGTAATCTGTGAGATTATGAATGATGATGGTACAATGGCAAGAGTTCCACAACTCATGGAATTTGCCAAAAAGCATGGATTAAAGATCACCACTATCAAGGATTTAATTAGATATAGGATGAGAAATGAAACTTTAGTCAGAAGAGTAGTCACAGTTCAACTTCCTACTGATTATGGAGACTTCAAGGCAATTGCTTACACTACACTCATTGACGACAAAGTACATCTTGCTCTGGTAAAGGGAGAAATAAAGGGAAATGAAGAAGTTCTTGTAAGAGTTCACTCAGAGTGTTTAACAGGTGATGTGTTTTTATCAAAAAGGTGTGACTGCGGTTCACAACTTCACAGAGCTCTTGAAATGATTTCAGAGGCTGGGAAAGGTGTTTTACTCTATATGAGACAGGAAGGAAGAGGAATAGGTTTATTAAATAAGCTAAAAGCCTATGAACTTCAAGAGAAGGGATATGATACTGTGGAGGCTAATATAAAATTAGGCTTTAAACCTGACTTAAGGGATTATGGTGTAGGTGCTCAAATACTTGTTGATTTGGGAGTTAAAAAAATGCGATTAATTACTAATAATCCTAGAAAAATAGTAGGACTTGAAGGATATGGCTTAAAAGTAGTGGAGAGAGTACCTATAGAGGTTAAGCCTAATGATAAGAATAAATGTTATTTAAGGACCAAAAAAGAAAAATTAGGACATTTATTGACAAAAGTTTAACGCGCCTGAGAGGATTTGAACCTCCGACCTTGGGGTCCGGAGCCCCACGCTCTGTCCCCTGAGCTACAGGCGCATTTTAAATTGATTATATCAAAAGTAAAGGTTTTTTTAGCAATAAATTCAACTAAAGGAGTAACAGATGAAAGAAAACGAAATCCCTTTAGGATTAACTTTCGATGATGTTTTACTTATTCCTTCAAAATCAGATATATTACCTGCAGAGGTGGATGTATCTACTTATTTTACTCGAGATATAAAATTAAACATTCCCATTGTCTCTGCTGCCATGGATACAGTTACTGATGCTAATCTCGCAATTGCTATTGCCCGAGAAGGTGGAATTGGTGTTATTCACCGAAATATGCCTCCAGAAAGGCAGGCATTGGAAGTTGATAAAGTAAAGAAATCGGAAAGCGGTATGATTGTTGATCCTATCACTATTTCACCGGATGCACCAATCTCAGAAGCTTTAGCCTTAATGGAAAGATACCGAATCTCTGGTGTTCCTGTAACTGTCAATGGCAAGCTTGTAGGTATAATAACAAATAGAGATCTAAAGTTTGAGAGAGATTTTACAAGAAAAGTTGAAGATGTAATGACTAAAGAAAGACTTATAACAGCTCCTGTTGGAATTACGCTGGAGGAGGCACAGGAAATTTTACATAAATACAAGATTGAAAAATTACCAATTGTTGATGAAAATTTTAATCTAAAAGGATTAATAACAATCAAAGACATTGAAAAAAGAAAAAAGTATCCTAATGCCTGTAAAGATCATTTGGGAAGACTCCGTGTTGCAGCAGCAGTAGGAGTTGGAGAGGCTGCAATTTATCGAGCAGAGCTTCTTATAAAGGCAGGAGTAGATTCAATTGTAATAGATACTGCCCATGGTCATAGCAAAGGTGTCATTGAGACTCTCAAGGAGATTAAGAGAAGATTTGATATTCCTGTAGTGGCAGGCAATATTGCAACTGCTGAGGCTGCAGAAGAGTTAATTCAGGCGGGAGCAGATGCTGTTAAAGTAGGTATCGGACCAGGCTCTATCTGCACAACAAGAATTGTTGCAGGTGCTGGAGTTCCTCAACTTACGGCAATTATGAACTGTTATGCTGTTACTTCAAAATACAATATACCTTTAATTGCTGATGGAGGGATCAAATACTCTGGTGATATAACTAAAGCATTGGCTGCTGGAGCTCACTGTGTAATGATTGGCAGTCTTTTTGCAGGCACTGATGAAGCCCCTGGAGAAATAATTCTTTATCAAGGAAGAAGCTATAAAACTTACAGAGGCATGGGGTCTATTGGTGCTATGCAGAGCGGATCTCGTGACAGATACAGACAAGAGATGCTCTCTGCAGATAAACTTGTTCCTGAAGGAGTTGAAGGAAGAGTTCCATATAGAGGACCTCTTGCTAAAAGTGTTCATCAATTAGTAGGGGGATTGAAATCAGGAATGGGATATTGCGGTTGTAGAAATCTTGAAGAGTTGAGAAACAAAGCAAAATTCATAAAGATAACTAATGCAGGATTAAGAGAAAGCCATGTCCATGATGTAACAATTACAAGAGAAGCTCCCAATTACTGGGTTGAGGACTAAGATGCAGGAAATAATAGTAATAGATTTTGGCTCACAATATACTCAACTTATTGCAAGAAGAATAAGAGAGCTAAAGGTTTATTCAGAAATAATTCCTTGCACTGCTTCCTTTTCGGAAATAGAGGAGAGGAAACCTCAAGGGATAATACTTTCTGGTGGACCGGCAAGCGTCTTTGAAAAAGATGCTCCAAGTATTGAAAAGAGAATTTTCAACCTTGGAATCCCTATACTTGGCATATGCTATGGTATGCAGTTAATTACCCATCTATTAGGAGGGAAGGTATCAAAAGCTAAAAAAAGAGAATATGGAAAGGCTATTTTAAAAATAGACGACAATAGCACACTTTTTTCAGATGTGAAAGATAACTCAGTAGTATGGATGAGTCATGGAGATAAAATAATTGAAATGCCTAAAGGCTTTCACAGAATTGCTCACACTGAAAATTCTCCCTATGCAGCTATTGCAGATTTTCAAAGAAAAATATTTGCCCTTCAATTTCATCCAGAAGTTGCCCATACTGAGGAAGGTAAAAAAATACTAAGTAATTTTATTTTCAAAATATGTGATTGCAAACCCTCCTGGAACATGCATTCCTTTATAAAGACAGCAATAGAAGATTTAAGGGAAAAGGTGGGTAAACACAAGGTAGTCTGTGCTTTAAGCGGTGGTGTAGACTCTACAGTAACAGCAGTATTGGTTCATAAAGCAATAGGTGATGCTCTCACATGCATATTTGTAGATAATGGGCTTTTGAGAGCAGGAGAAAGAGAAAAAGTTGAAAAAATGTTAAAGGAAAATTTTCACATAAATTTAAGAGTAATAGATGCTTCTGATAGATTCCTCAGAAGGCTTAAAGGTGTCAGAGATCCTGAAAGAAAGAGAAAAATAATCGGCAGAGAGTTCATAAAAATTTTTGAAGAAGAAGCAAAAAAAATTAGGGGAGTTAAATTTCTTGCTCAAGGAACACTTTATCCAGATGTAATAGAAAGTGTATCTTTTAAAGGTCCTTCTGCTACAATTAAAAGTCATCACAACGTAGGCGGACTTTTAAAAAGAATGAAGTTAAAACTTATTGAACCTTTGAGAGAACTTTTTAAAGATGAAGTAAGACAGCTTGGGAAAGAACTTGGCATACCAGAGGAAATTCTCTATAGACATCCTTTCCCAGGTCCTGGCCTTGCAATAAGATGTGTAGGTGAGGTTACTGGTGAAAGACTGGAAATCCTTCGGCAAGCTGATAAAATTGTCCTTGAGGAGATAAAAAAGGCTGGCTTTTATAGGAATATATGGCAATCCTTTGCAGTTTTACTTCCCATAAGAACAGTGGGAGTAATGGGTGATGAAAGAACCTACGAGCATGTTATAGCTATCAGAGCAGTTAACAGCATTGATGGAATGACTGCAGACTGGGTAAAGCTTCCCCATGAATTGCTGGAGAGAGTTTCAAATAGAATAATAAACGAGGTAAAGGGAGTAAACAGAGTTGTATATGATATAACTTCAAAACCACCAGGAACAATTGAATGGGAATAATAAAAAGGGACTCCATGGAGGCCGAAAGAATTAATAATAGAAGGGGTATAATAATATTTGCTTATAATTCAATGACTTAAGAAAAAGTTCAGAGCAAGGTTGAGGATAAGTGAATATTGATTTAAAAGAATATATTACTGAAAAAAGAGCTAAAATAGATCAATTCATAATTGAGTATTTTCAACCTTTTATAATTCCTCAAGTTCTTCATGACTCTGTGTTATATTCTCTTACTGCCGGAGGCAAAAGAATAAGACCTCTTCTATGTATTGCTTCCTATGAAGCCTGTAATGGAAAGGAAGACATTATTCCCTATGCTGTTGCCATTGAGTTTATTCATACCTATTCTCTTATTCATGATGATCTGCCTGCCATGGATAATGATGATCTAAGGCGAGGTAAACCAACAAATCATAAAGTTTTTGGAGAAGGAATTGCAATTCTTGCAGGAGACGGCTTACTGACAGAAGCTTTCAGGATTCTTTCAAATCCCCTGTATGCGAAAATAAAGGCAGATACATTATTAAGAGTTATTTACGAAATATCTATGGCAGCAGGACTTAGAGGAATGGTGGCAGGGCAGGCTTATGATTTAATCTCAGAAGGGAGAGAGCCTAATAGAGAAATTGTTGAGTTTATTCATCTTCATAAAACTGCAGCAATGATAAGAGCATCAGTAAAAACAGGAGCATTGCTTGCTGAGGCTTCAGAAGATAAAATTAATAGATTGGAATCTTACGGAGAGGCAATAGGACTTGCTTTTCAGATTGTAGATGACATTCTTGATATTGAAAGTACTACTGAAGTAATGGGTAAACCCCAAGGTTCCGATATACAAAAGGGTAAAATGACATATCCTAGAGTTTATGGAATTGAAAAATCAAGACAAAAGGCAAAGGAACTTATAGATAAAGCTTTAGAAAGATTAAGTATCTTTGATGAAAAAGCAGAACCTTTAAGACAAATAGCCTTCTATATATTCAAAAGAACCTCTTAGAGAAGTGAAAATTCGACTTGATCAATTAATTCTTAAAAAAGGGATTACAGAATCAAGACAGAAAGCTCGTGCATTAATTATGGAAGGAAAAGTTTTAGTAAATGGCCAAAAGATTGAAAAACCGGGCACCTTGGTAGAAGAAAATTCTGAGATTAAACTCTGTGGTAAAAGTCTTTCCTATGTGAGTAGAGGAGGATTAAAGCTTGAAAAGGCTATAAGAGAGTTTTCAATTGAGGTAAAGAATAAAGTTGCCATGGATGTTGGTGCCAGCACCGGAGGATTTACTGATTGTTTACTTCAACATGGTGCAAAGAAGGTTTATGCTGTAGATGTAGGTTATGGGCAGCTTGCTTGGAAGCTCAGAACTGATCCAAGAGTTGTTCCCATAGAAAAGACCAACATTAGATATATGAATAGGGATCTGATTCGGGAGTCTCTTGATATGGTTACAGTAGATGTGTCTTTTATTTCACTGAAGCTTGTAATTCCAAAAGTTTTGGAATTTCTAAAGCCAGAAGGTGAAATTGTTGCTCTAATTAAACCTCAGTTTGAATTAGGACCTGGGGATATTGAAAAAGGAGGAATAGTAAAGAGTGAAGACAAAAGAATTAAAGCCGTAGAGGAGATAAAAAAATTTTTCGAAAAACTTAATCTTAAAGTAGCTGGAATTATAGAATCTCCCATCAAAGGTCAAAAGGGCAATATTGAATATTTAATATATGCTAAGCTCAATCCACAATAGCACCAAAAATCATTCCAGAGAAGGTAGACATAACTATAACAAGACTAACATAGATGAAAGTTTTCTTGAAACCTATGGTTTTCATGATTACAACCATGCTTGGCAAACTCAAAGCAGGACCAGCAAGTAACAAAGCAAGAGCAGGCCCTTTACCCATGCCTGCACCAAGTAAACCTTGTATTATTGGAATTTCAGTGAGAGTTGCGAAATACATAAAGGCACCAATAACACTAGCAATTAAATTAGCCTGCAAAGTATTACCTCCTACAATTGAATAAACCCATTTTGATGGAATTATTCCCTCATTTCCGACTCTCCCAAATAAAAATCCAGCTACTAAAACACCCACAAACAGTAGCGGAATTATTAAATAAGCATAATACCACGTTTGATATACCCATTGAGTTAATTCTTCTTTGCTAAACCATTTAATACTTGCTAAGACACTGAGCGTGAAAAAGACAATTGCAAGTAGCCACTTCAAATTATATACTATCCACCAAAGGGAAAAGGAGCTTTCAGCAGGTTTCCCCCAGTTTGCAAAAATAAGAAAACCTATCATGAATGCAATATGAAAAGTTGTTTGGTAAAGAGGTTTAGCTTGAAGTGGCACAATTTCAAAATCATCTTCCACTTGTCTTTTCTTTTCTTCTTTTATAAAAATAAAATGCATTAGTAAGCCAATTATTATGCTAAAAACAACAGCACCAATAGCTCTTGCCAAGCCAATGTCCCATCCAAGAACCCTTGCAGTAAGAATGATGGCAAGAACATTTATAGCAGGCCCAGAATATAAAAAAGCAATCGCAGGACCTAATCCAGCTCCTCTTTGATATATGCTCATAAAGAGAGGCAGAATTGTGCAGGAACATACAGCTAAAATAGAGCCTGATAGGGAGGCAACAGTATAGGAAAGAATTTTATTTGCTTTGGCACCAAAATACTTCATTACTGATGCTTTATTTACAAAAGTTGCTATGGCTCCAGCAATAAAAAAAGCTGGAATCAAACACAGCAAAACATGCTCCTGAGCATACCACTTTGTCAAAGCTAAGGATTCAAAGATTGCTTTTACAAATCTTTCATTTTCAATTGGTAAAAAATAAAAAATTAAAAAAAGCAACACAATTAAGCCTAACTTATACCTTTCTTTCATTCTTTTTCTCCTAAAGTAATTTTTTTTGAATATAAAAAAGACTTTTGAATCTTGTATTTTTCAAGTCTCTCTAACTCTTCTTTTATTTCTTCACGCGAAATTTTTTCCACAATGGAAAACAAGAGGAATCTATTAAATAAATCACTGTCATTAAGTCTGTAAATTATCCATTTTCCTATTTTTTTGGTTCTAACTAAGTTAGCTTCTTTTAGAACACTAAGATGAAAGGAAACTTTTGGCTGAACCATATTCAGGGCTGTAATAATTTCGCACACACATAATTCTTCTGTACTAATTAGCTTTATGATCTTTAGTCTTGTTTCATCAGACAAGGCGTGGAATATTTTGCATAAATTTTTCATTTGAAAATATAAAAATTTTTTTATATATTTGTCAACAAAGAAATATTAAATCACAATATTGACTCTAAGGCTCTAATGTCTTTAATCAAAATTTTATGATCTAATTCTGATATGTAGCCTTCTTTTTTGAGTTTACGAATAGTTCTAAAGGTAGTCTCCACTGTGGTTCCGGTCATTTCAGCTAATTGTTTTTTGGTGATTCTAAGCTCAATAAGAACACCATGGGGAGTATATTTGCCGTATTTGTGGGCTAACTTAAGTAATTGATAAGTAATTCTTGAGTCTACATTTTCAATGGCAATATTTTTAAGGCTCTCTAAGCCAGATTTAAGCCTCATTATGACTTTATGTAGAATTTTAGCCTCAATTTGAGGATAATTTTTTATAATGGCTAAGAAAATCTTTGATGGTATAACCAAAACCTCACAATTTTCCATAGCAATAGCATTTGCTGGATAAGGAATGCCCTTTATTACTGCTAAAGCTCCGAAAATATCCTTCTCATCAACTATTTCAAGAATAATTTCTCTACCATCCTTCCCTATCTTGGAGATTTTTATTTTCCCAATTATAACAATATATAACCATTCAGCTTTATCACCTTCATTAAAAATTGAATCATTCTTCTTGAATTTCATAATTTTTGCATTTTTATTTAATATTTCTAAATCTTCTTTTTTTAAGTCTTTAAATAAATCTATCTGCTGGAGCATGAATAATTTTAACAGATATTCCTTTTTATTTGTGTAGTTAAATTAGTATTGATTTTACTTTAATTATTGGCTAAATTTATGATGTAAATCATATTTACTTTAGCATTCAAAGTCTTAAAGTAGATATAGAAAAAATTTTTACAGGAGGTAAAAATGTTTTGTAGACAATGTGAACAAAGGGCAAACCAAATAGCATGTACAAAATTAGGTGTTTGCGGTAAAGATTCAGATACTGCCTATCTGCAGGATTTACTAACCTATTCTGTTGAAGGACTGGCTACCTATGCAAAAGAAGCTTTAAAAGAGGGAAAACTTGAAAGCAAAGTGAAAAGATTCACTGTAGAAGCTCTTTTTTCTACCCTTACAAATGTTAATTTTGATCCAGAGGCAATCAAGAATTTCATCTATCAAGCAGTAAAATTCAGAGATGAACTTAAGGAAAAAGGATTTAAGGTTAATGAAACAGAGGCTTGCAATTTCATCCCTGCAGAAACTATGGCTAGTTTACTAAAACAGGGCGAAGAAGTAAATAAAAGGCTATTCCAGAGCTATGAGAATGAAGATATTCAATCCCTTAAGGAGATTGTTCTTTACGCTATAAGGGGTATTGCTGCTTATACTGATCATGCTGCTATTTTAGGTAAAGAGGATGAAGAAATTTATGCTTTTATCTACGAAGCTCTTGATGCCATGCAGAGAGATTATCCTATGGATTTTTGGCTTAATATGGTTCTCAAAGCAGGTCAAATAAATCTTAAAGCTATGGAAATACTTGATGAAGCCCATACAGAAAAGTATGGTCACCCCGTGCCTACAGCAGTTCCTCTCGGGTATAAAAAGGGTAAAGCCATATTAGTGTCAGGTCATGATCTAAAAGATCTTGAATTGCTTCTTCAACAAACTGAGGGAAAAGGAATTTATATTTACACTCACGGTGAAATGCTTCCCTGTCACGGATATCCTGAATTGAAAAAATATAAGCATTTTTATGGTCATTATGGCACTGCTTGGCAGAATCAACAAAAAGAATTTGCCCACTTCCCCGGCGCTATACTTATGACTACAAATTGTCTTATAAAACCACAGGAGTCTTACAAAGACAGAATTTTCACTACTGGTGTGGTAGGCTGGCCGAGTATAAAACACATAAAAGATAAAGATTTTTCACCTGTGATTGAGAAAGCCTTGGAATTGCAAGGATTTACAGAAGATAAAGAAGGCAAAACAGTAATGGTTGGCTTTGCCAGAAATACAGTATTAGGAGTTGCTGATAAAGTTATATCACTGGTAAAAGAGGGCAAAATTAGGCATTTCTTCCTTGTAGGAGGCTGTGATGGTGCAAAACCAGGAAGAAGTTATTATACAGAATTTGTAGAGAAAGCTCCTCAAGATACTTTAATTCTCACTTTGGCTTGTGGAAAATTTAGATTTTTTGACAAAGACCTTGGCAATGTTGAGGGAATTCCAAGACTTCTTGATGTGGGGCAATGCAATGATGCCTATTCAGCCATCCAGATTGCTCTTGCTCTTTCAAGAGCCTTTAATGTTAGTGTTAATGAACTGCCTCTTTCTCTTATTATTTCATGGTTTGAACAAAAAGCTGTGGCTATTCTGACAACTCTCCTATATCTTGGAATAAAAAATATAAGATTAGGACCAACCCTTCCTTCTTTTGTAAGTCCAAATGTTCTTAAAGTCCTTGTTGAAAACTACAGTATTAAACCAATTAAAAATGCTGAAGAAGATCTAAAGGAGATTTTGGGTTAGTATTTCCCTGCTCCTAAGGCTTTAGTCTTGGGAGCAGGCATTTTTCTCAAGAATTGGTAACCACTGTTTTTTGAAATTCTGAAATTTATTCTCCCATATAGCCAGTCTCATTTTCTTGAAAAAACTGGCATAAAAATGGAGATTATGTATTGTATTGAGTCTCATTGACAAAATCTCTCTACACATATACAGATGCCTTAGATAGGCTCTACTGTAATTTTTGCAAGTATAACATTGGCAGTTAGGATCCAGAGGATTAGGATCATCTTTATATTCGCTTCTTTTAATGCTTATCCTTCCTTGAGAGGTAAAAAGTGTTCCGTTTCTTGCATTTCGAGTTGGCATCACGCAATCAAACATGTCTATTCCATGTTCCACAGCATATAAAACATCTATTAAATCTCCTACTCCCATGAGATATCGAGGTTTATCTTCAGGCATCAAAGGAGCAATTTCCCTTATAATTTTGTACATCTCCTCTTTAGATTCTCCTACACTTAAGCCTCCTAAAGCATATCCATCAAATTGGATATTTATTAAATCTTGCAAAGCCTTATGTCTTAAATCTGGATAAATTCCACCTTGGATTATTCCAAAAAGAGCTCCTTTTGCTTTTTGTTTTTCAAAGAATTCCTTACATCTTTCTGCCCATTGTTTTGTTAGAACAACAGAAGCTTCTACATATTTTTTGTCCATGGGATAAGAAACACATTCATCCAATACCATAATCATATCTGATCCGAGGGCAATTTGAATTTCTATAGCTTTTTCTGGAGTGAAAAAATGGAGAGAGCCATCAATGTGAGAGCGAAACTCAACTCCTTCAGATGTTATTTTTCTTAGAGAGGCAAGGCTATGGATTTGAAAACCTCCGCTATCTGTAAGAATTGGTCTGTGCCAATTTATAAATTTATGAAGTCCTCCAAGTTTTTTTATTGTATCATGCCCTGGTCTTAGATAAAGATGATAAGTATTAGATAGAATAATTTCATAGCCCATATTTAAGATTTCCTCAGGACTCATTGCCTTTACAGTGCCATTTGTTCCTACAGGCATAAAAAAAGGTGTGTGTATTAGTCCTCTGTCTGTTTTTATAACTCCTGCTCTTGCAAAGCCTTCCTTTTTTAATATTTCAAATTTCATGAGCTTTCTTTTAGGTTATCTTAATCAGATATTAATTTATGTTTTATAGCGTAATTTATTATTTCAGCATTGTTTTTAAGATCAAGTTTTTCAAGAATTCTTGCCCTATAAGTGCTGACAGTTTTTATACTTATTGCTAATTCCTTTGATATCTCTATTAAACTTTTCCCTTGAGCTATCATCAGAAATACTTGGAATTCTCTTTCAGAGAGTTTTTCATGTGGTTGAATCTCCTCAGGTTTTTGAAGATAAGAGATAAGTTTATCAGAAAAACTATCAGGTAAGTATTTCCCCCCTTTTATTATCTTATTGATTGCTTTTGTTAATTCCTCAGGATCCACTGACTTTGTAAGGTAACCATTAGCTCCCATTTTCATAGCTCTTATAGCATATTGCTCCTCTGGATACATGCTAAGAAATAGAATTTTTGTATCAGGCTTAATAGCTTTTATTCTCTTAAATGTTTCTAAACCGTTTATTTGAGGCATGGCAATATCAAGAAAAATTAGATCAAAGCTCTCTGTCTGTACCATTTTTATTGCTTCAAATCCGTTATTAGCTTCTTTGCACTCACCTATTAGTGGTAAATCAAGTAAAATTTCCTTCAACCCTTTTCTAAAAAGGGTATGATCATCCACTATTAAAACTTTTATTTTATTCATTTTTTATGGGAACAGACAAAATTACTTCTGTTCCTCCTCCTTCAGCTTTTCTAATATCAATTGTAGCATTTATAGAGTAGGCTCTTTCTTTCATAGCCATTAGACCAAAAGACTCAGGGCTTTTTATCTTATTTTCCTCAATACCAATACCGTTGTCTCTAACTATAAGTAAGAGACTTCCGTCCACTCTATGGAGTTTTATATAGACCTCTGTAGCATTAGCATGCCTTGCTATGTTGGTAAGAGCTTCTTGAAAAATTCTAAAAATAATCAGAGATATCTCTTTTTGAACATTAAGATTTTCATTGGCTATATCAACCTTGCAATTGATTTGTGTATTTTTTACAAATTCCTTTACTTGCCACCTTACTGCATCTTGCAAAGTTAGATGATCTATTAATGATGGACGAAGTTTATTTGATATATTCTGAACTTGTCTTATGATAGCATTAATAACACTAATACAATCTTCAATTTTTTCCAAAATTATAGAATCAGAAATTCTTCTTTTTATCCAAGATAGATTAAGTTTTAAAGCTGTAAGGGATTGACCTAATTCATCGTGAATTTCCTTTGAGATTTCTTTTCTTTCATTTTCTCTCAAATTTTGTAAGTACAAAGAGAGTTTTCTTAATGCTTCTTTTGATTTTCTCAATTCTTCTTCGATTTTTTTACGATAGGTTATGTCTCTTGCAATAGTTTTTGTTCTGACAAAGTTTCCTTTTTCATCTACTTCCACAAATACATTAAGCGCAGCAGTAAATACAGAACCATCTTTTCTTACAAAATCTCTCTCTATTTGAACATGGCTATATTTGTTTAAGTGAGGGAAAAATTCTAATTGAGCTTTTTTCGATTCCTCCGTCATAAAGTCAATGATAGGTCTTCCAATTATCTCTTCCTTTTTATACCCTAACATTTTTGCTTCTGTTTCGTTACACTCAATTATAATTCCATTTCTATCAACAGAATGATACATATCAGGAGCATTATCGTAAAGGTCTCTGTATTTTTCTTCCGATAGTCTAAGTTGTTTTTCAATTTTCTTTCTCTTTGAGATATTGATGGTGAGAATTACAATGACTCCAAAAGAAATAACAAAAATCAATACTATTGTAAATATAGTTTTCCTGTATTTTACGAAGAAGGTTTCGGGTAAATTAATTATTTTGCTTTCCTTAGGTAATTTACTTAAAGAGACTCTGAATCTTTGAAGTTCTTTATAGTCAAACATAAACTCATTGGGACTTTCTTTTATTATAGGAATTTCATTAGGTTTTTTACCTTTTATTATCTCAAAACCAATCTCTCCTGCTTTTTTACCCTGCAAAAAAGCACTTGTTAATTTCCCGCCTACTATCCCTCTTCCTAAATAAAAATCCCATACACTGTAAATGGGAGATTTAATATGGGGATATAATAAATCAAGACTTTCTTCATAAGCAAAGAAGTTACCTGTCTTGTCTCTATTTACAAGAAGCAGAAGAACGATACTTTTAGGAGGAATTTTTTCAACTTCCTCTCTTAGTTCTCTCATATCAGGATTTTCAATCATTATAAAATTAGTTTTTTGGGAGAAAGAGGAAGCTACTTTCAGAAATTCTCTCTTCATTGCTAAACCAGTAGTTGTGATGTCATTTATTACATAAATTTGATTGGTATCGGGATGGAGTTTGAGAGCTATTTCAATAGTACCTAAAATATCGGTCTCTTCTGCAACGCCTGTAAACCATTTTTTGTATTTTTCAATTAACTTTTCATTAAAATTATTAATGCCACAAAAAACAACAGGAGTATCTCCAAATAATTTTTCGTAATATTTAAGAGTAAAATTTAAAGCGTCATTGTCAGAGACAAAAATAAGCTTAAATTTATAATTTTTGTACTTATTTTTCAATAGGTTAAAAATTCTATCTTCAGTTATAGGAAATGGAAATCTTTTAGTGTCCATATATTCAATGTAATATTCAATATCTTTTTCAAGAGGTTTTAAAGATTCTTTTATACCATTTACAATATTGTCCGTCCAGCTTAAACCATGATGGTATGAGTTAAGGATTAATATATTGTGCTTTTCTGAAAAGGCATTAGAGGAGTGCAAGAAAAAAATAAAAAAAATTAGGAATAAAAATACCTTAGACATTTTCAGATTCTTTTAACCATTCCTTATATCTTGCAGCTCTTGGAATAACTCTTATTCCAGAAGGATCGATGTGGCATTTAAATCTATCTTTCTCCTGATTGAACCCTATTTCTTCTCCCTCATAAACAACATTTTTTTTGTCTACAATTACTCTATAAAGTTTGCTGTTCTTTTTAATTATCACATTGTCCATAATGAGGGATTCTCTGATTTCTGAACCTTTTTCAATTATCACTCCTTTTCTAATTATAGAGTTTTCTACTTTTCCGCCATATATTATTGTCCCATCTGATATGATGGAATTTTTAATCTCTCCATCAAATATTTTTGCAGGAGGTGCATCACTTTTAGAGGGATAAATAGGCCATTGAGAATTAAATATTTCAAAAACCGGTTTCTCTCCGAGCAAATCCATATGGGCTTCGAAATAAGCTCTTATTGTTCCCACATCTCTCCAGTATCCTTTTTCCTCATAATCCCTTATTTGTGGTATGCTATTTTTTGCAAAATCATAGGAATACACCATGCAACCCTTTTGGACAAGTTCAGGGATTACATTAGCTCCAAAGTCGTGTTGTTTTTGTTTTTCAGCTCTTATTAATGCTTCTATTAGAATTTCTGAATTAAACACGTAATTACCCATAGACACAAATGCCATTTCTGGATTGCCGGGCATAGGAGTAGGATCTTTAGGTTTTTCTTGAAATCCTATAATTTTTTGGTCTTCATCTGCAATTATCACACCGAAAGAGGAGGCTTCTTTAATAGGAACAGGCCGTGCAGCTACTGTGACTTGAGCATTTTTTTCTATATGAAACTCTATCATTTGCCTTATATCCATTCTGTAAATGTGGTCTGCACCAAAAATCAAAACATAATCAGGTTTGTGTTCTTTTATCAGGGCTAAATTTTGGAAGACAGCATCTGCTGTACCCTGAAACCATTCAGGACCCATTCGCATTTGTGGAGGTACTACTGTTACAAAGTGATCTCTACCTACAGATAGAAAACCCCAGTTTCTTCTTATATGTTCAATTAGAGATTGGGACTTGTACTGGACAAGAAGATAAATAGAGTATATTTGAGAATTTACTAAATTACTAAGTACGAAATCTACGATTCTGTATTTACCACCAAAGGGAACTGAAGGCTTGGATCTGAAAGATGTAAGAGGAAAAAGTCTCTCGCCTTTACCACCTGCAAGAACCATTGCTAATACCTTAGGAAGCGCCATTTTATTCCTCCCTCTTTATAAAAAGTGTCCAGAAATTAGTTTTCTCCCATTTTTTTAAAAAACTTTCCCACTTAATATGTTCTCTCTCCTTTTGTCCTGAATTCACAATAACTTCCTCATTATTAAAGCCAACCACCACCATGAAATGATATTTTTTATAAAACCAAAAACCCTCATCTATCATAACTATGAGGGGGTAACCTTTATTTATTTTATTACGAAGATCTGCTACAGAGCCTCTGTAATTTTGTGAAGGGAGACCAAGTTTTTTTACATAAAGGAGCATGTCAAAGTCAGAAGTTCCCTTCGCACCTTCGCTATAAATTTCTTTCGCAATTTCGTGAGGAGTAATATCTATCCCTAAAAAATTTAAAACCATAGCTAAAGATGAAGGCCCACATTGGTTATTATTTGAGATATAAAAAGGAACATTAGGTATTATTACTTCGTAGGCAAAACCCTGCGATGGAGAGGAGATGAAGGCACTGAAAATAACTATGAAAAATATTTTTCTCATATTAACTTCTTTTTAATATCACAACTCTTTCAATTCCTGCAAGATCTTTAACTATTTTTAACACCTCAAAAGATTTTTTATAGGCGAAATCTTTTATTATCGGAGCTTGGTTTTTGCCTATTTCAAGAAAGATATATCCTTTGTTTATTAGATAATCAGGGGCATCTTGAAGAATTTTTTCATAATAAAAGATTCCCTTTTCACCACCATTCAAGGCTATCTTAGGTTCATAGTCTCTTATTTCTGGTTGAAGAGTTTCTATTTCATGGGTTTTTACATAGGGTGGATTTGCTGTTATCCAGAAAAAAGATTTTTTCCTAAGAGGAGAAAATAGATCTCCCACTAAAAAATAGGCATTTTTAATGTTATTTATTCTTTTATTTTCTTGGGCATACTCTAATGCTTTTTTTGAAATATCAATGCCTATTACTTTAAGAGGGGGTAAATTCTTAGCAATAGCAAGGGCAATACATCCTGAGCCTGTGCAAAGATCAAGAAGTAATGCATTTTCTTTATTTTCTCTAGCAATTTTCAAAAATTCTTCCACCAAAACTTCTGTCTCTGGTCTAGGGATAAGAACACCTTCACCTACTTTAATTTTAAGATTGAAAAAACTGCATTCTCCAATAAGGTATTGAAGAGGTTCTCTTGTAAGTCTTCTCTTAACAAACTTATCTATCATTTCTAAGGATTTTCGGTTTAAGGAAGGATTAAGAGTATAAAGTTTTATTCTATCAATTTTTAAAATGTGACAAATAATTTCCTCTGCTTCTTTTTCAGGGAAATCAAATTTTTTTTCCCTAAGAATTTTTGAAATATCACGCAGTTTATCTAAAGCTCTCACATTTCTTTTAGCTTTTCTGATAGATAATGAGCAATTAAAGAATCGATTATTTCATCAAGATCGCCGTTTAAAATTTGTTCTAATTTATATAGAGTTAAACCTATCCTGTGATCAGTAACTCTATTTTGGGGGAAATTGTAAGTTCTAATTCTTTCGCTTCTTTCACCTGTACCGACTTGTTGCTTTCTCTCTGTTGCTCGCTCTGCCTCTTTTTTTTGTCGTTCCAATTCATACAATCGAGCTCTAAGAACTTTCATTGCCTTTTCTCTGTTTTTTAATTGTGATCTTTCATCTTGGCATTGAATAATTATACCTGTTGGAATGTGAACTATTCTTACAGCAGAATAAGCAGTATTTACTGATTGTCCACCTGGTCCAGATGAACAAAAGGTATCGATTCTTAAATCTTTTTCCTCAATCTTAATATCTACTTCCTCTGCTTCTGGTAAAACTGCCACTGTAGCAGTAGAAGTATGAATTCTTCCAGAGGCTTCTGTTTGAGGAATTCTTTGAACTCTATGAACACCGCTTTCGTATTTTAATCTACTGAAAGCACCCTTGCCTGATATATTTGCGATTATTTCCTTGAATCCTCCTAAGCCCGTAGGGTGACTGTCTATAATCTCCACTTTCCATCCTTTTGACTCGGCATATTTAGAGTACATTCTGAAAAGATCTGAGGCAAATAAAGCTGCTTCCTCTCCACCTGTTCCAGCTCTAATCTCTAAAATTACATTTTTTTCATCTCGAGGATCTTTAGGTATGAGTAGAATTTTTAATTCTTGTTCTATTTTGGGTTTAAGTCTCTTAAGATTTTGAATTTCCTCTTCAGCTAACTCCTTTAGATCACCGTCTCCTGCTTTTAAAATTTCTTCTAATTCTTCAATGTCTTGATTAACTTTTTTATATTCCCTAAATTTGCTTACAATTGGCTCCAGTTCAGATTGTTCCTTAGAAAGTTTTAAAAATTCTTCTCTATTTGAAAAAATGTTTGGATCTGCAAGAGCTTCAGTAATCTTTTCGTATTTATTTTCAACCTCTATCAACTTATTTAGCATATTGTCCTCCCTCATTTAGATCATCACTCTTTTCTAAATTCAAAACGCCTTTTAAAGCTTCTACTGCTACTTCCAATTGTTTCAAATCAGGTTCTTTTGTAGTAATTTTCTGAAATAAGATTCCTGGTGCAATTATAATTTTACCAACTAATGAATTTTCAAGGCGAGAGGATAGCTTGAGAATTTCATAGGATATCCCTGCAATAAGGGGTAATAGAACAACCCGACTTAAGACTTTTAACATAAAATTCCATGAGGAAGGAATGGTAGAGAATACTAAAATGCTTATTACAAGAACAATGAATATAAAGCTTGTGCCACATCTTACATGAAACCTCTCATGTCTTTGAGCTGTGGAGATTTCTAAGGAATTTTCTTTTTCAAAGGCATTGATTACCTTATGTTCAGCTCCATGATAAGCAAAAATGCGATTCATTTGGGGCCAAAGTGATATGGAAAAAACATAAAGTATAAAGATTAAGACTCTCATAATTCCATCTACAAGATTAAAGATAAAAGTATTTGTAAGAACAGAACTTAACAAATAACCTATAAGTTTTGTAAGGTATAGAGGAAGTAAAACAAAAAGAGTTAATCCAATAATGAAAGCTAAGATTAATGAAAAAAATAAACTCCAGGGATTTGATTTTTCATCTTTGAAAAAAACCTTACTACTAAAATCTATGGCTTTCATCCCTATCCAAAGAGTTTGAAGCAGTATGAAAAATCCTTTTAAAAGGGGAATTTTTGTAAATAAATTTTTGTCCTTTAATCTCTCCCGTTTAATAATAATTTCACCCTCAGCATTTCGGACAGCCACAGCCCATCCTTCAGATGATTTCATCATTACACCTTCAATTACAGCTTGTCCACCTATTGTTTTATTAGTATTTCTCATGGTTAGCAAATAAAAAAAGGGTTAGAAATTCAGATAATCTAACCCCTCTTATTTAAATTGAATTTTTTTATTTTTTACCGTATTTTTTCATGAATTTTTCAACTCTACCTTCCGTATCAACTATCTTTTGTTTACCAGTATAAAAGGGATGACATTTTGAACAGATGTCTACTTTTATTAAAGGCTTAGTAGAACGCGTAATAAAAGTCTCTCCACAGGCACATATAACCTTTGCTTCTTTGTATTCAGGATGAATTTTTTCTTTCATTTTCTCCTCCAAAATTTTTCGTTATAATTAATAATTTTAAATTGAAATGATAGTTTTTAGCAAGTTTTAATGAGTCTCTACAAATTAGGAAAGGAAGGATTGCGGGTGGTAACTTAAGATTTTCCGAGTAATGACAGCAAAAGTATGGAAAGGCTTACAATGACATATTATTTCCTTTTGCTTACAATAGCATAATAAAAAGAGGGAAGATGTAGATTAAGTTGATAGAGGTTAATCTTGGAAATCTTTTATTGATAAATAAGGAAGTTTTTAATCTAATTCCTCTCTTAGTTTTTTTGCTCTTAGGATAAATTCCTCTATTTTATCCTCAACTAAGTTATTTTTTAAGTAATATTTTATTTCAGAAATACTATCAAGGAAAACATGGAGCACATTAATTATATTGTCCCTGTTTAATAAAAATATATCTTTCCATATTTCTGGGGAACTCTTAGCAATTCTCGTTGTATCTTTAAAGCCAGAGCCAGCATATTTAATAGAATTCTTATCTACTCTGTCTACCGTGTTGACAAGACAAAAGGATATTAAATGAGGTAAGTGGCTCATGAGAGCATATAAACTGTCATGTTTTTCAGGGCTCATATACTCAACAATAGCTCCAAGATTCTCCCACATCTTAGTTATTTTATCTAAGGCTTCTTTATGGGTTTTATCTGTGGGAGTGATAATTACTTTTGCACCTTTAAAAAGGGTTCCTTTAGCATGTTCAAATCCGGTTTTATCAGAACCTGCTATTGGATGGGTTCCTATAAAATAGACACCAGAGGGAATTATTTTCTCTAAGGTTTTTACTACCCATTGTTTTACACTGCCAACATCCATGAGTATACAACCAGGTCTCAGAAAAGGAGATATTTCCTTTGTAATCTTTTCAAAAATTCCTAAGGGTGTGGCTAATATTACAAGGTCTGTTTTTTCAACTTCTTTTGGAGAAAGTGTATATTCGTCAATAATACTTAATCTTTGAGCTTCAATTAACCTTTCTTTGTTTCTTCCCAATCCAATTATGGTTTTTGCTATATTCTTTTCCTTTAAGGCTAAAGCTAAAGAACCTCCTATTAAGCCTACGCCTATGATTAAAACAGAGTTAAATTCATACTCTTTCATTAAACTTCTCTGCCAATTGCCTCAGCAACAGCTTTTAGTCTTTTCATTGTTTCATCAAACATTTTTGGTGTAAGAGATTGTTCTCCATCAGAGAGGGCTTCTTCAGGATTTGTGTGAACTTCTATTAACAAAAGATCTGCTCCTGCTGCCACAGCTGCTAATGCCATTGGTTCCACTAATTCTCTCTTTCCAACGCCATGACTGGGATCTACTGCTACGGGAAGATGACTTAAAGATTTCAATAGAGGCACCGCACTTAAATCAAGAGTGTTTCTCGTTGCTGTCTCAAATGTTCTTATTCCTCTTTCGCATAGAATAACTTTTTCATTGCCACGGGATAGAATATACTCTGCAGCCATTAAAAGTTCTTTAATTGTGGCAGACATGCCTCTTTTTAGTAAAACAGGCTTGTCAACAGAGCCAGCCTCCATGAGAAGTTTAAAATTTTGCATATTTCTTGTGCCTATTTGCAGAATATCAACATAATCGATCATTACATCTATATCTCGGGGATCCATTATTTCGCTAATTATGGGAAGTCCTGTTCTTTCTTTAGCTTCTTTAAGATATTTAAGGCCTTCTATGCCAAGTCCTTGAAAGGTATAAGGAGAAGTTCTTGGTTTGAAAGCACCTCCTCTTAGTAAGGAAGCACCAGCAGATTTTATTTTTTCAGCTATATCAAGTAATGTTACCCTGTTTTCTACTGCGCAAGGACCTGCAGCCACATGTACTTTTTTTCCGCCTATCTGAATATCATCAACATTGATTATAGTGTCTGTTTTTTTGAAGTCTCGACTGGCTAATTTATAAGGTTTTAAAATTCTTACCACATCTTCGACGCCTGGTATTGCTCTTATAGCATTCTCTTCATCTTCTGTTACTTTTGAAGTGTCACCAATCACTCCAATAATTGTTCTTTCAGTTCCTCGTGAAATGTGAGGTTTTAATCCCTTGGCTTCAAGTTTTTTCACTATTTTTTCAATCTGTTCATCGCTTATATCAGGTTTTAATACAATTATGTCCATGATTTAACCTCCTTTTTAAAAAATTTTTTAAAAGACTCTATGAAAGCTTCATTTTCCTCCTTAAGCCCAATTGTTACTCTAATCTGTCGAGGACCAACTGGTCTAATTATAACACCCTCTTTTAAAAGAGACTCAAAGACTTCCTTTGAAGAAATATGCTCTGGAAGGATTATATATATAAAGTTAGTCTCAGTAGAGAGAAATTTTATAGGTTCAATTTTTTCAAGCTCTTTGTAAAGATATTTTTTGCCCTCTTCGTTTATCTGAATTACCCTCCTAAGATGTTCCTCATCATTAAGAGCAGCCTCTGCAGCAATTTGGGCTACAGTGTTTGTATTAAAGGGCTCTCTTATTCTATTAATTTCCCTTATTATCTCAGCCTTTGCTATACCATAACCTATTCTTAAGCCTGCAAGTCCATAGGCCTTTGAAAAAGTACGGAGGATCAGAATATTTCTACCCTCCTGAAAATATTTAATTGTATCTGGATATTTATCGTTAATTACATATTCATAGTAAGCTTCATCCATTATTAGGAGAATGTTATCAGGTAAGCTCTCCATGAAGGTGTGGAATTCCTCTCTGAAGTTTATAGTTCCTGTTGGATTATTGGGATTAGCAATAAAGATAATCTTAGTTTTTGGTGTAATCTCTCTGAGCATTCCTTCCAAATCATGTCTCCAATCTTTAAGAGGTACTTCTTTTGCAATACCTCCCTGACTCATAACGCTCATGGCATATACTATAAAGGAAGGAGTTGCCATGATGGCTTCATCACCCGGGCCTAAGTAAGTTTTCACAGCTATATCTATGAGTTCATTAGAGCCGTTTCCTAAAATTATTTCATCATGAGATAAGTTCACTCCTTTCTGTAAAAATTTTTTACTTAAAGCATTCTTCAGATAATATCCACTGCCTTCTGGATATCTTGCCAATTCTTCTGGTTCCTTTAAGAAATCTTTGATAGCCTCGATAACTTTTGGAGAGGGACCTAAAGGATTCTCATTAGAAGCAAGTTTTATAGCTTTTTTAATTCCCAATTCTCTCTCCACTTCTTTTATAGGTTTGCCAGGTACGTAAGGTTGAATTTTTTCAACATAGGGAAGGGGTTTAATCATTGTCTTTAGCCTCCTTTATTCAAAAATGGGATATGAACCTAAATGAACAATCTGAATACAGTATTTTTCCACTTCTTTTAGAGTTTCTTTTACCTTTTTATCATCTATATGCCCTATAAAATCAACAAAAAAAACATATTCCCATTTTCTTGTCTTTGAAGGCCTTGATTCTATTTTTGTTAGATTTATCTCTGAATCTTTAAAAGGTTTAAGGGCATTATAAAGAGCACCTGGCTTATCTTGAAGAGTAAACATTATAGAGGTTTTATCAGAACCAGTGGATGGGGGAAAATCTTTGCCAAGGATAAAAAATCTTGTATAATTATGCTTGTAGTCTTCTATATTTTTTGCAACAAATTTAAGTCCATATAAAGTTGCAGCAAATTCACTGGCTATTGCTGCTACTTCCTCATGAAGTGATGCTTGCTTTGCTGCTTCTGCAGTAGATGATACATCATAAAGAGGAATATTAGGCATATTTTTATTTAACCATTCTCTACATTGTGCTTTAGCATGGGGATGGGAAAAAATCCTTTTAATCTTTTCTTTTTCTCCAGTAAGAGAAAGAAGATGATGAGAAATAGGAATAATTATCTCACCCCAAATTTTTACCTCATATTGCATAAACATATCAAGTGTAAAAGTAACAGTTCCTTCATTTGAATTTTCAATGGGAACAACTCCAAATTTGCTCAATCCCTTTTCCACTACTTCAAAGATGCTCTTTATGTTATCAAGAGGCTCTAATTGAACAAAACTACCAAAGTATCTTATTGCTGCAAGATGTGTAAAGGTACCTTCAGGACCTAAATAACTAACCTTCTGTGATTCTTGTAAGGCTAAAGTAGCTGAAAGGATTTCTCTAAATAATAATTTAATTGTCTCAGAGGGCAAAGGACCCTTATTTTTCTTAATGAGGTTATCTACGATGTTTTTTTCTCTCACAGGATCATAAAAGGGAATTTTCTTGGCGGTTTTAATCTCTCCAATTTTTAGGGCGATTTTAGCTCTCTTATTTAAAAGGTCCAGAATTTTTAGATCAATTTCGTCTATTTCTTTCCTCAATTTTTTTAAACTAGCATTTTCCATTTTTTATTCTATCATAATATTACTTAATTGTGATAAAATTTAACTCATGAAGGAGTTAAGAAAAGACATGATGGACAGAGTTCTTAATTGGATTGCTTCCCATGATGATGATCCGCCTTATCTGTTGATTGACAGAGAGATACTAAAAGAAAAGGTAAATTTAATTGGTAAAGGAGTTAAAAATTCAAAGGTTTTTTATGCTGTTAAAGCAAATCCAGATATAGAGGTTATTAGATTTATTGAAAAATTTAATATTGGCTTTGAAATAGCCTCTGAGGGTGAACTTGCACTTCTTAAAGAATTGAAAGTATCGCCAGACAGGATCATTACGAGTAATCCTGTCAAAACCTTCAAATTTTTAAAGGCAGCCATTGAGTATGGTATAGACTATTATGCCTTTGACTCTTTTGCAGAGGTAGACAAGCTTGCAAAATATGCCTCAGGTAAAAAAGTATATGTGCGTTTGAGTGTTCCCAATGAGGGAAGTGAATGGCCATTAAGTAAAAAATTTGGAGTAGAAATGGAAGAGGCTGTAAAGTTATTAGTATATGCCAGAAATAAGGGGCTTGAGCCGGTTGGTATAACTTTTCATGTAGGATCACAGTGTAGTAATATCTATAACTGGTATACAGCAATTGATAAGGCACGACAGGTTAAAGAATTAGCTCAGAAAGAGAACATTTCCTTAAAGATCCTTAACATTGGTGGGGGTTATCCTATAGAATATCTCAAAAAAGTACCTACTATTGAGACCATTGAAAGCAAAATTGATTCTTTACTCCAGAAAAATTTTCCTGATACTGAGATCTTTATTGAACCTGGCAGAGCTGTTGTAGGAGATGCTGGAGTATTTGTAGCTAAAATAATTGGCAAAGCTCAAAGAGGAGATGAAAATTGGTTATACATAGATGTGGGGGTTTTTAATGGATTGATGGAAAGTATAGGAGGAATCAAATATCAATATATTGTTGGGAGTAGAGGAGAAGAGAAAGAATGGACCATTGCAGGACCTAGCTGTGACAGTTTTGATGTTATTGACAAGGGCGTTATTTTACCAGAACCTGATGTGGGTAGCCTCATACTCATCCTTTCTGCAGGAGCATACACCATATCTTATGCTTCAGAATTTAATGGATTTTCAATACCAAAAACATTTTTAATATAGGAGGAAAAAATGATTAAATTTTTTGAAAAAGATCCATATGCACCTATACAGTATACTTATGAGGTAGAGAAAATTCTCTATAAAGGAAGAAGTCCCTTTCAGGAGATAATGGTATTTGAAAATTCTTATTTTGGTAAAATTCTTGTCCTTGATAATGTTGTACAGCTTACAGAAAGGGATGAATTTATATACCATGAAATGCTCACTCAAGTTTTAATGCATTCTCATCCAGAGGCAAAAACAGTAGCTGTTATAGGAGGTGGCGATGGTGGTGCTGTAAGGGAGGTTTTAAAGCATGATTGTGTTGAGAAATTATATTTTATTGAGATAGATGAAGAGGTTATAAAGATCTCGAAGCAATTTTTTCCGTCCGTATCCTCTGCAATCGACGATCCAAGAGTGGAGATAAGATGCATGGATGGAGCTGAATTTATAAAGGGGATGGAGAACTTCCTTGATGTGATAATTGTAGACTCTACAGATATAATAGGATTTGCCAAAAGTCTCTTTACAGTAGAATTTTTCAAATCAGTTAGAGATGCTCTTACTGAAAAGGGGATGTTTGTTACTCTATCAGAGTCTTTAATTTTTCATAAAGACCTTGTCTATGAGGTACAAAATTCAATGAAACTCATTTTCCCAATTGTAGATCTCTATACTGCAAGCATTGCCACTTATGCAGGGAATTGGTGGACTTTTTCGGTTGGATCTAAATCCTTAGATCCACGCCAGATAAGAAAACCTGTAAAAGTTCCTACAAAACTTTATACTGAAGAGCTTCATAAATCATGCTTTTTACCCAGGGACTTGTATGATAAATTAATGAAAAAAGAACTTTTTTGGTAAAGAAGTTAAAATTTCCTGTTACTTAAGCCTTAGAGCTCTATTGAGATAGCATTTCATTCAGTACTTAGGAACTGAAAGCCTTTTGACAAGAAAGTGAGTTTTCCAGGAAGGCTTTAATCATAAATTGGCAAAAGATAAAAATTTTTTGCTAAATTAAAATATATTATTAAAATTGAATGAGGGGGGATTTTGGGATGGAGAGAATTCCTATTACTCCAGAAGGTTACGAAAAGCTTAAGGAAGAATTAGATAGACTAATTAAAATAGAAAGGCCAGCAGTAATAAAAGCAATTGCTGAAGCTCGAGCTCATGGAGATCTTTCAGAGAATGCAGAGTATCATGCAGCAAGGGAAAAGCAATCTTTCATTGAAGGAAGAATACAAGAATTACAGGCAAAATTATCCCGTGCACAGGTTATAGATCCTTCTAAGCTTAGTCACGATAAAATTGTTTTTGGTGCGAAGGTTAGAGTTTTTGACCTTGATACTGAAGAAGAGAGAGAATTTCACCTGGTTGGTCCTGATGAAGTAGATGTAAATAATGGCAAAATTTCTGTAACATCTCCTGTGGGGAAAGCTCTTATAGGGAAAAAGGTAGGTGATCAAGTGACAATCAAAGCTCCGGCAAAAACACTAAATTACGAGATAATTTCCATAAGCTTTGAATAAGATAAATAAATTAAAGATCATTAAAAATCAAGCCTTAGCTGATGGAATACATCTCCTTTCTTTGAAGGTTTCAGAACCCTTAGAAGCTAAACCTGGACAGTTTTTCATCTTGAGAATGAATGAAAGATATGATCCTTTATTAGGAAGGCCCCTGAGTATTTTTGATTTAGAGGGTGAAAAAATAAGTTTTCTCTTTAGAGTTAAAGGCAAAGGCACGAAGATTTTGAGCACCCTTACAGTGGGCGAAGAAATACAAATTACAGGGCCCTTTGGAAAATGGTATCCTTTTCCTCACGGAGAGTTTGCTGTAATTGCAGGTGGTATCGGAATAGCCTCTGTGTTTTATTTGATTAAGAAATTTCCCAAGAAAGCATATCTCTTTTATGGAGCAAGAAATCTCAGTGAAATATTGTTTTATGAGGAATTAAAAGATTTATGCAAGGAACTATTCATAATAACTGAATGTGGTAGAGGTGAATATAAAGGAATAGTAACAGAGACTTTTAGAGAGAAAGGATTAAAACTTAATCTACCCATTTATGCTTGCGGACCTATGGTTATGATTAAGGAATTAAGAAAAATATTAGAGGAAAACCATACTCATTTACCATGTTTTGTAGCTGTGGAAGAGCGAATGGCTTGTGGTTTAGGTGCATGTTTAGGATGTGTCATCGAAACAACAGAGGGATTCAAGCGAGTTTGCACTGAAGGACCTGTCTTTAAAATGAATGAATTAAAATTATGAAGCCCAATACTGAGGTTAAAATAGGTAAATTAACTCTAAAAAATCCTGTTATTACAGCATCAGGAACTTTTGGCTATGGTCTTGAATACTCACAGTTTTTTGATTTAAGCCTTTTAGGAGCAATTGTCATAAAGGGTTTATCTATAAATCCAAAAGAGGGAAATCCACCTCCTCGAATTTATGAAACTCCTTGTGGAATGATAAACTCCATTGGACTTCAAAATATAGGTTATGCTTTATTTGTTAAGGAGAAGCTTCCTTTTTTGAAGCGTTTTGATACAAAAATAATCATAAACTTCTTTGGTGAAAATCTTCATGAATACATAGAATTAGCAGATAAACTAAACGATACTGAGGGAGTTCATGCTTTAGAGATGAATGTATCATGTCCCAATAAGAATAGTCATTGGAGAAAGATGGGATTAATTCCAGAGCTTCTTAAAGAGGCAGTAAGGGAAGTAAGAAAAGTTACGGATAAAACTTTGATAATAAAACTTTCTCCACAAGTGACTGACATTACAGAGATGGCAAAAATATGTGAAGATGAAGGAGCTGATGCCATATCCCTTATAAATACTGTACCTGCCATGGTAATTGATATAAAGACAAGAAGAAGTGTTATAGGAAATCCTATAGGCGGACTTTCTGGTCCTGCCATTAGACCTATAGCATTAAGGATGGTTTGGGAGACATCAAAAGTAGTAAAAATCCCTATCATAGGAATAGGGGGAATAACAACTGCAGAAGATGCCTTACAATTTTTAATTGCTGGCGCAAAGGCTGTGGCAATTGGAACAGCAAACTTTATAAACCCTATATCTTCCGTTGAAGTAATAAAAGGAATTGAAAATTTTCTTATCAGTGAGGGAATTCAAGACATTAATGACCTTATTGGAACCGTCACAGACTAAAATAATAACCTTACTTACGGATTTTGGTTACAGGGATCCTTTTGTAGGACAAATGAAAGGTGTAATTTTATCAATCAACCCTTCTGTCAAAATTGTTGATATAACTCATAATATTGAAAGACATGATATTGAAGAAGCTGCTTATTTACTCTATAGTAGTTATAAATATTTTCCTTCAGGAACTATTCACGTAGCTGTGGTTGACCCTGAAGTGGGTTCAAAAAGGAAAGCACTAGTCTTTCAAATAGAGGATCATTACTTTTTGTCTCCAGACAATGGCATAATAAGTTATCTATTAAGAGATAATAATTACAGGGCATTTGAAATAGAGAATGTAAAATATCTTATGAAAGAAAAGAGTTCAACTTTTCAAGGAAGAGATTTGTTTGCTCCTGCTGCTGCATGGCTTTCCAAGGGCATAAGAATTGAGGATTTTGGAAAAGCCGTCAGAGAAGTTAAAAAAATTTCAATTCCAGAGCCAATTTTAGTAAAAGACAAGGGAGCATTTAAAATTTTAGGGCAAGTTGTTCACATTGATCAATTTGGTAATCTCATAACAAACATAAGAATAGATAAAGAGAAACCAGTGGAAGTCATAGTAAAAGGCCTTTCACTGCCCTTTGTAAATTTTTATTCAGAAGCAGCAAATAAGCCAGCTGCCTTGATAAACAGTGATGATTTAGTAGAAATATTTTTATACAAGGGTAACGCTTCTGAAACCCTAAACATAAAAAAGGGAACCCCAGTGGAGGTTTATATCCATGGATGAGATTGTTAAGGGATTAATTAAAGATGAACATGTCTTAGTTGTGGCGGTTAATTGTACAGATACAGTAGAGATATCGCGTAAAATTCATGATACTTGGCCTACGGCAACAGCAGCAATGGGAAGAGTTATTGCAGGAGCTCTCCTCCTTGCTTCAACCTTGAAAGAGAAACAAAAGGTAATGATTCAAGTAAAAGGTGATGGTCCTTTGCAGGAGACAGTGGCAGAGTCTGATTGGCTTTTCAATGTTCGTAGCTATGTAAAAAGACCTCATATATACATGGGACTGAAAGATGAAAAGATTGATGTGGGAAGAGCTGTAGGCAAGGGATTTCTGAATGTAATAAGAGATCTAGGATTAAGGGAGTTTTATCAAAGTAGTGTGGCTCTTCAGACTGGAGAGATTGCAACAGATTTAGCATATTACTTGAATGTTTCTGAACAAATACCTTCAGCTGTTTCACTCGGTGTATATGTGGATACAGACAATTCAGTAAAAGCTGCTGGAGGTTTTATGATCCAAACTATGCCTCAGACTAAACCTGAAATAATAGATTTTCTCGAAAGAAAGCTTCAGAGATGTAATTCTTCTTCCTCTATGATTCTTCAAGGATTAGACCCCCTGCAAATGTTAGAGGAAGCTACAGGACTTCCGATAGAAATATTACAAAGAAGTAAAGTAGCCTATAACTGTCCTTGCTCAAAAGATAGAGTAATAAGGGCAGTAATAACACTGGGGAAATTTGAAATAGAGGAAATGATAAGAGAGGGTAAAACTATACAAATTGAATGTTATTTTTGTAAAAAGAAATATGAACTTACCGTAGAGGAACTAAAGAATATTTTGAGGGATGCTTAAAATTCTCCGAAGCAATCTCCTGTATGCTCTTTTAAGGGGAAGTTTACAGAGAGATTGCTTCGCATTCTTTCGTACTGCTCGAAATAACATACAGTAGGGAAGACAGGCTTTCAATGACAAGAAAAAGGTAGCAAGTCTCTATCATTTTAATTGAGTGGGCAAGATAGTATCTGAAGGTAAACTTAATTCTCTTTTCTGAGATAAGAGATAATTTTTCTTAGAAGGGCTTCCTTCTTTAGAGAGTCTTATTATTAATAAGGAGAGTGTCATAGGTGTACTATTTTACCTAATACTCACAGAAGTAATAAAAAGAGTTGACAAAGGAACGAGAATTCATTAATATATAAATCATTATTCAGTCAGAAGACTGAGTAATTTTAAGCTTTAAAATATTTTATAAGTGGTCATGAAGGCCACGGTTTGGGCAGAAGCCCTAAGCCGTGGCTTTTTTATTTGAGTATGTTAGCTAATGAGATAAAAGAGATTTATTACTGGAATGAGAATGCAAGATGGTATAAGCTTTGGCGTAAGCATAATACTTATCATAAGCCCATAAAAATTATTCTCTCAAATCTACTACCTCAGGGCATAAAAGTCCTTGATATAGGAGCAGGTGATGGTGTCCTAAGTTTTCACTTAATGAAGACAGGCTGTAATGTAGTAGCTTTGGAACCTTCAGATTCCATGCAAAAGTACATCTATGAAAACTCTCTAAAATACGGAATAAACATAAAAATAGATGCAAGACGCTTTGAAGATTTAGCGTATTTTGAGCTTCAAGATTTCCAGCTTGCTTTAGCATGTAATAGCTTGCATCTTACAGAGTATGGACTTGAAGGCTCTTTATTTAAGCTTTTTAACTCTCAAATTGAAGGAGTTTTTCTCGTTACTGAGAAAAATTTAGACTATCGAAGTATTAATTTTATCTATCCTGAATACTCATTGATCTTTAAGTATTCCTATATTTGTGAAAGCTCCTTTGTATATCATAACCTTAAGGAAGTTTTTGAACATTGGGAGTGGAGGCACCGAAGAGAACTTCTTTATTGGGAAAAAGAAGAACTCTTAAAATCTATATACTATAAGGGAGAACATTTCTATCTTAAAGATTATGCCGTAGTAAAAATCTTTTATTGGAGGAGGATAAGATGATCTTTTTGATCTTTTTGATCTTACTTTCCATTTTTACTCTATCCTATGCAGAAGATATTACAAAAATTTATCAACTTGATGAAATCACTGTATCTGAAGAGAAAATTAAAGAAGAGATGACTACTCCTAATGCAACATTTGTTATACCTGAACTTTTACTACAGGGAATAAGCTCTAACCTTGACGGAGCATTATTCAGACAAGCTGGAGTAGATGTGCAGAGACTGCAGGAGATTGGCGGTGCTTTGGATGATGATTCAATAAAGATAAGAGGCTTTGGAGCAAGAAGAATTACTCTTGCCTTTGATGGAAGAATCCTTAATACTCCTGGCACAGCAGGAGGATATTTCATAGACTGGACAACTGTGCCTCTTACAAACGTGGAAAA
>CALLBR010000002.1:0-30000 GCA_937998865.1 uncultured bacterium
GCTTTCCGTTCTGGAGGTGCTTGATGTGAAAGGAAATACAATAAGAGTAAAAAGAGTTGATATGTATGATGGAACACCAATTCTTGATATAAAACCTTACATTGAATATGAACCCTTAAGGAGTGAAAACTGAAAAGACAGGTAAAAATACTTAAGGCATAATTACATCCTTTGCAGGTGCTCTTCTATTTTTTATTTAATTATAAAAAAGAGAGGTTTTAAAAAAGGCTTAAAATTGAAAATCGTTTTGTAGTTTAGGGGAAAAGGAAGTCTATTTTTAGGTCCTCATGGGGCTGGAGAATCAACACTATTAAAGAGAATTGCTAAAAACATAAAAAATGATTATGGAAAAAACATATCTTGATTTTATTGAACTAAATAGACTATCTCAAAGGGAAATAGCAAAAAGAAGAGATTATCTTCCTCTTAAGGGATGAAGAATAGTTTCAACGTAGAATAAGAAAAATTTTGACTCCTAAGGCACTTCCTTTTCATTGCAAGAATATCAATGAATAAAAGCAGAAATAAGAGGTAGGCCCTTGCTAAGGCAATCAAGGCAGATAGTGATGCTTTAAGGGATTGGATTGACAGGAATTTACTATTTATGATAATCTGAAAATCATTAATTTGAAGACCTTAAAGGCTGTTTGAAATTTTAGGGGGATTAAAGTTAAAATTGAATTAAATGCGGGTGTAGCTCAGCTGGTAGAGCACAACCTTGCCAAGGTTGGGGTCGCGGGTTCGAATCCCGTCGCCCGCTTTTTTATTGGCGACGTACCCAAGTGGCTAAGGGAGCGGTCTGCAAAACCGCCATTCGCCGGTTCGAATCCGGCCGTCGCCTTTTTTGTTTTATGAGGCCCATAGGTGTTCATACATCAATTAAAGATACTCTAATAAATGCAATTTTTGAGGCAGCCGAACTAAAATGTTCTACTTTCCAGATATTTCTCCATAGTCCAAAAGTTTGGGAAATTCCCCAAGTGGATAAAAATTTAATCGAAGAATTTAAAAAACAAAGACAAATCCATGGATTGAATCCTTTAGTAATTCATGCTCCCTATTTGATAAATCTTATTTCATCAACACCTAAAACTGTGGCTTCATCAAGATTTCTCCTTAAGAGAGAGATTTATCTTGCAGAGGCTTTAGAAGCAGATTTTTATGTTTTACATCTAAAAGATAATAAAGATATGGGGAAAGAAGAAATTTATGCAAAAACAAAAGAAGGATTTATAAAAATAGAGGATAATCTAAATTGTAAAATTCTTATTGAAAATACAGCCAAAAGCAAAATTACTGCAAGAATTCAGGATTTATTTGAAACTTATGAAAAGGTTCAAACTTCTCAGGTAGGAGGTCTGTGTATTGATACTTGTCATCTCTTCGCTGCAGGTTATGATCTTAGAAAAGAGGAGGGTATAGAGATTTTGATAAAAGATATTGAAAAATACGGAGATTTTAACCTTATCAAATTAATTCATTTGAATGATTCAAAAGCAGAGGTGGGTTCTGGTATTGACAGGCATGAACATCTTGGAAAAGGTGCCATAGGAAAGGAAGGTCTTAAAAAATTTTTGAAAATAAAGGAATTATCATCTCTTCCCCTTATCCTTGAAACACCAAAAAAAAGCTTAGAGGATGACAGAAAAAATTTAGCTCTCCTGAGAGATATTCTTAAGAAGTTAGAATCTTAAATATTTCCTTGTATCTTTCTGCAGTTTTCTGAACTATTTCATAGGGTAGAACTGGAGCTGGTGGTTTTTTATCCCAATTTATGGAAACTAGATAATCTCTAACTATTTGTTTATCATAGCTTTCTTGAGGTTTGCCAGGACAGTAATCTCTCATTGACCAAAATCTCGATGAGTCAGGAGTAAGAAGCTCATCTATTAGGATCAATTTTCCATCATAAAATCCGAATTCCATTTTAGTATCTGCGATGATTATGCCTTTTTTTTCTGCAAACTCTGAGGCTCTTTTGTATATAGCTAAGGACAGTTCTCTTACAGTATTAGCAGTTTCTTCTCCGAGAATTTCTACTGTTTCTCTAAAGGTTATGTTAATGTCATGACCTTCTTCTGCCTTTGTACTGGGAGTAAAAATTGGCTCAGGAAGTTTTTGAGACAAAACAAGGCCTGATGGTAATTTTATACCACAAATGCTACCTTTTTTTTCATATTCCTTCCAACCAGAACCACTAATATAGCCACGAACAATACATTCCACTGGAAGAGGCTTTGCTTTTTTGACAAGCATACTCCTATTTTCAAGAACATCTCTATACTTCCTTAAAACTGAAGGATATTCATCTACATTGGCAGTAACTACATGATTTTCTACTAAATCTCTAAATTGGTTGAACCAGAATAGAGAAATTTGCGTCAATATTTTTCCCTTTTCAGGAATTCCATTGGGTAGCACCACATCAAAAGCAGATACTCTATCTGTAGCAACTATGAGTAAAAAATCATCTATTTCGTAAAGGTCTCTTACTTTACCACTTCTTATGAATTTTGCATCTTGAATATTCGTTTTTAAAAGGACTTTTTCCTCCATTTAGCGATCCTCCTTATATTTTTAATAAATACATACCTTTGCCAATTTTAAGGGCGTTTCTTATAGCATTTTTTACAAAATTTTTAGAGGCGTGAAGAGCTTTTTCAGGCTCATAGCCAAGACATAGAAAGGCAACAAAGGCAGAGGAGAAGGCACATCCTGTTCCGTGGTATTGTCCCATAAACTTTTCTCCCTCTGCAACAAATAAATTTTTTCCATCATAAAGAAAATCTGAAGCTTTTTGTTGCCCATGTCCTCCCTTGATAATTACCATTTCTGTCCCCATCTCCTTAATTCTCTTTGCAGCTTCTAATATAGTTTCCCTTGTGTTAATTTTCATATTGGCAAGAATTTCTGCTTCAGGAATATTGGCTGTAATTGCTTTTGATAGGGGAATTAGCTGTTCTTTGAGTTTTTTTAATGCTTTTTTTTGAATTAATCTTCTTCCCGTTGATGAGTTTATTACAGGATCAATAATAAGATTGTTAATTTTGTATTTTTTTATGTTCTTTACTATGCATTCTAAAGCTTCTTCACTATATATCATACCAGTTTTTGCAGAATAGGGTTTTATATCATTAAGAAGAACTCTAAATTGGTAATCAATCATTTCTGCTGATACAGAATGAATTTTTTTGAAGACTTTGGTATTTTGAGCAGTAAGAGCAGTAATTACAGCTGTTCCGTAAACACCTAATGCTTGAAAAACCTTTAAATCCATCTGAATTCCAGCTCCTCCTGTAGGATCAGAACCGCCTATTGTTAAAGCTACTTTCATTTTTTCTTCTCCAAATTAGCTATTAATTCTGCACCATATAGAAAAACTGCCCAAGCATAAAAGAGCCACATTAAAACAGCCAAAAAGGTAGATATGGAACCATAAAGAGTGCTAATTTTAATTACGTTAGATACATAAAAGGTGAATAAATATTTTGCTATTTCAATTAATATGGTGGTTATAAAACTACCAATGAGCACAGGGGAGGTTTTTACTTTTTTGTTTGGTAAAAATTTATAAAGGCAAACAATAACAGTGAAAATAAGCAAAAAAGTAACTACATATTTTAAAAAAATCTTCATAATTGTATTTATCTCAGTTGCCATGTGAGTTCCTGATATTTTTATTATATATGAAATAGCAAAAGAGGCTCCTACCACGAATATAATTAGGAGAACAATAAAAGTAGATAGTAATAAGGAAAAAAAGAGGTGCCTTTTTTTTGGTACTCTAAATATTTTATTCAAGGAAAACTCAATGGCTGTAAAAAGTTGAATGGAAAAAATCCCATATAGTATTAAAGATATTTCGCTTATGCCTCTTGCCATAAGAAGTTTTTTTATCTCCTTTATAATTTGGAATTCTATGTTAGGAAAGAGAAAAAGAAGCTTATTATAGACAAATCTTGCAATAGTTTCTTCTTGTGTGAAACTTACAAGAATATTAACTATAAACATACTCAAAGGAATAATGGAAAGTATTGAGAAGAAAGCAAGAGCAGCACTTAGATATATACCTTCGTCTTTATAGAAGTCTTTTAGACTTAAAAACATTGATTTAGGAATTTTTACAATCATGGACAACCTAATAGCTTTTCTGCGTTTGAATGTAAAATTTTATCAATAAGATCCTGAGAAAGAGAGAGATTTCTTAAGTTTTCTATTTCTTTGCACTGATCTGCCCAAGGAGAATCTGTTCCAAATAGTATGAAGTCTGCTGGGTGCTTCAATAAAAAGTCCCTTATTTTTTCATTAGATAGCCATCCAAAGGAAAAGGATATTTCTATATAAATTTTTTTCCCTATTATCATTTCTTCTACTTCATCCCATTGTTTCCATGCTCCAAGATGGGTAGTAATAAACTTAAGCTCAGGAAATTTATTAATTACATTAATAATTCTTCTTGGAGAGGCAATGTCCCAGGGAGGAAAACTTATATCATAGCCACAATGCATTACAATAAATAAATCTTCTTTTACAAGAGCTTCATAAATTCCAAAAACTTTTTCATCATCTATGGCAAAGTCTTGATAAAAAGGATGCATTTTTATGCCTAAGAATCCCTCTTCTTTTATTATTTTTATATGTTCTTTCATTTCCCCATCTAAGGGATGAATAGAAAGAAGAGGAATAATTCTTTCTGATCGAATATTTTTACTCCATTTTAAGATAGCTTGAAATTGCTCTGGCTTGGTGGCGATATTACACAAGACAGCTTTTTCTATACCACATCTATCCATTGACTTAAGAAGAGAATTTAGTCTACCATCTAAGACAGCTTTTACAGAGCAATCTTGTTGAAGCTTTGCCATTGCTTTTTCAGCAATTTCATCGGGAAAAGCATGACAATGGAAATCAATTACACACATTTGAATATTTTAGCTATAATAATGCTTAATTATCAAATTAATTTTCCTCTTAAGGCTTATTTTTGTTATTATTAATTTAATCGTACCAGGAGGAGGCTTTTTATGGATATATCAAAACTCATTCAGAGTAATAACACAAAAATATTTTTTATTCTTCTTGACGGATTAGGCGGTTTACCTTTGGATGGAAAGACAGAACTTGAGACTGCCAATAAGCCTAACTTAGATAGTTTAGCTCGAAGTTCTGCTTGTGGACTTCACATTCCTGTAGGATATGGTATTACTCCTGGAAGCGGGCCGGGTCATTTTGGAGTTTTTGGTTATGATCCTTTGAGGTATGAAATAGGAAGAGGAGTTTTAGAAGCCTTAGGACTAGGAGTGGAACTACGAAAAACTGATGTAGCAGTGAGATGCAATTACTCCACTATAAAAGAAGGAATAATAACAGATAGAAGAGCTGGAAGAATTCCAACAGAAAAGAACATTCAGCTTACTCAAATATTGTCAGAGAAAATAAGACAGATAGACGGAGTTGATGTGATCCTTAAACCTGGGAAGGAACATAGATTTTGTCTTGTTTTTAGATTTGAAAACAATGTTTCTGAAAGGGAAGCAATGGTTAAGGACACTGATCCACAAAAAGAAGGTAAAGCTCCCCTTGATCCAGAACCCCTAAATAATGAATCCATAAAAGTAGCTAAGATAGCAAAAAAATTTATTGAGATGTCAAGGGAAATACTAAAAAATGAGGAGAAGGCAAATTTTTTATTATTAAGAGGTTTCTCAGCTCTGCCATCCCTTCCCACTTTTTATGAGAAATATGGGCTTAAGGCTTGTTCCATTGCAGTATACCCCATGTATAGAGGAATTACTAAACTGCTTGGCATGGATACTCTATCAGTAGAAGGTGACATTAGGGAAGAGGTAGAGGTATTGAAAGAAGTTTACAAAGAATATGATTTTCTCTTTGTTCATATTAAAAAAATTGACTCTTTTGGTGAAGATGGCAATTTTGATGGAAGAGTAAAGAAAATTGAAGAATTTGACAAGTATTTGCCAGAAATTCTCTCTTTAAATCCTCATGTTTTAGTAATAACAGGGGATCATAGTACTCCAGCTTTAATGAAATCACATAGTTGGCATCCAGTACCGCTTCTTATTAAATCTCCCTATGTTCTTGGTGGTGTTTGTAATGCTTTTACTGAGAGGGAATGTTTAAAGGGAGAATTAGGGATAATTCCTGCTACAGCTATTATGCCTCTTGTATTAGCAAATTCTCTTAGGTTGAAGAAATTTGGAGCATGATTGATAGCCATTGTCATCTCGAAATGTTTGAAAACTTAGATGAAGTAATGGAGAGATCCAAGCAAGCAGGGGTAAGGAATATTATAACAATTAGCTCTGACAAAGAAAGTATTGACGAAGCAATTAAAATTGCTGAGACATATGAAATGGTTTATGCTACTGTGGGAATTCATCCCCATGATTCAGTCCAGTTAGATGATTCTCTTATGAGGGAGATATTTGAGAAGAGTAGACATCCTAAGGTTGTGGCAATAGGTGAAATTGGACTTGATTATTATTATAATAATTCACCAAGGAATCAACAAATAAAGGCATTTCAAGCTCAACTGCAGTTAGCAAGAGAAATTGGTTTGCCCGTAATAATTCATTCAAGAGAAGCCTATGAAGATACTTACAATATTCTGAAGGAATCCGAAATAAAATTAGGAGTTATGCATTGTTTCAGCGGAAATGTGCAGCAGGCTAAAAGCTATATAGACTTAGGATTTTTCATATCAATTTCTGGAGTTGTTACCTTCAAAAATGCAAATAAAATTAAAGAAGTAGCAAGGATAGTTCCGGATGACTATCTTCTCATAGAGACTGACGCTCCTTATCTTGCTCCTGAGCCTCATAGAGGTAAGAAAAATGAACCATCTTATCTCATTCATATAGCCCAAACTTTGGCAGAATTAAGGGGAGTAAATTTAGAAGATATGGAGAGAATCACTTCTGTAAATGCTAAGAGACTTTTCAAAATAGGAGAAATACCAGAGGGGCAGATAGCCTACAAGATAAGGGATACCCTTTATTTAAACATTACAAACCGCTGTACTAATGTTTGTAAGTTTTGTGTAAGATTTCACACAGATTATGTAAAAGGGCATAATTTAAGATTAAGGAAAGAACCAACAGAAGATGAAATTATCAAAGCCATAGGAGATCCAAAGGATTATAAAGAGGTTGTTTTTTGTGGCTATGGAGAGCCTTTTCTAAGACTTGATTTAATAAAAAAAGTTGCTAAATGGGTTAAAGAAAGAGGTGGAAAAGTAAGGATAAATACTAATGGTCATGGAAATTTAATACATGGACGAAGAATCATGGGAGAGCTAAAAGGACTTATCGATTCCATATCTATAAGCCTTAATGCGCAGGATAAAGAAACCTATAATAAAATTTGCCATCCTATTTATCCCAATGCATATGAGAGCCTTATTGAATTCATAAAAGATGCAAGAGAAAACGTGCCCTATGTTCAAGTAACAGTGGTAGATGTGGAGGGAGTTGATGTTAAAAAATGTGAGGAAATAGCTAATTCCTTGGGGGTTAAATTAAAAATAAGGCATCTTCATCAAGTAGGTTGAAGAATGATAGATATCATAAAAAGAGATTTTTTAAAGGGATGGAAGAATTTTAAATTCTGGGCTCAAACCCTCTCTGATAGACTAAAGAGAGAGATCAACATTTTAAGGCTTTTATTGGAATTAAACAAATTGAATGAAGAAAGGGATAAAGTACTCATTGAATTAGGAACAAAGGTTTATAAATCTGGCAAAACCTCTCTTGAACTGTCTGATGAGGAGTTTCTACCACTCCTTAGAAAATTAAAAGAAATTGACAGTGAAATAGAAAACAATAAGAAAAAGATTTCTGATCTTGGGAGTATTGATTAATGGAGATTGCTATAATCCTGCTTATAGGCTTCATAGTTGGGTCTTTTCTAAATGTATGTATCTACAGGATTCCCAGAAAAATATCCATAATAAAGCCTTACTCTTTTTGTCCCTCTTGTAGAAATACCATAAAGCCTTGGCATAATATACCTCTTTTAAGTTTTATCCTTCTTAGAGGAAAGTGTGCTTATTGTGGGGAAAAAATTAGCGTTAGATATCCAATTGTAGAGAGCCTTAATAGTATTCTCTACCTATTAAGTTACTTACATATTGGTTTTGATATTGCATTGCCTTTTGTTTTTTTCTTCCTTTCCACTTTAATTGTAATTTCCTTTATTGATATTGATTTTCAAATTATTCCTGACTCTCTCTCAATTTCGCTTCTTTTAGCTGGTCTAATCCTTTCTTTTTTACCTCATTCTTCAAATATTCTTATTACTGACTGGAAAGAGTCCCTTTTAGGTGTATTAGTAGGTGGAGGAAGTCTTTATTTAGTAGCTCTTCTTAGTAAAGGTGGAATGGGTGGAGGGGATATTAAGCTAAATGCTGCAATTGGTGCTTTTTTAGGATGGCAAAAGGCACTTTTAACTATTTTTATAGGTAGTCTCTTTGGAGCTATTGTAGGACTAATAATTTTGAAAAAAACAGGGAGTAGAAAAGTTCCTTTCGGACCTTTCTTATCCATAGGCGCTATAAATAGTCTTTTTTGGGGTGTGGAGCTCTTAAAATTTTATTATCAATAAAAATTTCATAAATTGCCACAGCACTTTTGCCTTGGTTATAATTTATAAAAAATCTTTTTTAGGAGGTTTCCTATGGAGCTTAAGAGCATCAAAGTTGAAATCCCTGAAGGCTGTAATATTATTTTGGGTCAAACTCATTTTATTAAAACAGCAGAGGATCTTTTTGAAATTTTAGCTACGCATATTCCTCATGCTAAATTTGCTGTTGCCTTTACAGAGGCTTCAGGACCCTGCTTAATTCGTTCAGAGAGCAACGATGAGGAGCTCAGAGAATTTTGCATTAAGAATCTCCATAATATAGGTGCTGGGCATGTTTTTTGTATATTAATGAGAGGTGCTTTTCCCATAAGTGTTTTGAATTCTATTAAGAATTGTCAAGAAGTTTGCCATATCTATTGTGCCACTGCAAATCCTCTTCAGGTGATAGTGGCAGAGACAGAGCAAGGAAGAGGTATTTTAGGAGTAGTTGATGGATTTCCACCAAAAGGGGTTGAAACTGAGGAAGATCGTCAAAAAAGAAAAGAATTTCTTAGAAAAATAAACTATAAACTTTAAGGTAATCCAACTCCCTCTATAAGGGTCCCGCAATTAAGACAGCGGGATCCTTTCATATTAACTTTATTTATGAAAAAGCCAAATCTTTCTATAACAAGATTTTTACAATTAGGACAATAGGTATTTTCTCCTCCTTCACCAGGAATATTTCCTGTGTATACAAACTTCAAACCTTCTTTAAGTCCTATATCTCTCGCTTTTCTTAGGCTTTCCACAGGAGTCCTGGGTTTATTCAAGAGTTGATAAGTAGGATAAAATTGAGTGACATGCCAAGGTATAGAAGGATCTATGGAAACAAGGAAACGAGCAGTTTCTTTTAGAAATTCCTCTGAGTCATTCAATTCAGGAATTACCAAAGTAGTTACTTCAACCCAAACTCCTAATTCTTTGAGTAATTTTATGCTTTTCTTTACAGGTTCTAATTTGGCACCACATATTTTTTTGTAGAAATCTTCATCACCTTTTAAGTCCACATTTATAGCATCCAGATAGAGATAAATAGTTTTTATCACTTCCTCACTCATGTATCCATTGCTTACCCAAACATTTTTAATACCATTTTTATTAGCAAGAACCATACAGTCAAGGGCAAACTCAAAAAATATGGTAGGTTCAGTGTAGGTATAGGAAATACTCTTGCAACCACTTGCTCTTGCTTCTTTGATAACATCTTCTGGTGTAAAATCCTCACCAGGAATGTCCTTATATAATCTAGGATATTGTGATATGGAATAATTTTGACAGTGAAGACATCGAAAATTACACCCTATTGTAGCAATAGAGTATGAAGCAGTACCTGGATAAAAGTGAAAAAGAGGTTTTTTCTCAATGGGATCCACATGATAAGCTATTATTTTTCCATAAACAAGACTATAGAGTATACCTTCTTTGTTTTCCCTTACTCCGCAAATTCCTCTACCATCATTGGAAATTAGGCAGTGATGATTGCAAAGATTACACTGGACTTTTTTGTCTTCTAATTTTTCATAAAATTGAGCTTCCTTCATAATTTTTTGGACTTTCTTTTCGTTTTTCCCTCCTCTTTATTTGATCCTTGTCTTTTGTAAGATCTTTTTTTTGTTTCTTTTTGTTCTACTTCCTTTTCACTTTCTTGATTTATTAATCTGTATTTTTCTAATACTATTCTCTCAGCTTCAAGCCAGTTATCTAAATCTCTTCCTTGACAACATCCGCTGCGAACATAAATTTCATAGGCAACTTGCCTTATTTCCTCCTCTAATTTTTCTCTGTCTACCATAGACAACCTCCTGGGGTTTTATAATTCAGTATATCACAAAATTTGAAAAAATTATTATTATATTCCTCTGGAATTTTAAAAGTAAAGACCTTAAATGCCCTGATGTTACAATTGCTCTCTGCGTCTTGAGCTTATTTTGGTAATTATTGAGAGAGAAAACCCATAAGATCTTATAGGGTGAGTTTTTTCTATTTGTAAGATTTAATCTTAGTTTTGTTCTTGCAAAGGTGAAAGTTTTTTCTTCATAATATGTTTTTATGAAAAATCTTGAAAACTTAATTTTAAGCCTTATCATTGCAAGACTTGATGGAGACAAAATTTCTGATCAAGTCTACTCTAAGTATATAAAAAAATTGGTTGATGATGGCATAGGAGGATTTGTTCTTTTTGGTGGAGAGTATGAAGAGGTAAAAGAATTCTTATTTCATCTTCAAAGCAAATCTTTAAAACCCCTTATTATTGCCTCAGATATGGAGAGAGGAGTTGGACAACAGATAAATAAGGGAACAATTATACCTTGTCAGATGGCAATAGCAGCTGGTTTTGATTCAATGAAAGATCTCTTAGAACTTGAAAATTTATACTCTTTAGTAATTAATGAGGCCTTTGATTTAGGGATAAATCTTGCCCTCCTTCCTGTTTTAGATGTAAATAGTGAAAGGCTAAACCCTATAATTTGTACCAGAGCTTTTTCTGATGATCCTCAATTGGTTTCCTATTACGGAACTTTTCTCATTAAAACTTTTAAGAAATATGGATTAGCTACTTGTGGTAAACATTTTCCAGGTCATGGTGGAACAAAAATTGACTCTCATCTCCATCTTCCAATTATTGAAGATTACGATTCCAGCCATCTTAAACCCTTTAAAGCTGTTATAGATGAAGGAATTCCTGCAATTATGGTAGGTCATCTACTTTTGCCTCACTTTGACTGCAAACCTGCTACCTTATCTGGAAAAATAATGAAGGAATTACTTAGAAAAAACTTAAATTTTAATGGGTTAATTCTTACTGATGCTATGAATATGAGGGCTCTTAAAGATTACCCTCATTGTAATGCTTCAGCTATAAAAGAGGGAGCTCATGTAATTCTACATCCTGAAGATCCCTATGAAGCTAAAGAGGAGATTTTAAGAAATCTTAAAAAGGGTTTTATTGGAGAAAAGACAATATGGACAGCCCATAAAATGGTTACTGCTTTTACAAGAAATCTAAGAAGGAGAGGTAAACTTTTTAAATTATCTAAAGATAAGGATTATTTAGTTAATGATGCATTCAAGCGTTCACTTACTGTTCTAAAAAATGAATTAACGGGAATCACTAAAGTCACTCCTTATTTGGTAGGCTTTTATAATGAAAATTTAAAGGATTTGTTTGTGGAAAATTTTGGTAAAGTCTCTGATTTGAAATCTTTCTCTGCCAATGACTCTATCCCTCTTATTGCTATTTTTACTGATATTAAAGGAGGTAAAAGACAGTATGACATTGAAGAGGAAGATAAGGTTTTCATAGAAAAAATAGTTGCAAAGTATCCCACAATTTTGGTTAATTTTGGTAATCCCTATGTGCTTACACCCTTCTTAATTGAAAAGGCAAAGACAGTAGTTCTGTTATACGATTCTAATGAACAAGCTTTGATAGCTTTTTTAGAGTCCTTTAAGGAAGGACTAAAAAATAGCGGAAAACTTCCAGTAAAGTTAGTTAAGTGAATAGAAGAGCAAAAGATTTCATAGTTATTACTCTTCTTGGTTTTTCCTCAGGACTTCCTTTTCCTCTAATAAGTAGTACACTTCAAGCATGGCTAACCTCAGAGGGAATTGATATTAAAACCATTGGAGTTCTTACTTTTCTTACTTTTCCTTACAGTTTCAAATTTCTTTGGTCTGCTTTTTTTGACAGATACAGCCTTCCCCCCTTAGGCAGAAGAAAGGGATGGATTTTGATATGCCAAATACTAATTTTTTTAGGACTTTATTTAATGATTGCTATAACACCTCAACATCTTCTCTTTTTCTGCATTTTAGCCTTTTTAGTAGCTTTTTTATCAGCTTCTCAGGATATTTCTATAGATGCCTATAGAACAGAAATTCTTAAGCCAAGAGATAGGGGATTAGGTGCTTCTTTTGCTGTTACAGCCTATAGGGTGGCTTTGATTTTATCTGGTGGTTTATGCCTATTGCTGGCTGACTATTTAGGTTGGCAAATAGCTCTTTTCATTATTTCTTCCCTAATGATTTTGGGTATAATTTCCACTTTAATTGCAGCAGAACCTGAGGGAATAAAAAAACCTACCACCTTGAAAGAATCTTTTATTGAGCCTTTTAGAGATCTATTAAAAAGAGACAGTAGCTTGCTTATCTTAATGTTCATTGTGCTGTATAAACTGGGGGATGCTTACGCAAGCTCTCTCAGTACAGCTTTTTTCATTAGAGGTTTAGGTTTTTCTCTTACAGAAGTTGGCACTATTAATAAAATTGGTGGACTTCTCTCTGCTATGATAGGATCTTTACTGGGAGGAATTATCCTTACAAGAATTAACCTTTTCAGAGCTTTGATTCTTTTTGGAGTGTTTCAGGCTTTATCAAACCTTTTGTTTATGGTATTGGCATTAATTGGCAAAAGTTTTCTTTTCTTTACCCTCACTGTTATAATTGAAAACCTTACAGGCGGAATGGGAACTACAGCTTTTTTAGCACTTTTGATGAGCCTTTGTGACCGTAAGTTTGCCGCGTCTCAATATGCTTTTTTGTCCTCTTTTGCATCTTTAGGAAGGGTTATGATTAGTCCTACCTCTGGGTTTGTGGTAGAACAGTTAGGTTGGACAGTTTTTTATTTTATCACATTCCTGCTTGCAATTCCTGGTTTAATTATTATTTACTATTTAAAAGATATCTTATGGCGTCTTTCTAATAACTCTCAAAAACACCCTTAAAACTTTCATTTCTGTAAATCAACAAATAGCAATTATTTGACATAAGAGAGGTGTTGTGTTATGATAAAACAGATTACGAAATGGGGAAGTCCGGTGAAAATCCGGCGCTGTCCCGCAACTGTGAACCGGACGAAAGCCAAAAGACATCTCAATTGAGATGTCTTTAATGCCACTGTTGGTAAGACACCAATGGGAAGGCAGGCAAGTAGGAGGATGGTGAGCCAGGATACCCATTCGTAAGAATCCTTACGAGGATAAGGGAGGTCTATATGGTCATATCTATTAGTCACACTAAATAATTCTACTTATCTGTCTAAAAAATTTTTTATAACCTAAAAGGAGGTACATTTCATGCACATAATGGAAGGTTTTCTACCTATAAAACAATCATTATTTTGGAGTGTCCTTTCATTACCTTTTTTAATATATGGTATAAGAAAGGTAAGGATAAAAATGAATCTTTCTGCTAACCATAAACTCTTGCTAGGTTTTGCTGCAGCCTTTGTTTTTTTGCTTTCCTCTCTAAAAATACCCTCAGTCACTGGCAGTTGTTCGCATCCAACAGGAGTAGGCTTAGGAGCTATATTATTTGGACCTTCTGTGATGGTTCCTATAAGTTTTATTGTTTTATCTTTTCAAGCACTTCTTTTGGCTCACGGAGGTTTAACTACGCTTGGTGCAAATCTCTTTGCTATGGGAATTGCTGCACCTTTTTCAGCTTATTTTCTTTATGTTTTCTTTAAAAAATTAAATATTAAAAGTAAATTTATAATCTTTTTTTCAGTTTTTGCCTCTGATTTGCTGACCTATGTGGTTACCTCATGGCAATTAGCATTGGCTTTCCCGGAACCTACGGCTGGTGTTTTTGGTTCTTTCATTAAATTTGCTTCTATTTTTGCCGCAACTCAGGTGCCTATAGCAGTGATAGAAGGTTTATTATCAGTGGTGGCATTAAGCTATATTTTAACATCACTAAAAGATAATGAGATAGGATTATTTAGCAAAAAGGGAGGCATCCTATGAAAAAAAATCTTATTTTCCTTTTTATTGCTATTTTTCTCATGATTTCCCCCTTTTTTTATATTTCTGAATATGAAAGAGGAGAAAAATTCTCCGGTACTGATGCTTTGGTTCAGAAACACATTGAAATGTTAGCGAAAGATTACAAAAGATGGTTTCAACCAATATTTGAGCCACCCAGTGGAGAGATTGAATCTTTGCTTTTTACTCTTCAGGCTGCAATTGGAGCAGGAATTATGGGTTATGTTATGGGATATTTAAAGGGAAAAAGGGTTAATGATAAAGGGACAGATTGATCCTCTGGCGGGAATAATCTTATTTTTCAGTCTTGTAATTTTTTCTTTTGTTAATAAAAACATATATCTATTGCTATTTTTAGCTCTTGGACTGCTATATCTCCTGTTAAGGAAAGCGAAAGAGAGGAATATTTTAACTAAGTTTTTTTTACTTTTCCTATTCATTGCATTCAATGCTTTGCTTGCTTCCACAACTATCATGGATGGATTCAGGGTTGATGTGAGAAATTTTGTTCATCTTTTTCTACGGGTTACCACTTTAACTCTATTTCTCATTAATATTTCCTTATCAACCGGTTATAAAGGAATTTTATCTGCTTTCCATAAATTTAAATTTCCCTCTACTTTACTTGAAATTACTGCCATATCATTAATGGCTCTTTCCCTTTTGAGGAAAAATGCCGAAATAATATTACAGACTATGAATTCGAGAAATCTTTTTTCTAAGTTACGAAGGGATCTTTACTCCAGTGGTCTTTTCATAGGTCTTTTATTTAGAAAAATGATGGAGGATATAAAACATGTCTCCTTAGTAGCTCAATCCCGATGTATTGATTCTTTTTATACTTTTATGATTGAAGAGAGAGAGACTAATAAAAAGCAGGTTGTGATCTGTAGCATCCTTGGTTTTTTGTTGGTTTTATTGGGATTATATAATGGATAAAAATGTGTTAGTTACTTTTAAAAAGGTAAGTTTCAAAGAGATTTTTAAGAATCTAACAAAAAATTTTGAAAGAGGCAAGATTTATCTTATTCTTGGAGAGAATGGAAGTGGAAAAACTTCACTTTTATATCTTATTCAAGGACTTTACAAACCTTGCACTGGAGAATTATTTTTTGAGGGCAAACCCTATGATTATTCTAAAAAATGGTTATATGATTTAAGGCAAAAAATAGTTTTGCTTTTTCAGAATCCTGATTATCAAATAGTGGGATTAACTGTAAAGGATGATGTGGCTATTTATCCTAAGTTTCTTGGAATGTCATCTCAACAATTAGAATTTAAGGTAGAGGAGGCATTAAAAAAATATGGCATTTATGACCTGAGAAATCGCAAAACTGATGAGATTAGTTACGGTGAAAAAAAGAAAGTAGCCATGGCTGGTCTGTCAATTCTAAATCCTCAGGTTGCTCTTCTTGATGAGCCTTACTCTGGAATGGATTCAGAGGGTAGAAGATTTATCACTGACTATATACTTGATTTGAAGAGCAAAAATAAAACGGTCATAATTACAAGTCATGAGTTAGGAGAGTTTGTTTCTTTAGCAGACGAAATTTTATACATACGAAATAAGAACTTATTGGAAAGTCATCAACTTGAGGAGACAATGCCAATTTTCATTAGGAATATACTCCTTTTAGCTAAATATGGTTATCTTACTAAACCCTTGCCTGAAGAAATTTTATATTCAGGGGAAGGAGAAAAAAAGCCATGAAATCAGCATTTATAATAACAGCTCCCCATAGTGGCTGTGGAAAAACAACTTTTGCTGTAAGTATTGTTAGGGCTTTAGTAAAGAGAGGCAAAAAAGTGCAAACCTACAAGGTAGGTCCTGATTATATAGATACCTCCCTTCTATCGAAGGCAAGTGGTAAAGATACCTACAATCTTGATAGAGTTCTCATGAAAGAAGAAGACATAAGAAAATATTTCTTGAAGGGCTTAGTGCAAAATGATGTAGCAGTAGTTGAGGGAGTTATGGGATTATTTGACAGTTATGATACCATTGATTTTACTGGAAGTTCTGCTCATATATCCAAGATCTTAAATTTACCAATTCTTCTTCTTATAAATTATGTTCCTTCTCTAACTTACTTTACTGCTTTAATTAAGGGCATAGAGATGTTAATGAAAAATTATACCTGTAAAATCGGAGTAATTATTAATAAAGCAAATAATCTAAGAGAAGAAAGAATCTCTCAGTCTTTGGCTTACCATACTGGAGCAAAGCTTTTAGGAGTAATTCCAGAATACAAAGGGCTCTTTATACCACAAAGACACCTTGGATTAGTAAATGATGATGAAAATTTTGAAGATCATCTTGATACTATGGCAGAATTTATAGAGGATAATTTAGTGTTGGAGGAATTGCTAAATTTCTTCATTTATGATACAGAGATAACTTCAGCTTCTTTAGCTTTTAATTCTCAAACTTACAGTAAAGATCGGTCTTTTAAATCTTCTCCTAAAATTTGCCTTATAGCAAGAGATAAGGCTTTCTCATTTTATTACAAAAATAATTTAGATATACTTGAAGAAGAAGGCTATATTTTAGGATATTTTTCCCCTTTGAGGAACGAACCTGTCAGGGAAGCTCATTTTATCTATATTGGTGGGGGCTATCCTGAACTTTATGCTCATTTACTCAGTAAAAGTTTTGAAACAAAGGAAACTTTAATTAAAGCAGTGAAAGAGGGTGTGCCTGTTCTTGCTGAATGTGGTGGTTTTATTTATTTGAGTAAAAGTCTATGGATAGACTCACAAAATTTTCCTATGGTGGGAATTTTTAATGTGGATATTGAGTTTTGCAATACACTTCAAAAGTTAGGATATGTAAAAATAAGCATTAATGATTCAAGATTTAGAGAGAAAACCTATTTAGGGCATCAGTTCAGATATTCTAAGATAAGGCAAAATAGAGAACCTCTTGTTAGTAAAGTAGAACTACTTGGTAAAGCAGAGAGTTTTCAAGATGGCTGTCTTCAGAGGAGATGTTTTGGCAGCTTTACCCATTTTAATTTTTCTGGAGCCGAAATATTCAGGGACTTGAAAGGAGAAAATTATGAATATGAATAAGAAAGCTCTTATATTAGTAGCTTTTGGAACTGCAGATATTAATGCTTTAAGAGGAATTTGTAATATTTTTGAAGTGATAAAAGAGCGCCATTATAATACTTTCCTTTCCTTTACTGCTAACTATGTAAGGAAAAATTTAAAGGATTTATATGAGAAAGAGAAAAATCAAATAAATAGGGAAATTCCTAACGAGGTATTTGAAGCTAAAGGTTTAATTCACATTCTGGGGGAGTGTTTTGATAGTGATTTCTATGACCTGAGAATTCAGCCACTTTTTATTTTTCATGGAAAAGAATATGAGGGTATTAAAAGCACTGTGGAACAAATTTCACAAATCAAGGATAAAGACAGTTTTAGAAGGAGAATTATTCTCGGTAGACCTCTTCTGGGAACAAATCTTTCAAAGAAATATTATAGAGAAGATCTTATGGAAGTAGTTGAAGCCCTAGGTGATGATGTCTATTTAGCTAAAAGTAAAAATGCATGTTTGGTCTATGTGGGACATGGAAACGATAATTATGCTAGTAGTTCCTATGCAGAGATGGAGTACTATATGAGAAAAAGGTATGGAGACATGATTTTTTTTGGAAATATTAAAGGTTTTCCCTTTGCAGAAGATTTGCCAAAAAGGATTAAGGAGAAAAATTTTAGTAGGATAATTCTAAAACCTTTCATGTTAGTGGCTGGAGGACATGCTGTAAAGGACATCTTTGGAGAAAAGGAATCTATAAAGGCACTTCTCAAGGAGGAAGGCTTGGACATATATGAGATAAACAGAGGTTTGGCTGAGGAAAATAAAATCATTAATATATTCATTAAGAGGATTGAAGAGTTGTTATCAGGAGGTGAATTTTGAAACTTTTTGGAATTGGTATTGGTCCTGGAGATATCAAACTTTTAACCATTAAGGCATTGGAAATACTTAAAAAATCAGATAAAGTTTATGTTCCTCAGTCTGATGCTTTCGGAAAAAGTCTTGCTTATGAAATTGTAAAAAGTTACATAGATGATAGGAAAATTAGCTTTTATTGCTTTCCTATGAAAAACTCTCAGGAGGATCTTAACCGTCGATATGATGAACTTGCCAAGAGGCTTAGAGAAGACATCAAAAAGGGAATGACAGTTTCTTATGTTACTTTAGGTGATCCTTCCATATTTAGCACCTTTAACTATTTAAGTAAGAGGCTTAAGGATATTGAAATTGAGATAATTCCTGGAATAGCCTCCTTTTTAGCAGCTTCAGCTGTTGCTAAGATGGAAATAGTCTCTAAGGGTGAATCTTTTTGTGTGGTGGAACCCGAGCATCTCTCAGATTTTCATGAACTTTCGAAGCTTTTTAATACCATCATTGTAATGAAAGCCTATAGAGGATTGAAAAAAATCATAGAGCTCATAGGGGCTTATCCTCAGATAAGGAATGCTTATCTAGTCTGCAGAGCAGGTTTAGAGGATGAGAAAATTTTTGACCTGAAGAAGGAGATTCCTCCTGAGAACCCCTACCTTTCCATAGCCCTTCTTAAAATTGAGAAAAAAAGGGATGTTCAAGATTTCACATCATCAGAGAAAGGTGAAAGCATAGAGAAGGAGAGTTTTGATATTATTGAGAGTTTTGTAAATTTAAAGAATTTTCATGAAGAGGAAAAAACAGTGCTGAAAAGAATTATCCATGCAAGTGGCGATTTAGAAATTGTGCAGGATGTAAAGTTCTCTCCCCATTGGAAAGATAAAATTAAAAAACTTCTCTTAGAGGGCGCTCCCGTTGTAACGGATGTAGAAATGGTGAAAGTCGGAATAGGGAATAAGTATAGACCTGTCAAATGTTTTATAAATGATCCTGATATAGTAAAGAGGGCAAGAGAAGAGAATCTTACAAGAGCTGAAACAGCAATTAAGAAAGCTTTTGAATTATTTGAAAAAATTATTTTTGTCATTGGCAATGCTCCTACTGCCCTGCTAGAAGTATTAAATCTTAAGACTAAAGGCAAAGAGATTTTTGTTATTGGTATGCCTGTGGGATTTGTAAATGCCAAAGAATCAAAAGAGAGGCTTATAGATTCCGATTTAGAGTATATCACAATTGCTGGTTATAAGGGTGGAAGTTCCTTGGCAGTTGCCACTTTTAATGCATTAATTAGGTTGTACCTTAAATGAGAAAGTGTCTGCTTTTAGGTGGAACATCAGATACAAGAAAAGTTTTAGATACAATAAAAGATCAATACGATGAGATTTTTATTACTGTTGCTACAGCTTATGGTTACGAAATTTTTAAAGATTTAGAATCCGATCATGTGAAGGTTTTACTTATTGATTTTGATGAATCATCTATGAGAGAATTTTTAAAAATTAATGGAATTAACGAAATTTTTGATTCCACTCATCCTTATGCAACAAAAATTTCAACTATGGCTAAGAAAATTTGTGAAGACATGAGATTAAAGTATTTTTATAAAAAGAGAGAAAAATTATCCTTTTCCCAAGGGCATGAAGATTTGATTTTTTTTGCAAGCTATGAGGAAGCTGTGAATTATATAGTTAAGGAAGGAATTTTACCAATCTTGATTACAACAGGTTCAAAAAGTGCTCATAAATTCAGTAGCATAGCTAAAAACTCTTACATAAGAATTCTTCCCTTTGAAGAGTCCCTTCAAAGGGTAAGGAAAGCAGGTTTTCCAGCAAAAAACATCATTGCCATGCAAGGTCCTTTCTCTAAGGAACTAAACTTGGCACTAATTAGACATTTCAAGGTAAAATCCATGATAAGCAAAAATAGCGGAAAAGAAGGTGGAATCATTGAGAAGATTGAAAGCTGTAAAATTGCCAAAATACCGTTAATAATAGTAGGTTAAGAGGCTTAAATGAATTTACAATTAAAAAAGGGAATTACAACTGGAACAGCTGCTACAGCTGCTTCAAAGGCAATTGTTATAAAGTTACTAAAGGGAGTAAGTCTCGAAAAAGTGCCGATCAAGCTTCCCCGTGGTGATATTGTGGAGATTCCAGTAAAAGTTCATTTTGACATGGCTTCATGTCAAAAATGGAGCATTGAGCCTGAGGATGTGACAAAGGACATCGAAATCATTGCAAGAGCTCAATTAAATAAAAAGGGAATAATAAACATAATTGGTGGACAAGGTATAGGAATTGTGACCAAAAGAGGGCTACAAATCCCTGTAGGTGAAAAAGCAATTAATCCTGTGCCGAAAAAAATGATTAGAGAAAATATTTATGAAATATTGGGAAGCCTTAAGCCTTCCTTAGGAGTAGACATATACTTAGAAGTTCCTGAAGGAGAAAAAATAGCGAAGAAAACATTTAATGAAAGGCTTGGAATAATTGGAGGTATTTCTATTATTGGAACAAAAGGAATAATAAATCCTATGAGTGAAGATGCCTTAAGGCAAACAGTAAAGTGCGAGATTGATGTAAGAATTAATGAAAAGGAACCAATTGCCCTAACTCCTGGGAATATTGGAGAACAAGCCCTTTTCTCAATTGGTATAAAGAATGTCGTTATTGTTAATAACTATTTTGATTTTGCACTACAGTATCTAACATGTTTGGGGATTAAAAGAATAATAATTGGAGGACATCCCGGTAAGCTAGCAAAATTAGCCTACGGAATTTACTACACTCACTCTAAAAGTGGAATAAAAGCAGTACAAATTATTAAAACTTTTCTTGGTTGTAAAGGAGAATACAGCACTGCAGAGGAGATGGCAAAAGTATTCTGCCTTGATAAAATAGCTTATTTAATAAGCGAGAGAGTAAAAAGTGACTTTCCCTTTGAAAAAGTAAGTATTTTTCTTTTCACTATGGATGGACAAAAGTGTGGAGAATTCATAGATGAGTAGAAATATCTACATAATTTCTGTGGGGATTGGAGAACCTGATTTAATTACTTTGAAAGGTAAGAGAATTATTGAAGAAATGGATATAATCGCAGGTTTCCCCATGCTTAAGGATTTTGCTAAAGGAAAACCTTTTTATGAAATTAAAAGAATCGAAGAATTGGAGGAATTGGTAAAACATCACTTAGACAAGAAAATAGGAGTTCTTGTATCTGGTGATGCTGGCTTTTTCTCTTTCGCAAAAAAGATTTATGAAAAACTAAGTGAATCCATAGCTGATGTTACACCCGGAGTTTCTACTTTTCAGTATGCTTTTGCAAAGATAAGACAAACTTATGAGGATGTAAAATTTTATTCTTTTCATGCTTCATGTCAAGACTTGCAAGATATTTTAAAAGGACTTATGGAGAGTGAAAATAAGATATTTTTTTTACTTAAAGATTTGAATCAAGTAGAAGATCTCAGGGATACTGTTAAGTATTATGCAGGAAAGATAACTTATTTTGGAGATTTAAACACAAAAAATGAAGTTATTACTGAAGATTTAGATGAAATTTTACTAAAAGGATGCAAAAAGATTGCCTTTTTATGGAGAAAAAATGGCTAAAGTATTTTTTTTGGGAGCAGGTCCAGGGGATCCTGAATTAATTACCTTAAAAGGATATAAGCTTCTTAAGAGAGCGGATGTTGTTATTTATGCAGGTTCTCTTATAAATAAAGAAGTATTGAAGTTCACTAAGAGGGATGCAATTTTAATAGATTCAGCCTATCTTAATCTCAAAGAAATCATAGAAATTATTAAAAAGAATTACCAAGAAAATAAACTTGTTTTAAGACTTCACAGTGGTGATCCCTCTATATACGGAGCCATATATGAGCAGATGATAGAGTTGGACAAATTGGGAATAGACTATGAAATTGTACCTGGAATAAGTTCTATGCAACTTGCTTCTGCAAAACTCAGGATTGAATATACAGCGCCTCAGTTAGCTCAGACGATTGTAATTACACGCATTGAAGGTAAAACTCCCATACCACCAGGAGAAAGACTTGATTTAATCACAAAATCTAAGGCAACCTATATATTTTTTTTGTCTGCTCTGTATTCCGAGAAAATTAAGGAAATTTTCTATTTGAATGGCTGGCAAAAGGATACTCCAGTGGCAGTTCTTTATAAATTAGGCTTTAAGGATGAAAAGATTATAAAGACAACCCTTGAAAATTTAACCAGCACTCTTAAGGAGCACAAAATCACTAGGCATGCTCTCATTGTTATAGGTGATGTTTTAGAAAAGAGTAGAATTAAGGCTTATTCAAAATTATATGACAGTAATTTTAATCATGCTTATAGAAAGTAGTATTGCAACGATAATAATAAACAACAATGGTTATGTCTTAAGCCTAAAACTTAGGAAATTTTTTAGAAAAGTTACAATTTATACTACATATGAAATTGCTAAAAAATACAACTTAGTCCCTTCAGATTGCTTTATTTCTCTAAGAGATATTTTTAGATTTGTTATTGAAGAAGGAATAGACACAGTAGCTTTTATGGCAGCAGGTATTGCTGTAAGAGAGATTCATGCAGTATCAAAATACACTGATCCAGCAATTGTTTTAGTAGACAATATGGCAAGATACTCTATTTCACTCATGTCTGGCCATGAAGGAGGAGCAAACTTCTTAGCTTATAAGGTGGCTTCTTTGTTAGGTGCAGAACCAATTATTACAACTTTTGGAGAGGTCAGTAAAAGATATATTCTTGGCATAGGATGCAGAAAAGGAATTGAGGGAAAAGTCCTTGCTGAAGGAATAAAAGATTTTCTAAAGGAAAATAAAATTGATATGGCAAAAATAAGACACTTAGCTACTTCTTCCTTAAAGCTTAATGAGAAGGGCATTTGGCAGTTAGAGGAACTCCTAGGCATTCCTATTTATTTTGTTCCGATTAAAAAGATGAATTTGCCTTACTTAAGATTTAATGAATCATTAGCAAAAAAATATTTTCCAATTCCCTCAGTAGCAGAGGCAAGTGCTCTTTTGTCAGGCAAAAATGCAAGGTTATTAATTCCAAAAACAAACTTCAAGGGCTATACCCTAGCTTTATCAGAGGAGGATCTATGAATGGAAAGCTATACATAGTGGGAATTGGTCCTGGTGCAAGAGGTTATATGACTTTAAATGCTTTGGAAGCAATTAAAAGAGCTCAATGGCTTGTGGGATACAAATTTTACATAGATCTTTTGGGTGATTTATCTAAGGGAAAAAAGATTTATACCACTTCCATGGGAGGGGAACTAAAGAGAGCTAATTTTGCTGTCCAAAAGGTAAAAGAGGGATATGAAGTGACAGTTTTATCCAGTGGAGATCCATCTCTTTATGGTTTAGCTTCCCTTTGTCTTGAAGTACTTGAAGACATTGATTTTGAAATTATTCCTGGCATTTCAGCAGCCTTTGCTGCTAGTGCAAAACTTGGCTGTCCAATTAGCGAAGACCTTCTTATTATTTCATTGTCAGATCTGCTTATTCCACGAGAACTCATATTAAAGAGGATTCAAGCAGCCAATTATGGAGATTTTGTTACAGCCCTTTACAATCCTCAAAGCAGAAAAAGAAGAGATCTTCTTCCTTATACTGTAGATAGTTTTTTGAAGGCAAGAGGAGATTTACCAGTAGGCATTGTAAAAAATTGTGCAAGAGAAGGCGAGACCATAGAAATTACAACTCTAAGTCGAATTGACTATGAAAAAATCGATATGTTTACAATTTTAATTATCGGTAACAGTAAAACCTATGTGAAAAGTGGTAAAATGATAACACCAAGAGGATATCTTCAAAAATATGAAAACCTTTAAAAAATCAATTTTCATTGGAGGAACTTCATCAGCAGTTGGGAAGAGTCTAATAGTGGCAGGATTATGTCGTATTTTTAAACAAGATGGTCTCAATCCAGCACCCTTCAAAGCACTTAATATGTCATTAAATAGCTTTGTAACTTTAGATGGTTTAGAAATGGCACGGGCACAAGTTCTTCAAGCAGAAGCTGCACTGATTGATCCTGAAGTGAATATGAATCCTGTGCTTCTTAAGCCCTTTGGAGAATCTACATCCCAGCTTGTCCTTAGAGGAAAACCAAAGTTCAATGTGAAAAGTGAAGAACTTTATGATGACAGATTAATCAATTACTTAGAGAGAGAAATCTTTCATAGTTATAATGCTTTGTATGAAAAATATTTTCCCATAGTCATTGAAGGTGCTGGATCTGTGGCAGAGTTAAACCTAAAAAAGAGAGATTTAGCTAATTCAAGAATTATTAAAAAAATAAAACCAGATTTTTATCTTCTTTCAGATATTGAAAGAGGAGGGATTTTTGCCTCTTTTTATGGCACTTTAATATTACTTACAAAAGCAGAAAGAGAGCTTCTAAAGGGATTAATAGTAAATAAATTTAGGGGTGATATAAGACTTTTTGAAAAGGGTAAAAAGATACTTCATAGGCTCACAAAAAAGAAGGTATTAGGAGTAATTCCCTACTTAAAGGATCTCATTTTAGATGAGGAAGACAGCGTGAGCATTAAAGAGAGTAAATTTAGGGAGGCAAAATTAAAAATAGCAGTAATAAGGCTTCCTTTCATATCAAACTTCACAGACTTTGTCACCCTTTCAAATATTAATGATGTTTCATTAATTTTTACAACAAATATAAATGAAATTCTGAAGGCTCAAATCATTATAATCCCAGGATCAAAATCCGTTACTAAGGATATGAAATTTTTATGGGAGACTGATTTAGCAAAGGCAATAATAAACCACTACAAAAAAGGTGGTATTCTTATAGGCATATGTGGAGGATATCAAATGATGGGTCTAGAAATAGCTGATCCTTATGGCATAGAGGGAAAAATAGAGAAAATAAAGGGATTAGGAATTCTTCCTGTAAAAACTATACTAAACAGAGAAAAAATAACAAGAAGGATAAATTTTTATTTTAACGGTCAAAGATGTACAGGATATGAAATTCACTCTGGTCAAATAGAGATATTAGGCGGAACTCCTATCTTTCAAAGTGATGATGGTGAAAATCTGGGTTGTAAAATTTCAGAAAAAGTATTAGGTACTTATATTCATGGATTTTTTGATAACAGAGTAATTGTAGAGTATTTTGTTGAACCTTTTGGTATAGACATAAAAAGTCAAGTTTTGTATCCAGAAAAAAAGCAGCATCATATAAATCTTTTGGCAAATACCATTAGAGAAAGCATTAACATAAAAGAAATTTATAAAAATCTGGGTGTCTTATGATTCATGGCCATGGCGGTGACAATTACAAATATGAAGTAGAGCATGATTTTAGTAGCAACATTGTTCCTGTAGAGTTTAATAAAAAGCTACTTGCCTTTATATCAAACTTAAAATTTGATTTTACTAACTATCCTGAACCTGATGCTTCCCAAGTAGTCAGGATGTTTCAGAATCATTATAATTTACCTGCCAATTCAACTGTTGCTTTAAATGGAGCCACTGAAGGAATATACTTGTGGGCAGAGCTATTTAGAGGTAGAAGATTTCTTATCCCTTTTCCATCTTTTTCTGAGTATGAAGATGCAGCAAAAAGATATGGATCGGAGGTTATTTTTTGTGGCTTAGATAAGTTAGAAAGGGAAATTTTAAAATGTGAATGTCTTTTCTTATGTAACCCTAACAATCCCAACGGTGCACTTCTTCATAGAGAATATCTTCTAAGTCTTATTGAAACTTACGAGGATAAGTATTTTTTTATTGATGAAGTCTACATGGATTTATGCCTTTCCAATGAAAGTTTACTAAATTATGTAGACAAATACAGGAATATTTTTATTCTTAGATCAATCACTAAGTTTTTTTCCATTCCAGGTGTAAGATTAGGGTTTTTATCTTTCAATCCTGTCCATTATGAAAGAGTTCTATCCTATAAATATCCATGGAGTATTAACAGCTGTGCCATTGAGATTGGTAAGCTAATTTTTTCTCATTTTCAAGAGATTAAACCTAATATTGAGAATTACATGAGAATTGTAGGTGAATTTTATGAAGATTTGAAATCTATAAAGAACCTACAAGTGGAGAAAAGTAGCACAAATTTTTTTCTTTGCAAGTCTAACATAAAAAGTTCCTCCCTAAAGAATACTTTGATCAGAGAATACAAAATACTCATAAGGGATGCTTCAAATTTTAGAGGACTAACAGATTATCATTTTAGAGTTTCTACACAAACACCTAAAGCTAATGAAGAGTTATTAAAGGCACTATGTTCAATATTGAGATAATTTATTTAACAGCTGCTTTTACTTTTGATAGAATTTTGGGAGACCCTGAATTCAAATATCATCCCATAAGAGCGATTGGTTTTACAGCTAAAATTCTTGAGAAAGTGCTTAATAAAGGTAGGTGGAAGAAGTTCAAAGGATTTCTCTATGCCTCCTGCCTCATAGTTTCTTGGTATTTTTTCTTTTATTCTATTGAATCGAAATTAAAAGAAAATGAAATTATTTATGGAATTTATCATGTCTTATTCCTATATTTTGGAATTTCCTCTTATGAGCTTTCAAAAAGGGCATTACTAATTGAAGATTTTATGAAGGAAAATATGTCTTTGGCAAAATATCAACTCTCCTTGATCGTAGGGCGAGATACAGCACCTCTTAATGAGCAAGGTGTAAGAAAAGCCTTGATAGAAACTTTATCAGAAAACTTGAGTGATGGTTTTGTAGCGCCTCTCTTTTACTATCTTTTAGGTGGACTACCTTTACTTTATGCTTATAAAGTAGTTAACACTCTCGATTCCATGGTAGGTTACAAGAATGAAAAATTTGCTGAATTTGGTTTTTTTTCTGCAAAGATAGATGATATATTAAACTTTATTCCTGCAAGAATTACAGTCCTAATACTTTTCTTCTCAACTTTTAATAAGAGGGTTATTACCTATGCTTTCAAGTATGGTAGGAATCATCCAAGTCCCAATTCAGGATATCCTGAGGCTGCTATGGCAGGTATTTTACAATGTCGTTTGGGTGGTCCCAACTACTATAGCGGTAACCTCATCAATAAACCCTTCCTCGGAGAAGTTGAAAGGGTTCTCTATCAAGAGGATATTATTAAATCAGTAAAAATAATAAAAAGAGCTTCTTATTTGGCAATTGCCTTATCTGTAATTTTTTTAATAGGGCTCATTAAAAAAGGTGGATAATCATGATAACTCTTATAATAGGTGGAATAAAAAGTGGGAAAAGTGCTTTTGCCTTAGATTTATGTAAAAATTTCAATAGGAAACTCTTTATTGCCACAGCTCAAGCTATAGATGAAGAAATCAAACAAAAAATAGAAATTCATAAAAAGCAGAGAGGTTCTCATTGGGATACTGTTGAAGAACCTGTTAATCTCTTGGAAGCTATTGAGGAAGCTAAGGATTATGATATTGTACTTGTTGATTGTCTCACTATGTGGATAAACAATCTAATCTATCACCATCTTGAAGCAGAGGAAAAGATAGAGGCTTTAATTCATTATTTAAAAGATTTTAGAGGAAATATAATTTTTGTAACTAATGAAGTGGGACTAGGAATAATTCCTCCAAATGCTCTTGGGAGAAAATACATAAATTTAATGGGGACAATAAACTCTCTACTCAGTAGAGTAGCTGATGAAGTTTATTTTGTAGTTTCTGGAATTCCAATTAAAATCAAGTTTGAAAAAAAAGGAAGTTATAAACATTTCTCCAATACTGAATGTGAGTATTATCCCTGTCATAAAATAGAGAATCAGAACTGTCTTTTTTGCTATTGTCCACTCTACTTTTTTGATGATTGTGGAGGTAATTTCACCTACATCAATGGTTACAAAGATTGTTCTTACTGTATAAAAAATCATGATGAGAACAGTTTTGAATATGTTTTAGATAGATTAAAGAAAAAACTTGAAGAAAGAAGGAGGGAATATGAGGGAAATAATTGAAAAGATCGAACCAGCCTCTGAGGAATTCTATAAAAGAGCTTGTGAGAGGAATGCAAATCTTCTTATGCCCTACAGAGCAATGGGCATGCTTCATGAAATTGCTGAAAAACTTTGCAGTATCTACAGAACCCTAGAACCAAAGATAGAGAAGTCTGCAGTTTTCGTAATGGCAGGAGATCATGGCGTCGTAGAGGAGGGAGTCTCTGCCTATCCTCAGGAGGTTACTACACTAATGTTTAAATGTTTCCTAAATAATATGGCAACTGTTAGTGTTTTAGCCCAGAAAGAAAACATTGATGTTGTTCTGGTTGATGTAGGATCAAAATTTGATGGATTAAATATTGAAGGTCAAAACTTTTTTGTGCAAAAAAAGGTTGTTAAGGGAACTAAAAATTTCACAAAAGAACCAGCCATGACTTATGGAGAAGCTTTAAAGACCATAGAGGTGGGCTTTGAAGTAACAGATAAATTTATTAAGGACAGGAAGCTTGATATTGTTATAACTGGAGAGATGGGTATAGGAAATACTACTCCTTCCAGTGCCATTGGAGCTGTTTATACAGGAAAGCCTGTAGAGATGATGACTGGCAAGGGATCAGGAATCAATAATGAAACCGTGCGAAGGAAGATTGAAGTTATAGAAAAAGCTATCAAATTACATAAACCTGATCCTAAGGATCCTATAGATGTACTCTCAAAGGTTGGTGGTGCAGAGATTGGTGCAATTGCTGGAACAATATTAGCAGCAGCCTTCAATAAAATTCCTGTAATAATCGATGGTTTTATTTCTACTGCAGGTGCATTAATAGCCTATGGTTTGAATCCCAAGGTAAGAGATTATATGTTTGCTGGCCATTGCTCTGAGGAGCCAGGTCATATAAAGATGCTTGAGTATCTAAATTTGAAACCAATCCTCAATTTGAACATGAGATTAGGAGAAGGGACTGGAGCGGTTCTGGCTTTATCAATTATCAAGCAAGCAGTAAACATGTTTTTAAATGTCTCAACTTTTGATGAAGCTGGAATTCCTAAGTCAAAAAAATAGGAGAATTCATAATTGAGAGCTTTTACTACAGCATTGACATTTCTTTCAATACTCAGGGTTTCCAGAAGGGATTATGATTACAAAAATGCTCCCTTTTACTTTCCTATAGTGGGGCTATTGATAGCATCTCCAGCCTATCTAATGCTTACAATGTCTATTCCTTTCAAGGAGTTTTTCACCCTTTTATACCTTGTGATTATAACCGGCGGTCTTCATCTGGATGGCCTTGCTGATACAGCAGATGCCCTTTTCTCCCACAAAAGTAAAGAAAAAAAATTAGAAATTATGAAAGACAGCAGGATCGGTACTTTTGGTGTTTTAGGTTTACTTTTTCTTCTCCTTTTTAGGTATGAATTATTAAGGGAAATAAGACCTGAGGCAATCTTTTTAACATTATCTTATGCCCGATTAGGTGTTTTAATAATTTTTAAACTTTTGCCTTATGCTCGTAAAGAAGGCACTGGTAAGATTTTTAGCGATTTTGAGATTTTTAATTTTAGAGCGTTTTTTTTGTTATTACCAATTCTACTGTCTTTTTTTATTCTGCAACATTATTCCTTTTACTTTAATCTTTTCTTTTTGCTCTTTACTTTTCTTATTCTTTTATGGTTTAGGAAAATTATTGGAGGATGGACTG
>CALLBR010000002.1:37500-78225 GCA_937998865.1 uncultured bacterium
ACTTTAAGAAAGTTTGGCTCACCTTTGGAAGGTCATCCAGTAAGAGCTTTTCCATATTCCGAGGCAGCCACAGGCTCACTTGGTCAAGGATTGTCTATAGGAGTAGGCATGGCTATAAATGGTAAATATATTGATAGACTACCTTATAAAGTTTATGTTCTTCTGGGTGATAGTGAAATGGCAGAAGGTTCAGTTTGGGAGGCTATTCAACTTGCATCATTCTATAAGCTTGATAATCTTATAGGAATAATTGATGTAAACAGACTTGGCCAGCGTGGTGAGACCATGTATGGTCATGATATAAATGCCTATGAAAAGAGAGTTTCCTCCTTTGGATGGAAAACAATCTCTATCGATGGCCACAATTTTGATGAAATATTTCGAGCCTATGAAGAAGCTCTAAATAGCCACAGTCCTGCAATGATTATAGCAAAAACAATAAAGGGTAAGGGTATTTCTTTTCTTGAAGACAAGGATGGTTATCATGGAGTAGCACTAAAAGAGGAAGAATACAAAGAGGCTATAAAAGAACTTGGCGAAATAAAGAAAATAGTAGTTTCTATTAAAAAGCCTGAGTTTCTTAAAGCAAATCCAAAACCTATTGAGATAAAGGATTTTGTCAGAAAATATAAAATTGGTGATTTGGTCCCTACAAGAAGAGCTTATGGAGAGGCTCTTGTAAAAATATTTCCTGAGTTTCCAAACATGGTAGTTTTAGATGCAGAGGTTAGCAACTCCACTTATGCGGAGATATTTAAAAAATACTATCCTGATAGATTTTTTGAATGCTTTGTAGCAGAACAAAACATGGTTGGAATGGCCGTAGGTCTTGCATTGCGGGGAAAAATTCCTTTTCTTTCATCTTTTGCAGCATTTCTCACTCGCGCATTTGATCAGATCAGGATGGCTCAATACAGTGATGTAAACATAAAAATTGTTGGCTCTCATGCAGGAGTATCCATTGGACAGGATGGACCAAGCCAAATGGGACTTGAAGACATTGCTATGATGCGAAGCATTTTAAACAGTATCGTTTTATATCCCTCTGATGCTGTATCAACAGAAAAACTTGTAAGTGAAGCTGCTAAACATAAAGGAATTGTTTATATAAGAACAACTCGTTCTGCAACGCCTGTAATTTACAGTTATGATGAAGAGTTTTTAATTGGAGGTTCAAAATTAGTCAGGGCTTCAGAAAAGGATTCAATTACAGTGGTAGCTGCAGGGATAACTCTTCATGAAGCTCTTAAAGCATACGAAGAATTAAAAAGGCAAGGTATTTTCCTTAGGATCATTGATCTTTACAGTGTAAAACCTCTTGATAAGTATACTTTAAAAAGAGCATTAGAGGAAACAAAGGCAATTTTAACAGTGGAGGATCACTATCCTGCAGGAGGCATTGGTGAGGCTGTCAAGGCAGAAATAAATAGTGAAAGAGTTTTTTGTCTTGCTTGCAAAAAGATACCAAAAAGTGGAACTCCCGAGGAGCTTCTAGATTATGAGGGGATTTCTTCAAAATCAATTATTGAGCAGGTCTTTAAAATTTTGAGATTATCTTAAAGACTTCCAGAAGTTTTTTAAATTTTCTTTAAGTTCTCTAACCATAGCCTTTGTGGCTTCAAAAGTATCAATATCCCCTTTTTTCTGAAAATTTTCAGGCTCTTCTATATGGAAGGGGATTCCGTATAATCCACTAATAATAGCAAGCCAGCCAGCACCAATAATTTTTTCGTTATACCCTGAGGCAATGGCATCTATCACTTTACCATTAGAGAAATGAGAGAGTTCTCTGGTAATTTCCCCAATTTTTCTGAAGTCTGCAATGGTAAGATCTAAGTGCGTTAAAGTATCATTCCAATGAGGATCTGTTCCACCATATCTGATTATTATTTCGGGCATAAATTCTTCAGTGATGGGGAAAATTATATTTTGAAAAACATATTCGTAGGAATCCCAAGAGGCACCACTTGGTAAAGGACAATTTATGGTAAAGCCTTTTCCAGCACCTTCTCCTATCTGCCACGTAAAACCTGTACCAGGATAAATTGTTTTTGGGTCTTGATGGATATCTACAAACAAAACTCTTGAGTCTCCATAAAAATATTCCATGGTGCCATTACCTGCATGGGCATCTGTATCGAGGATCAATATCTTACTGAGAGAATACTTTTCTAACAAATACTTGCCGGCAAAGGCAATATCATTGTAAACACAAAAACCTTCTCCAAAAGAAGGCTTTGCATGATGAAGTCCTCCACCGATGGAGACAATTTTTTTAAATTTTCCCTCCATAATTAAATCACAGGCTTTTTTCATTTGTCCAACTATGAATCTTGCTGCTTTTTCAATATTTCCACACTTTTCTCCAGGAATGTTATCTATACTAATGAAATTGCTTCCTAAGGCAGTAAGATAATTTATCTTTCCTTGATAGGCTAATTCATAAAAGTTTTTAACATATTTTATGTATTCCTCTCTGCAGATAAGCAACAAATCCCTGTCCTCCACTGGACTGCAGGGAATAATTTCAAAGTCTTTGTTTTGAAGGAGTTTTTCCTCTAAAAATTTGAAAAATATTTTGAAACGATGCCCTCTAAAGGGATGCCCTTCTCCGAAGTCATATTCACTGACTTCATTAGAGTAAAGTAATGTTATTTTTTCTCGACTCATTATAATGTTATTATACTGTATTGAAGAGGCATGGTGCTTGCCTTTTGAATAAATAAATCTCGTATGTGATTATCCATTGTAAGATAAATAACTTGCCAACCTTCTTTTGCTAATTCCAATAGAGTATCAATCATAATCGGTCTTCTTTTGTAGTCAGAATACTGAAAGGCATCATCAAATATTAAAAAAGCAGTATTTCCCTGAAGAAGGCTTTTGGCAAAACCGATTCTTAAAGCTATCATGACCTGTTGTTTGGCACCGGTGCTTAACTCATTTATTTTAAAAGTAAAATACTCATCAGCAATCAACACATCTTCTTTCTCAAAACTTAGAGTTTTATATCTTCCAGTTAACTTGTAAATAAGGTTTGTAATTAGTGGAGAATTAATTTTTTCCAATATTTTTTCCTCTTCCTGTCTTTGAAGCTCTTGAATTTTATTGTGAATTAAAATGCCTGCTATGATTTTTGCTTCACATTCTTCAATAGCTATTTGTAGTTCTTTTCTCTTTAAATAAATTTTTTCAAAGAGTTCATTCCAACTTGAGGAAAAGTCAGCACCAGTTAATTGAACTATTTTACTTTTAAGTGAAGTGATTTTTTCATTTTTTTCCTTTATTTTGTTTTCAACTTCTTCAATTTCTCTTTCTACCTCATCTAATTCTCTTTGGGAGAACTTAACTGCCGGGTCTTCTTTTTCATATTCTTTTTCCCATACTCCAAAACCCTCAAGTATTCCTTCTAATCTTCTAATTTCATTTACAATGAGCTTGTTTTCTCTTTCTAACTCCTCTATGTGATACTTCCATTCATTCTCGTGAATCTCTATACCCTTAAGATTTATAAAAATTTGTCTTATGTTTTTTTTGAGGTCTTGCATTTCCTTTTCTATCTGTTGCTTTTCTATTTCTTTATTTTCAATTGCTTTTAAATTACTTTGAAGTTCTTGGTAGAGTTGATTTAGCCAATTTCTTTGATTTCTCAAATCATTTAATTTTTCATACCAGTATTTTTCTTCTACTTGATCAAAACCCAGTAGTTTAAGTTTTTCCTCTATTAAGCTATGAATAGCACTAATTTCTTCATTAAGTTTAAGAAGTTCTTTTTCATAAGTTTCTTTAACATAGAAAAATTTTTCCTGTTCATTGAGTTTTTCTTCTATCTGTAGGATATTTTCAAGTTTATTTCCGAATCGATTGAAAAATTCTTTCTCTATCTCTTTTAATTCGTTCATATGTTTATAATTAATGAACGAATTTTTCAATTTAGAAAAATAATAAAAGGCAGCCAATATTGATATTGAAATTCCTAAAAGTCCTATAATTTTCTGATTATGAAGCAAAAAAATTAGGCTGATTACAATAAATAAAAGGGCTATATAAGGGAGTAAAGATATTTTTTTGTTAATATCCATAGGTAAGCTAAGAATTTTACTGTAATATTCTTTTGCTGATTTAAGCCATGGATAATCTTTTGAGTTTTCTCTCATTTCATCAAGTATTCTCAATTTTTCTTTCTTTTCTAATAACTTGTCACGGTATTTATTAAGGATATTACTTAGGTGTTCAAGTTCTATCTCTGAGAGTTTATTAAGTTTACTTTCTATTTCTCCTATTTTTTCTGATAAGATTTCTGATTTATACTCTATTTTTTCTCTTTCAAAAGAATTAAATAATTTTAGTAGATTACTTTTAATTGTTTGGATTTCCCTTTCAATTTTATTGAAACTATACTTAGATTTTTCATAATCGTTTAAAAGACTTTTAAGGTTTTCAATTGCATTTTCTGGAGTTTTTTTTATTTTTTCCTTTAATTCCTTGATCTTTTCAGAGATTTCATAAGCTTCGTGTTTCTTTGCTTTCAAGAGAAGTTGTTTTTTCTGAAGAAGCTCCTCCTTTCTTATGGCTAAAGCTCTTAATTCGCTTTCTTCGTATTCGTTGATAACTTGATTGATTAAATTTTCTATTTGATTTATTTCTTCTCTTATTTTAGAATAAGTCTCTCCCTCTCCTCTTTTCTCGATTAATATTTCATTTCCTTCAATTTTTGCCTTTTTAATAGTAACTGAAATGTTTTTGTCATTATCTATTTCATTAAGAATTCTTCTTGGTGAGAGAATCTCTTTTATTGTAACTTTATCAATACCATTGTCTTTGTTTATTTCTGTTTTGCCTGCCTTGATAATTAGTAAATTTGCCAAAGAAGTGGGAAGTCCTCTTTGTTCCTTTTGAAAATAATCTTCCAATTTTTTTCTCTTTGAAGGTGTAAATTCTATAGAGGAGTTTTCCAGTCCTGAGAGAATAACCTTTCCTTGCCCAGGCTGTCTTAATTGATTCCAATAACTTTTGTTTTTGAAGAGGCAGTGAATTATGAATTCTACAAGATAAGATTTTCCCTTTTCATTTTCACTGAAGATAAGTGTTAGATCTTCCAATTCCCTTGAAAAATTATTGATAGGACCGCAATTTTTAATGGCAATCTTTTCAATTTTTATTCCCATTTTAATCTTTGAAAATTATCTCCGTAGCTTTCTCTAAAATTTTATCTTGGGAAGCATACCAAGTTCCTGATAGATTTATAATTTCATCTTTTATTTGTTCAAAAAGATAGAGTTTTTCATCTTCTATTTGTTTCAAGATTTTTATTTTTGAGGTATCTATTTGATCATATAAAGTGATACTGTAATTAGCAAGTAGATTATTCAATAATTTCAGAGTGTTATTTAGATCAAATACAAATCCCTTGAGGGAAAGCCTTAATACTACTTTTTTAAGATCTTCATCATTAATTTTCCAATTTTCTATCATGTGATTAATTTTTTTCTCCAAAAATTCCTGCTCCTTTTCCATAGGAAATATAAAGAGGGATTCATTGAAATAAATCTTATCAGTTTTTGTAAGAATTTGATGAAAGGAATCAGATACTGAATCATAAATTATGAATCTTCTCCTTCCAGTTTCATTAATGTCCAAAGGATAAGGTGAACCAGGATAGATTACTCTTCCAAAATCAGAAGGCTTATGTATATGACCTAAGAAAACTCTTAGTGGATTGTACTTTGTGATTGCTTTGTATGTAAGAGGCATGTAAAAGCCCGATTCATAAGGATTAAGTTCTCGATTTCCTGTTAAATAATCACCATGACTTATGAGAATCCATTTCTTTGTTAATTTTTCTTTATGATATAACTCCGTTAAGCATTCATCTATGGACTTTGAACTTTCATAAGGTATAAAGACTAAGGCAATATCTTCTATAATATGGATTTTGGGAGTTTTGATTATTTCAATATTAGATGATGTAAAAAATCTCTGTTCAATCTCATAATCATGATTACCCGGAATAATGAGAAATTTTATGTCAGAGTAAAGATTACAAAGACGGTCAAAGTCATGGTAATTTGAAAAATCCTTATCAAACAAATCACCAGCAATGATGAGATGCTTTATACCTTGAACTTTAAGGGCTGAACAAATATTTTCTAATGTTAAATATCTCTCTGGAGTTTCCTTTAATCCCTTAAGATGGATATCGGCAGTGATTGCTATCTTCATTAAAAGTTATTGTATCAAATCTAATAGAGGTTAATACTTTTTAAGCTTAATCATCTGTTTTTGTTTGTAGAGCACATATCGAGCTATGAGATCCTGAGTAGATTTATCAATTTTTATAAATTTCACAGCTGTTTCAAATTTATCATTTTTCCTCTCACTTTTTACCACCTCTGAATAAAGATAGAATCCCAAAGGAATTGGCACATCAAGATAGATTTTAATCTCTAAAATATCACCTTTTTTGTATTCCTCAGAGGATGAAAATCTCAAACCTCCTGCACTGAGGTTTACAGGCACTTTAGGTAATTGATGGAAACCATGTTGCTGTATGAGTAAAAGCCCTATGATTAAGTCAAGTTTTGCATTCAACTCTTCTGCCCAGGGTGATGCCTCTATACTTAAAAATTTCTGAGAACTCTCGGACATTATGTCTTGATAGCCTATTACTCGGCAGGTAAGGTTTTCTGTCTCTTTTTCAGTAATAATTCTCTGCGAAAGAGGAATTTCAACATCAATTCTAAAGTGTTCTCTTAGATTTTCAAAATTTTTCTCCACCTTATCCATTCTCTATCTTATTATAACAATTTCTACTCTTCTGTTTTTTGCTTTGCCTTCTTCAGTGTTATTGTCTGCTATAGGTTGATACTCACCAAATCCTGTTGCAGAGAGTCTCTCAGGAGCTATGCCAGAATCTATTAAATATTGAAGCACAGAGAGAGCTCTTAGGGTTGACAATTCCCAGTTTGACTTTATTTTTTCGCTTTGTATTGGCACATTGTCAGTGTGGCCTTCGATTGAAATTTTACCTCCCATTTTTCTGAGACTTTCAGCTAACTTATCTAAGACTTTGTTGGCATCTTTATTAAGCTCAGCACTTCCAGAATTAAACAAAAGAATGTCAGGCAATGTAATCACTATACCTCTTTTTTGAGCTTTGACCGTTGCACCTTGAAATTCTCTCAATATTACTTCTATTTCTTTGATAAGTTCTTCATCGTAGTCTTTTTTGATAGGAGATTCTATGACTTTAAAGACTTTGTTTAATGATTCTGAAAAACTCTCTGCCTTTTTTTGGTCTATTGTGGATAATGCATACAAGGCTACAAAGAAAGTAAATAGTAAAGTAAGAAAATCAGAGTAGGAAATAAGCCATCTTTCAGTATTTTCCTTTTCATCCTCTTGATTGTTGTTAGGTTTTTCCAAATCAAAGCTCATAATTTTCTGCCTTCTCTAAAGCTTTCCAGTAATGCTCTTAAATAGTGAGGATTTATTCCCTTTTCAATACCAAGGACACCCTCTGCAATTAATCGCATTATTCTTATTTCAAGGGCTGCTTTGTTTATGATTCTTTTGCTGATGGGTATAAAAATCAAGTTAGCAGAGCCAACTCCGTAAATAGTGGCTACAAAGGCTGTTGCTATGCCAGTACCTATTTTAGAAGGGTCAGCTACATTCTGAAGTACATGAATGAGCCCTAATACTGCTCCTATAATGCCTATGGTGGGAGCATAACCACCAGCAGAATCAAAAACTTTTGCTGCCCTCTTTATTGTCTCTTCATAATTTTGAATTTCTTGATATAGGGAATACTTTATGATGCTTGGCTCATAGCCGTCAACCACCATTTGTAAAGCTTTTCTGAGAAAAGGATTACTCACTTGAGGTAATTCTGCCTGCAGTTCTAAAATTCCTCTTTTTCTAGCAACAATAAGAAGATTTAATATCTCTTCTATAATTAATCTTTCAGGATTTTTTTTATTTCCAAAGGCTAACTTTGCACCTTTTAAAGCGTTAATAATATCTGAAAAGGGAAAACTTACCATGACTGCACCAAAAGTGCCTCCGAATACAATTACAAAAGCGGCTAATTGTATGAGATGAGCTGTAGTTCCGCCCTCAATAAAATTTCCTACTATAATGGAACTTAAGCCTACTAATAATCCAAAGATTATAAAAAAATCCATGAATTTTATTTTATTATTAAATTTATTAAAAAAACAATCCTAAGATTTTATTTATTTTTATAAAGATTTGACTATTAAACCTCAATAGATACAATAGATAATCTTTATTTCTTTAGTTATTAGCGCAATCCTGCTTTTAAACATACTTTAATTATAATGCCCTGGTGAACTTTAACGAGACCGAATTAATTATTCACTTAATGATGCAAAAGAGGAATTCCTTAGTATTCATTTGAATTTGTAAAGATTTATTTTTTAAAATTAAATATGACTAAAAATCAGATTCTCATACTGATTGAAAAAGAGGGAGACCTATCAAATAGAGATTTAACAGGAATTAAACTATCAGAGACAGATTTAATTGGTGTAAACTTTAGAAATTGTATATTAAGAAACGCTGATTTCAGTAAGTCAAATTTATCCCTTTGTAATTTTGACGGTGCAGATCTAACCAACTGTAAAATGGATAGCTCTAATTTAACGGGTGCTTCTTTTAGAGATGCTATACTTAATGGTGCTGATTTAAATTTTTCCTTTCTTCCAGGAGCAAATTTTTTAAATGCAAAAATGAATAGAGTGAACCTTTTAAATTCAAAAATAACTGTCTGCAATTTTGAAAATGCGGAGCTCAATGAAGCCATTTTACAGATGGTAGAATCATCTCTTTCTAATTTTAGAAATGCTAAAATTAATTCAGCTAATTTGCAACAGGGTACATTTACCGGTTGTGATTTTTCCAATGCAGAGATCAGGAATGTTACTTTTTTTAGGAGTGATCTTTCCGGTGCCATTTTTATTAATGCTGATTTACATGATTCCCAATTTATTAGATGTAATTTAGTTGCAGCAAATTTCAGATCTGCAAAACTCCAAGGTGTAATATTTGATAAAAATTCCGAATATCGAGTAAAAAAGGATTAATTAAAAAATCTATCTTTCCTATACTTAATTTTGAGATGGAGTGTTAGTTTAATTAATTTGCTTATCTCTATGACTTTAGATTATAATTAATTCTTATGCACAGAGAAGTAAGAGAAAAAATTCTTCAGTGCTTAAAAAAAGTAGATATATCTCTCACAAAGCCTATAGGTTTAGAGATTCCTAAAAGAGAATCTTACGGCGATATTTCCACTCCTGTAGCCATGGATTTGGCAAAAGATTTAAAAAAATCTCCTAAACAAATAGCAGAGTTAATAGTGAATAATTTGGATAAGGATATTTTTGAAAGCATTGAAATCGCAAATCCAGCTTTTATAAATTTTAGATTTAAAAAAGAATACCTTTTTTTAAAATTAAAGGAACTTCTAAATTTAGGAGAAAAATTTTTTTCGATTGATCTTGGAAAGGGTAAAAAAATTCAAATTGAATTTGTCAGTGCAAATCCCACAGGTCCACTTCATCTTGGTCATGGCAGGGGGGCAGCTGTGGGACAGGCTTTAGCGAATATATTAAAAGAAGCAGGTTTTCATGTCCACACTGAGTACTATATAAATGATGCTGGCAGACAGATAGAGTTACTGGGCATGAGTGTTTATGTAGCACTTCAAAGACTCAATGGTAAAGATTTACCCATGCCTGATGACTGCTATAAGGGAGAATATATAAATGAGATTGCCCAAGAGATAAATGAAAAATACGGACAGCAAATTTATGAAAAAAGCTTTGATGAAGTAGGTGATTTCTTAATAGATTATTCATACAAGAAAATTCTTAATGAAATTAAAAAGGATTTAGAGGATTTTGGTGTAGTCTTTCACAATTGGGTAAGTGAAAGAAAGCTTTACCACACTGGAGAAGTGCAAAGAGCAATTATAAAATTGAAAGAACTTGGTTATATATATGAGCATGAGGGGGCTTTATGGTTTCGTTCCTCTGCTTTTGGTGATGAAAAGGATAGGGTGGTTGTAAAGAGTGATGGAAGCTATACTTATTTTGCCTCTGACATTGCCTATCATAAAAACAAAATAGAGAGAGGCTTCCATGAGTTAATTAACATATGGGGTTCTGATCATCATGGTTATATTAAAAGAGTAATTGCTGCAGTACAAGCCTTGGGAATGAATGCAGAACAGATAAAAATTTTACTAATTCAAATGGTAAATCTTTTAAGAGAGGGAGTTCCGGTGCAAATGTCAAAGCGGGCTGGTAATTTTGTTACTCTTAGGGAGCTCATAGATGAAATAGGCACAGATACTACAAAGTTTATCTTTCTTACTCGTAGGCATGATAGCCATCTTGAGTTTGATGTGGAGGTTGCTAAAAGACAATCTCAGGAAAATCCAGTCTATTATGTTCAGTATGCCCATGCGAGAATAAACAGCATTTTTGAAAAGGCTCAATGGCACCCAAAGGACCTAGATTTTGAAATTTTCAATGAAGATGAAATAAGACTATTAAAAAAAATTTTGCTATATCCGATGATTTTTGAATTTGCCGTGTCCATGAGAGAACCTCACAGAATTACTTTTTACCTTCAGGATATTGCTGGCGAATTTCATTCATATTATCACAAATATAAGGTAATAAATGAGGATAGAACTTTAACAGAGACAAGATTGAGTCTATGTAAGGCTCTAATGTTTGTATTACGCCATGGGTTAAGAATGCTGGGGGTTAAGGCTCCAGATAGGATGTAGTACTATATCCTTCCAAATTTTATAGCATCAACAACTTTTACTATTTTTGTTATATATTCTACATCATGGACTCTTACAATATTTGCTCCATTTACTATAGATACAGCAACAGCTGCTGCTGTGCCTTCAAGTCTTTGCTCAGCAGGGGCATCATTGAGAATTTTGCCTAGGAAGCTTTTCCTTGAAACTCCTATGAGTATAGGTTTTTCCAGGCAAGTAAAATCCTTAAGATTTCTTATAATTTCTAAGTTATGCTCTGGAAGTTTTCCAAAACCAATTCCAGGATCTATTATTATTTTATTTTCATCAACACCAGCTTCTTTGGCAATAATGATAGATTCTCTAAGATATTCCATTATCTCAGGGATAAGAGCTTTATATTGAGGGTTTAATTGCATATTTTTCGGAGTACCTTTTATGTGCATTAAAATTATTGGAACTTTATGTTTAGCAGCTATATAGGGCATCTTAGGATCAAACCTTAAGCCACTTATGTCATTTATCATTGATGCTCCTGCATTTAAAGCTTCTTCAGCTACCTTGGCTTTGTAGGTATCTATTGAGATAGGGAAATTCACTCTTTTTGCAATCCCTTCGATAACAGGAATAACCCTTTTTAACTCCTCTTCTAATTCAACAGGAGAGGCACCTGGTCGAGTAGATTCGCCTCCGATATCAAGAATATCTGCTCCTTCTTCAATGAGCTTAAGTCCTTTAACAATGGCTTCTTCTTTGGTATAATATTTCCCGCCGTCATAGAAAGAGTCAGGTGTGATGTTTAATATTCCCATTATGTAGGTTTTTTTTGAAAAATCGAAATTAAAGGATCGGAAGCTTAATTTCATGCTGCTTGCTTTGCTGCTTTTAGGATTTCTTCTATCTCGTGAGCTTCAAGAGTTTCTCTTTCAAGAAGAGCATTTGCAATGGCATCAAGTAAAGAGATATTTTTTTTAAGTAGCTCCTTGGTCTGATTATAGGCTTCTGTTACAATGCGCTTAGTTTCCTCATCGATTTCCTCTGCAGTTTTATCAGAATAATCTCTATGTTTTGCAATTTCTCTGCCTAAAAATACATGCTCTTCTCTTTTACCAAAGGTTAAAGGTCCCATTCTTTCACTCATTCCCCACTCAGTAACCATTTTTCTGGCTAATTCTGTAGCTCTCTCCAGATCATTTCCAGCTCCTGTTGTCATGGTGTTTAGAGAGATTTCCTCTGCTACTCTTCCACCTAGAAGGACCTTCAAAGTTCCGTAGAGGTAATCTTTTGAGTAAGTGTATCTGTCGTCAAGAGGAAGTTGCTGAGTTACTCCTAAGGCTCTTCCTCTTGGAATAATACTTACTTTGTGAATAGGATCTGTAGATGGTGTAAGCTTTGCTACAAGAGCGTGGCCAGCCTCGTGGTATGCTGTAATTTTTCTCTCTTCTTCGCTTAAAACCATGCTTTTTCTTTCAACTCCCATTAAAACTTTATCTTTTGCTGATTCAAAATCACTCATGTGAACTTTTTCACTATTTCTTCTTGCTGCTATGAGTGCTCCTTCATTAACTAAGTTGGCGAGATCTGCTCCAGAAAATCCTGGAGTTCCACGAGCAATTTTTTCTAAGTCCACATCTTCTGCTAAAGGTACCTTCTTCGTGTGAACTTTAAGAATTTCAAGTCTCCCTTTCACATCAGGAAGCGGAACAACAATTTGTCTGTCAAATCTTCCCGGTCTTAATAAGGCAGGATCTAAAACATCAGGTCTGTTAGTAGCTGCAAGCACAATTATTCCTTCATTGCTTTCAAACCCATCCATTTCAACTAAAAGTTGATTAAGAGTCTGTTCTCTCTCGTCATGACCACCTCCTAATCCTGCTCCCCTTTGTCTCCCTACAGCATCTATTTCATCTATGAAAATTATACAAGGAGAGTTTTTCTTTGCTTGATCAAAAAGATCACGAACTCTACTTGCTCCTACACCAACAAACATTTCTACAAAATCAGAACCTGATATGGAGAAGAAAGGCACACCAGCTTCTCCGGCAATTGCTTTTGCCAAGAGTGTTTTTCCTGTTCCAGGAGGTCCTACCAGTAAAATTCCCTTTGGAATTTTAGCTCCTATTTTTGTGTATTTATTAGGATTTGTGAGAAAATCTACCACTTCTTTTACTTCCTCTTTAACTTCCTCAATACCTGCTACATCTGCAAAAGTAACTTTTATAGATTTGTTAGATACCATCCGAGCTCTTGCCTTGCCAAAGGACATGGCACGAGAACTTCCTGCTTGCATCTGTTTCATGAACATTATCCATAAAAAGACAAGGAAAATAACAGGTCCCCAAGAAATAAGAAAATTTATATACCATGGTGTCTGCTCTGGTGGTTTAACAGAAACTTTTACACCTTGATTAGAAAGTTCTTTAACAAGATCAGGATAATTAATGTAGTAAGTTTTAAAGGAAGTACCGTCTTTGAATTTTCCAGAGATTGAACTGTCTTTTATCTGGACTTCCTCTATCTCATTTCTTTGGAGTTTCAGTAGAAATTCAGAGAATATAATCTCTTTTTCATTTTTTTGAGGAATAGTAAAGAGATTGAAAAGAGCAATTATTGCTATACCAATTATGAGCCAAATTACAAGAGTTTTTAGGGAACCTTTTGATTGTCCATTCATAAAACAATTTTAACTTAAAACAGTTATAATTGTAAAATATAAGCTTCAAAGGAGGTGAGTATTATGAAAAGATTAGAGCATAATTTTTACAGGTTGTTACATCCAAAAGTAGTTTTTTTGTTAACTTCTGTGGGCAAAGAAGGAAGAGCAAATGTAATGTCCTGTGCCTGGGCAACCCCTGCCTCTGAAGAGCCTCCTATGCTAATAGTTTGTGTGGCAAAGGAACATTATACTGCAGAACTTATTTTAGAGACTTTTGAATTTGTAATAAACATACCGAATAAAAATATGGAGAAGATCATATGGATTTGTGGAAGTAAATCTGGCAAAAATGTTGATAAATTTAAAGAAGCTGGATTAAGAACCTTCAAAGGGAGGAATACTCAAGCACCATTAATTGAAGGGTGTATTGGATATTTGGAGTGTAAGGTGGAAAAAGTTATAGAAGCAGGAGAATGTTATGCTTTTTTAGCAAATGTTCAAAATTGTATGGTAGATGAGAGATACTTTGTGAGAAATTTATGGATAAGTGATTCAGTTCCAATGCACCTGGGAGGAAATAAAATTGTTTATTTTTAAACATATTTTTTAAAATAAATTTTATGTTAAGGTTTTTAACAGCAGGAGAATCTCATGGAAAAGGACTCATAGGCATTGTAGAAGGGATGCCTGCTGGTCTTAAGGTGTCAAAGGAATTTATAAACAGAGAATTAAAAAGAAGGCAGCAGGGTTATGGAAGAGGCGGTAGAATGAAAATAGAAGCTGATGAGGTAGAATTTCTCTCAGGTATAAGATGGGGTAAAACCTTAGGTTCACCCATAACTCTCTTAATTAAAAATAGGGATTGGCAAAATTGGGAAAAAGCCATGAATGATGATCCTCAATTTGAAGGCTCACTTCCACCTGTTACTAAACCAAGGCCTGGACATGCTGATTTGGCAGGTTTAATCAAATATGACCATTCAGACATAAGGAATGTATTGGAACGTTCCTCTGCAAGGGAAACAGCTATGCGTGTGGCAATAGGAGCTTTGGCAAAACAATTATTAGAAGAGTTTACTATTAATATTGGAAGCTTTGTCACTAAAATTGGTACTGCCTTCCTTTCAATTGATACATCCAAGTTAAAGGAAAAAGATTTAATCGAACTTTCAAATAAAGCTGATAAATCTCCAGTGCGATGCCCCTTTGAAACTTTTGAGACTGAAATGATGGAGGTGATAGATAGGGCTATTAAAACTGGTGATAGTGTAGGTGGTTCATTTATAGTGTTTGCTACAAATGTGCCCATAGGAATTGGCAGTTATGTTCATTGGGATCGGAAATTAGACAGCAAAATAGCCGCTGCTATGATGAGTATTCAAGCCATCAAGGCTGTTGAGATTGGAGATGGTGTAAAAGTGGCAGATGAATTTGGTTCAAAGGTGATGGATGAAATTTTCTACAATGGAAAATTTTATAGGATCACTAACCATATGGGTGGAATTGAAGGGGGAATGTCAAACGGCATGCCAATTATTGTGAAAGCCACTATGAAACCAATCCCAACTCTAAGAAAACCCTTAAAATCTGTGGACATAGCTACTAAAGAACCGGTGGAAGCAGCCTATGAAAGGTCTGATATATGTGCTGTCCCAGCTGCCAGTATAATTGGAGAAGCTGTTGTTGCTTGGTGCCTTGCTCAAGCTTTTCTTGAAAAATTCGGTGGTGATAGTTTGGTGGACATAAAAGCAAGTTATGATTTTTACAAGTCAAAACAATGTTAAAGAATAAAAGGTTTTTTATACTGATAGCTCTTACTCTATTTTTGATTTATCCCTCTTCTACCTTATCAAATCTCTCAGCTATTGATTATCTAGTAAACGGTAAGAAAGACTTAGATTCCTGTAATTTTGTCTCAGCGGAAAAGAATCTATCTAAGGCTCTTTTAGAAATGAAGGAGGTAGGTGATTATATTCTCCTTTGGCGAGCAAAAGCTCTCATAGAGATGGAAAGATATGAGGAGGCTCTCAAGGATTTGATTGAAATAAAGAGAAATTATCCATCATCGCCTATTCTAAAAACTGCAAGAATATATGAGATAAATATTTTAAAAAAGCTTGACAGTCCTCATTTGGAGTCAGCATATAAGTCCTATACTGATGAATATCCTGAAGATTTAGAGATAAAATTTAATTATGCTCAATATCTAAAACAGACAGGTAAAATTCAGAAGGCAAAGAGAATTTTTAAAGAGATCTTTATAACAGCTTCTCCTTTAGCAGACAAAGCAGAGTTAGAACTCTCTGAAGAAGATATCTCTGTGGATGATCTGCTCAAGAAAGCGAAATCCCTTAATAATTCTTTCCTATACAATAAAGCTGAAAAATATCTAAATTTAGCCATGGCAAAATCAAAGAATAAGTTGCAGGAGATGATTTTATGGAATCTTGGATATAGTGTCTTTATGCAGAAAAGATACACAGAAAGCGCTTCAATTTTTAAGAAAATAGGTGATTTTTACTGGTACGGCAGGTCTCTACTTAGAGCAAAAGAATTTAATTCCTTTGAAAGAGAAATTCAAAATTTTATAAAGTCGGGAGATCAAAAAATTGGAGAGTTATTAATAAATTATGCCAATATAAAGAGAAGAAATGGAGATTTTAACAAAGCCATTGAAATTCTACAAGACACTCTAAACAAGTATCCTTCTTACAGAGAGGAAACACTGTGGTATCTTGGTTGGAATAACTATTTAGCAAGTAATTATACTGAAGCAAAAAGCATTTTTAGAGATCTTTTTCAAAAATATGGTAATTTAAAATATCTATATTGGTTTCAAAGAGCTCAGGAAAAGGAAGGGATAATAGAAGCTAAGCATTATTCTTTTACCTTTCGTCCCTCTGATTTCTATTCTTATCTTCTTTATGTAAAAGGCAATATTTCAACAATTCCAAAGCCAGAAATAGTTGTGGAGAGCAAAACAATCCCTTCTAGAGTTAAAATTTTAATGCAAGCAAACTTTAAAGAAGAAGCATTAAGAGAGACAAAACATCTATTAAAAAGCAATAAAGACATGGATAATATTCCCCTTTATTGCATGCTGTTAAATGGACTTGGTGACTATGCCACCTCTGTAAGATTAATATCGAAATTTCCATACGGTTTTAATTATCAAGAACTGCTATACCCAAAAGTTTACTATGACTTAATAGATAAATTCGCAAAAAAACTTAAATTAGATCCTGCTTTGATTTTTGCCATCATAAGAGAGGAGTCAAGATTTGATAGATTGGCAGTTTCACCTGCTGGTGCCATGGGGCTGATGCAACTCATGCCAAATACTGCAAAGAGAGAAGCAAAAAAAATTTCAATTAACTTGATCAATGATAGAGATCTTTTCGAACCAGATAAAAATATTTACATAGGCGCTTTCTATTTGAGCAAACTTATTAATGAATTCGATAACGTTGTTTTTGCAATCGCAGCCTATAATGCAGGAGAAGCAGTTGTTAATTCTTGGATTAGGGAAAATAGATATGATGGAATAGATGAATTTATAGAAGATATACCCTATGGGGAAACAAGAACTTATGTAAAGAGGGTTTTAACCTCCTACTTTGAATATTTAAGAACTTACTATATTTTAACGCCTGACAGAATCAGAGAAATAATAAAGATTGAAGGAGTTTAAACACTTTAAAGAGTCTTGCCTCTATAAGTTATACTTCGCAACTTTAAAGCCAGTCCAAGTTTTGTGGAATGTGAAGCAATCGCAACTTTTGGAATTTTACTAAAAAGGAACGCAATTAAATTGAATTGCCTACCTAAAGGCAGGTTTTCCATGTAGGAAATTTTGGTTAAATTTGACTTATTTTATCTGCAGAGTTTAAAATTATTTTCATGCAAACTAAATTAAGAAAGGGAAAAATAGAGATTGATTCTGAAAAATGCAAAGGCTGCAAATATTGTATTTTAACCTGTCCAAAAGGGTGTCTTGAACTATCTACAAGCTTTAACTCTTTTGGATATTATCCTGCCTATTTTGCTAATCCTGATGACTGTATAGGTTGTGCTATGTGTGCGGTTGTCTGTCCAGATATCGCCATAGAAGTTTATTTGGAAGAATAGTTTTTGTGTTAAAATATCTCCAATCTTAGATTGGAGGATTTTTTGCAGATCGGTGTTATATTTTGTAGCTGCGCAGGTCAAATCAATGAGTATATTTCTTTTAATGAGATTAAAAATTTAATTTTTCCAGAAGTTGCTTTTATTGAAGAAGTAGAGCTTGCCTGTTCTAGAAAAAATCAAGAAGAGTTAAAAAGTATTATTGGAGAAAAAAACATAGATGGATTAATTGTTCTCGGCTGTTCCTTCCATAATAAGGGTAATTATTTTTATGAATTTTCAAAAGAAATAGGCATAAACCCCTATATGTTAAATTTAGTAAATATTAGAGAGCATGTGGCTTGGGTGACGAAGGATAAAAAAAAGGCTACTTTAAAGTCTTTTGCTCTCTTAATGGGAGCAATTGAGAGATTGAAGAGACAGAAACCTCTCATGGAACTTGAAATTCCAGTATCTGATAATATTTTAGTAGTAGGAGGTGGAATAGCAGGTATTTCTGCTGCTCTTACTCTTTCAAAAAATGGTAAAAAGGTCTATTTGATTGAGAAAGAATCTAGTGTGGGTGGAAAAGTCATAAAATACGAGAAACTTTTTCCAGATTTATCTTGCGCTCCTTGTTTTTTTCATCCTTTGGTGGAAGAGTTATTAAACAGTTCAATTAGTTTGAGATTAAATTCCACCCTAAAAGAATTAAAAGGATACTTAGGCAATCTTTTTGGTATCATTAGCACCAAACCAATTTTTGTGGATCCTTATAAGTGTATAGGTTGCTCAGCTTGCGAAAGTGTATGCCCAAGGCAAGCAATAAAGGTAGATCCCCAAAGCTTTCCTACAATAGCAAGAGTTAATAGAGAGGAATGTTTATATTTTGATGGAAAGTGTGATTTATGTATAAAAGAGTGTCCTGTGGAAGGAGCTATAAATTTTGAAGAGAAAGAAAAAGATGAAAAAATTAATGTTGGAGCAATTTTATGGGCTACGGGATTTAAAGAGTTTGATTGTAGAAAAATTTCGCAACTTCAGTATAGTGTCTATAAGGATATATACACTGCTATGGAATTCGAAGAATTAATAAATACTGAAGGACCCTTAAAAGGTGAAATTTTAACGGAAAAGGGTAAAATTCCAAATAAAATAGCAATAATTCACTGTGTGGGAAGTCTTGATAAGAATTTCCACCCCTACTGCAGTAGGATTTGCTGTCAATATGCTTTTAAATTCAATAGAATTCTAAGATCTATGTTTCCTGAAATGAAAATATTACATTTTGTTAAGGAAATTGTTCTTCCAGGGAAAAAGGCTTGGGAACTTTACTCTAAATCACTCAGCGATCCTTTGGTAAAAATTATAAGATATGAAAATATGGATGATTTATCAATAGAAAAAGAAGAAACTTTCATTATAAACCACAGAAAGGATAGATATTTTTCAGACATGATAGTTTTATGTCCAGCCATTGAGTCTGGAGAATGTCCCTATGAGAGTAACAGTGGAATTTTTTTAATTGGTTCTGTAAAGGAAGCCATGACGGTTTCAGATTCGATAACTGATGGTAAGGCAATATCTGCTGATGTTTTATCTCATTTACAGGGAGAAAAAATTATTAAAAGTCCCTTGGTGGCTAAGATAGATTATAATAAATGCAGTTCATGTGGAATATGTATAAATCAATGTCCCTATAAGGCTATTGAACTTGACTCACATAAACCTAATTTTTTGGTATCACTCTGTGAAGGATGTGGTATATGTGTTGCCAGTTGTCCATCTAAGGCTCTTGAACTGGAAGGTTTTACATCAGATCAAATACATGCTGAGATAGAGGGAATTTTAAACAGTTTAAGGAGGAGAGAAGATGGCTGTGGTATTGTTTGATGCGAGAGGATTGAAATGCCCCCAACCAACTATTCAAATGACAATTAAAGCTTTAAAGATGAAGAAAGGAGATATTATGGAAGTAATAGCTGATTGTCCTACCTTTGAAAATGATGTAAAAAACTGGTGTAGAAGAAATAATAAAACTCTTCTATGGATAAGAGATGAAGGGAACGGTGTTAAAAGATGTCAAGTGCAGTTTTAATCCTTCTTATCATTTTTTTTACAATTTTTCCCTCTTTTGCTCATTCCGAGGATAGTGATCACATTGTGCTTGGAATGTCTGCAGCTTTTAAAGGTCCCACAGGAGGATTAGGAATAGAGCTTTACAGAGGTGCCATGGCATATTTCTCCTATATTAATGAAAAAGGTGGCATAGATGGTAAAAAAATTATTTTAAAAGCTTATGACGATGGATATAATCCTATACCAGCAATTAAAAATACAATCAAACTTATAAAAGAAGATAATGTTTTTGCTCTTTTTAATTATGTTGGAACACCCACAGTTACAAGAGTTTTACCAATTCTTAAAAGCAACAGGGATAATAATATTTATCTTTTTTTTCCTTTTACTGGCGCTATGCCACATAGAACTCCACCATACGATGAATTTGTCTTTAATCTAAGAGCCTCTTATGAAGAAGAAACAGGTGGGCTTGTAGAAAATTTTATGAAGATAGGTAGAAAAAGAATTGGTATTTTTTATCAAGCTGATGCCTATGGTAGAAGTGGCTGGAATGGTGTAAGAAAGACATTGGCAAAGTATGGAGAAAAAATATTAGCTGAAGCTACTTATAAAAGAGGTGCCAGGTATTCGGATAGTTTTCTAAAACAGGTTGAGATTTTAAAAGCAGCTGGAGTAGATGCTGTCATATCTGTTGGAGCCTATGCAGCCTGCGCAGGTTTTATTAGAGATGCACGAAATATAGGATGGGATATTCCTATTGCGAATGTTTCCTTTGTAGGAAGTGAATTTATGATAAATTTATTACTTGAAGAAGAGAAAAAAACTGGAAAATCTTACACAAAAAATTTGATAAATTCCCAAGTTGTTCCAAGTTATGAAGATATGTCATTATTAGCTGTAAGACAGTATAGATCTTTAATGGAAAAATATAATCCCAAAGTACCATCACATCTTTTAGAGGGAGACTATAAACCCCTAAAATATAGTTTTGTTAGTTTTGAAGGATTTCTTAATGCAAAACTTATGATAGAAATCTTGAAAAAAGTGGCTTATATAGACAAAAAACTTAACAGGGAAAACATTAAAAAAGCTGTTGAATCAATAAGAAATCTTGATATAGGGATTGACGAAAAAATCAGCTTCTCTTCAAAAAAACATCAAGCTCTTTATAAGGTCTACTATACTACTTTCAAAGATGGTAAATTTGTTCCTATTAGGGATTGGAGTGAATGGAAAAAATGAGAATGTCAAAACTCTTTCAAAGAACTTTAGTAGGTATAATAGTTCTTTTTGCCATAATATTTGTTACTATCAGTATTTTTTTAGGATGGCATCTGTACAATAGTCTAATAGAAGAGTACAAATCTAAGGGTACAGCCATCGCAAGTAGTATAGCTTCCTCTTCAGTTGAGACGATTCTGAATCTTGATTCAGCTAATGTGCAGGCTTTGATAGATCAATATCTGGACATAGAAGGAGTATCCTATGTTTTTGTGTTAGACTCATCAGGTGAGATAATATCTCATACTTTTATCCCCACTATTCCTTACGATATATTAGCCTGGGCTAAAGAGCATAAAACAGGTATAAGAAATTTAAGCATCGAAGGAATAGGAGAGTTTCTTGATATTGCTGCTCCTATTACAGAGGGTGCTATAGGATTTGTTCATGTTGGAATGAGCAAAAACACTATTATTGAAAAAATGTGGACAGTAATTGGAAAACAGTTAGGTTTGCTCTTTTCAATTTTTTTACTGAGCGTTGTTCTTGCCTATTTTATGGTTAACAGAATTTCTCAGCCTCTAAATGATCTTACTGAGTATGCGAAGAAATTACTTAATCATGATTTCAGTGCTAAAGTGCAAATCAAGTCTACTGATGAAATTGGACTCCTTGCCAATACTATGCAATCTATGGCTGATAATATTAATGAAATATTTGACAGATATGAATATGCTTTAAAAGATGCTGTAGTTGAACTTCAAGATACTCTTGCTTACTTAACAACAATAATCGATAACTTAGCTGATGGTTTAATAGTAGTTGATAAGGATGGCATCATAAATCACATAAATCCAGCAGCCTCAGATATGTTCGGATTACCTGAATACGAAATGATTGGCAAAAGCATAGAAATTCTGGGGAAAAAATTTGCTGATTTAGTCAATAAATCTTTAAAAACTGAAGAAATACTCTTTACAGAAGTAATTCTTACAAGGGACAGATTTGGTAAAGCTGTTGCAAAGAGCATAAAAAAAGAATATTTTTCAGAAGAATCGGAAGCAAAGGGTATTCTTGGTGCTGTTATTCTTATTAGAGATATTACCCAAGAAAAAATGGTAGATAAATTAAAAACAGAGTTTATCACTATTGTAAGCCATGAATTAAGGACACCATTAACCTCAATTCTTGGTTTTGTTGAAATGATTGAAAGAAAATTTAAAGATATTATCCTACCCAATATTGATTTAGAAAATCCTAAAATAAAAAAAGTTACGGATAAAATAAATAAAAATTTTCATATCATCCGTTCAGAGGGTGATAGAATCACTGCTTTAATAAATGACATTCTTGATATTTCAAAGCTTGAATCCGGTACTGTAAAATGGAATTTTGAAGAAGTATCAATGGAAGACATAATATTTTCAGCTTATAATGCTTTGTCTGGTCTTTTTGAAAAGAAAAGACTTCTTTTTAAATACAATATTCAGACAAACTTGCCTAAGGTTTATGCTGACAGGGAAAGGCTGATTCAGGTAATGATCAATCTTTTTTCCAATTCCCTTAAATTTACAGAAAAAGGTTATATTTCCTGTAATGTAGCGCTTAAAGAAAAGGAGATATTAGTGAGTGTGGAAGATACAGGTGTTGGTATTCCTGAATCAGAGATTGATAAGATATTTGAAAAATTTAAACAAGTGGGTGACATTATGCGAGACAAGCCAAAGGGAACTGGCTTAGGACTTCCTATTTCAAAGCAAATAATCGAAGCACATGGAGGTAGAATTTGGGTAAAAAGTGAAGTAGGGAAGGGAAGTATTTTTTACTTTACTGTGCCATTAAAAAATAAAATAGGGGGATATAATGAAAATCCTAATAGTGGATGATGAGGCGATTATAAGAGAGCTAATTTTGCAGATTATAGATGAAATAGAGGGCAAGGAAATTGAAACTCTTGAAGCTTCAGATGGACTTGAAGGACTTGAGCTCATAAAAAAAGAAAAGCCTGAAATAGTTTTTTTAGATATTATGATGCCCAAATTAAACGGTTTTGAAGTATTAAGGATACTTAAAAAAGAGCCTCCCAATTGGGATATGAAAATTATTATTCTCACTGCAAAGGGGCAAGAGATAGACAAACAGGTTGCTAAAGAACTTGGTGTAAAGTGGTATATTACAAAACCATTTAAAATAGATGAGATAATTACACTTCTGAAAGAGATATCATAGGAGGTGAAATATGGAATTTTCTAGATTTTTTATTGAACCACAAAATTCTGTTCTGGTAGTAATTGATGTGCAAGAAAAGCTTGCAAGAGCAATGAAAGAGGATGTTCTTCAAAATGTTTTGAAAAATATTAAGAAACTTATTCATCTTGCTAAAATTTATTCTATCCCCATTATTTACACTGAACAATATCCTAAGGGACTGGGTATTACTTTAGAGGATATAAGGTCAAGTATGGAGGAAGAAGCCATAGAGAAAATCCACTTTAGTTGCCTTCAAGAAGAAAAATTTATTCAGAAAATAAACAAATTTTCAAGAAAAAAGATTATTCTAGTAGGGATGGAAACCCATGTATGTGTATTTCAAACATGCCTTGATTTTTTAGCAAGAGATTTCAAGGTTTATGTCCCGAAAGATGGTGTGTGTAGCCGTAAAAAGGAAGATTGGCTAACAGGATTAGAACTTATGAAAGAGGCAGGAGCAGTTATAACTTGTGTTGAAACTCTCATATTTCAGATGTTAAAAAAAGCTGGAACCACTGAATTCAAAAAAATGCTGGAGTTTTTGAAATGATGGATTTTCACATACATAGTACTTTCAGCGATGGAGAACTCATTCCAGCTGAAATCATAAGAAGAGCTGAGTCAGTAGGATACAAAGCCTTGGCAATTACAGATCATGGAGATCATTCAAATATTGATCTAGTAATTCCGCGAATAGTGAAAGTTTTCAAGGAAATACAGCCTTACACAGATATTGTTTTACTACCCGGAATAGAAATAACTCATGTACCTCCAAAACTTATCCCACCATTAGCAAAGGAAGCAAGAAAATTGGGCGCAAAAATAATCATTGTTCATGGAGAAACTCTTGTAGAGCCTGTCCAAAGAGGTACAAATGAATATGCCCTTCAATCAGATATAGACATTCTTGCTCATCCAGGCCTCATTTCTGAAGAGGAAGTTATAGAAGCAGCAAAAAGAGGAATATATCTCGAAATAACAGCCAGGAAAGGACACAGTCTCAGTAATGGCTATGTAGCTAAACTTGCTCAGGAGTATTCAGCAAAACTTGTTTTAAATACTGATTGTCATTCTCCAGGGGATTTAATATCTAAGGACTTTGCTGTTAAAATACTAAAGGGTGCTGGGCTTATGGACACTGAGTTAGAGAATGTATTTAAAAACATGGAGGAAATAGTAAGGAGGAAAATATAATGAGACAAAAAAAAGAAGAGAATGTAGAGATTTTCAAAGAAAAGTTAATTCTCAGAAGAAAAAAGCTACTTTCTTTTGCTATTGTTCTTGCTTTTGCCATTTTATTCATCTTAGGTCTTTATGTCTATAATTTAAAAAATGAAAGTGATGCTAAAGAACTTGAGGCAAAAGCTTATAAATATTATTTTGGAAATATAAAAAATCAAAACCTTCCTCAGGAACAAAGATTTTTAGAAGCTGCTAAGTTATTCATGGAAGCTTACCATAAGAAAAAAAATTATACCTATCTTTTAAATGCTGGTTATGCCTATGATATGGCAGGACAGAAGGAAAAGGCAATAGAAGTATTAAATAAAGTGGAGAACTCGAAAGATTTAAACATGGCAAATCTTGCTAAGATAAAAATTGCGATGATTTACATGAGAAATAATGATACCTTAAAAGCAATAAGTAAATTTAATGAAATAATTAATGATCATTCTCCTATAATGAAAGACTTCGCTATTTATCAACTTGCTAAAATTTATGAAAAGGATAACAAGGAAGAATCCCTGCGCTATTATGAAAAGCTTGTTAAAGAATTTCCTCAATCACCTTTTAATGAACTGGCAAAAAATGAATTGGAGAAAAAATAAGGATTTATGGTGGGCACTTACTACAAACTGAGGCAAAGAGGGAGGTAGAAAGATATCTATCTCCTCTGTCAGGTAAAATTACCACAATAACCCCACTTCTCAGTTCGCTTGCTTTTTTAAGTGCCACATGCACAGCAGCACCTGATGACATACCTACAAATACACCTTCAAATAATGCTAATTTTCTAGTTGTATCAAAAGCTTCCTCATCATTAACATTTATCTTCTCATCAATTTTTGAAGGGTCGAATATTTTAGGAACTATACTTTCAGAGAGGTTTTTTAAGCCCTGAATTCTATGCCCTGGTACTGGTTCAACTCCTATTATTTGAATATTACTATTATACTCTTTCAATTTTTTGCTTACACCCATTAATGTTCCAGTTGTACCCATACCAGCTATAAAATGAGTTATTTCACCATTAGTTTGTTCTATTATCTCCTTGCCAGTGGTTTCATAGTGGGCTTTAACATTAGATTGGTTATCAAATTGATTTGGCATAAAATAAAGTTCTGGAGCCTCCTCTAAAATTTGATAAGCTACTCTAATAGCACCATCTGTACTTTCTTCTGATGGCGTTAAAATTAACTCTGCACTTAAAGCTTCAAGAACTCTTCTTCTCTCTACGCTTACGCATTTAGGCATGACAAGTTTTATTCTGTATCCTTTTGCAGCAGCAATCATGGCAAGGCCAATTCCTGTGTTTCCTGAGGTTGGTTCAAGTATAATTTTGTCCTTAGTTAGTAATCCTTTTTCTTCAGCTTCTTTTATCAGATAAAAAGCGGTTCTATCTTTAATAGAACCACCTGGGTTTGCTCCTTCAAATTTCCCATATAGTAAAACCTTCGGATTAGGATTTATCCTGTCAAGTCTTATTAAAGGCGTATTTCCTATAATATCAAGTACACTCATGATGTTATTATATCACAGGGTTTTAAATTTTTTCCTTACTTCTCTGATCCTTCCACAAGTAAATCTTCCCTCAGGACAGGTTCCTAGTAAACAGGAAGGTCCTGCCTCTTTAAATAGTAAAGGTGCAATTTTTTTAACCATTTTAAGCATTTCAATTGCCAAATGTCGTATTTCCCATTGAGCACGATTGCAACACCTTACTTTGAAAAAATGAAGCAATTCTCTGGCGTTCATTGTAACGATGATCTTTGTTTCCGTAGCATTTGGCAGAACGAATCTTGCATCTTGACGGGCTAACTCTCCTTTAACTCCTTTTTCTTCCAGTTTACTTATTAACAGACAGTAATATTTATGAGCATTTTCCATGGCTTCCAGAAAAATTTTATAAATTTCAGCATCTTTTTGAAATTGCGGTGGTACAATAAAGTCAAATCCCTTTTCCTCACTAACATAACGTTGAGATTGTTGGCTATAAGAGGCTAGTCGGTGTCTTACCAATTGATGGGAACAAGCACGGGATATGCCTTCAATGGCAAAAGTAAAAGATACATGTTCAAAAGGGCTGTGATGGCCGCTTTCTCTCAATAGATTAATTAAATGCTCTATATCTTTTTCTCCTAATTTCTCTTTTAATTCCTCTACACCTACAGGACTATAGCATAGTTTTGCTGCTAAAGCCACTATATTTTCAGGATTTGGAGTATGTTCAAGAATAGAGACCTTTAATTTAGCCTCTTTCATAAAATACCTTTTGTTGAGGGTATTGTATTCCCTGTTATGGTTTTCGCCTCTTTGAGTGCTTTGGCAAAAGCCTTGAAAATTGCCTCAATTATGTGATGAAGATCTTTACCATAAAAAACATTAATATGAAGAGTTACTCTTGCCTTTTGTGTAAAAGCTCTGAAGAATTCTTCAAAAAGATTTATATTTAAATCTTTTATAGTTCCCTCAAAAGGTACATTATAGGCAAGATATGCTCTGCCACCGAGATCTATGGAGACTTGGGCTAAGGCCTCATCCATAGGAATTGAGGCAAAACCATATCTTCTAATTCCTTTTCTTTCACCTAATGCTTCATTTAAACACTCACCAAAGACTATTCCTAAATCTTCGGTAAGATGATGATAATCTATATGGATGTCACCTTTTGCTTTTAAAATTAAATCAAAATTTCCGTGAAAGGAAAAAAGTTCAAACATATGGTCTAAGAAACCTACAGAGGTACTAATTTGGCTCTTTCCTGTACCGTCCAGATTAATCTCCATTTCTATTTCTGTTTCTCTACTTTTTCTAATAGTTGATGCTTTTCTCATTTTTTCTCATCTAAAATATTTTTAAGCGCTTTAATAAATTCTTCGTTTTCTTCTTTTGTACCTACTGTAACTCTTAAAGAATTTTTTATAGTAGAGGACATATCTCGGATGAGTATGCCTGATTTTAGAAGTTTTTGATATATCTCTTTGCTTTTTGTGGATTTAAAAAGAATAAAATTAGCTTCTGATGGATACACAGTTATATTTTTGAAAGATGATAGTTTTTTTAGGAGGTTTTCTCTTTCAGTGATGACTTCTCTAATAAATTTTTTTATACGAGAGTAAAAATTTTGAAGGGCATAAGTAGCTACATACTGGCTTACAGCATCAACATTGTAAGGAAGTTTTACTTTTTTTATTTCACTTAAAATATCTGAATTTCCAATTAAATATCCGATTCTTAAACCAGCAAGTCCAATTTTGCTTAGAGTTCTAAGTAATATGAGATTCTCAAAATCATTCAAAAGGGGGAGATATCCTTTTTCACTACAAAAGGGCCCATAGGCTTCATCAATGACAATGAGGCAGTTTTTCTCTCTTGCTAATTCTATAATTTTAAGAATTTTATGTGAGGAAAAGGTATTTCCTGTAGGATTATTGGGAGTGCTCAAAAAGATTAATTTAGGCTTTTTAGTTTTTAAAATATTAAAAAAGTCTTCTTCAACTAAGTCGAAACATTCATCCAGCTTTGACTCTAAGGTTTCTACTCCTACAGATTGGGCAATTATTCCATACATGGAAAAGGTAGGCACAGGATACAAAACAGGTCCTCCAAAAGTAAGCATCAGATAGTAAATAAGTTCATCAGAACCATTACCGATCATTATATTCTCAAAATTGACTTTAATTCTTTTCGATATGGCTTTTCTTAAATCTTTTGCCTCTGGATCAGGATATCTGTTCAAAGGAATTGAAATTTCATCTATTATGTCTGAAATTTTAAGGGCAAAAGGTGATTCATTAGCATCAAGTTTAATTCTACAGGGAATTTCCTTTGCCACATAGGGTTTGAGTTTTTTTACATTCTGTCTTACAATTGCTTTTATATTAAGCTCTCTCATAAACATTTATGATAAACACTCTTGAAAAGATTGTCAACTTCTGTATTTTCAGGATATAATAAAGCCTCATGGATATAGAGTTTTTAAAGAGCATTGGCAAGAAAATTTATAAAGAAATTTTATCTTCCAAGCCTCAATTTAACATTAATGCTCTTGGAAGAGGAGCCTCTGGTGATATTACCTATCCTATTGACAAAATAGCAGAGGATATTATAATTGAGAGCTTTGAAAAGGCTGGATTTAATTTTAATGTAATTTCAGAAGAAAGAGGGAGCAAAATTGTTAAAAATGCTGAAGTTTCTCTCATAATTGATCCTATTGACGGAAGTAAAAACGCTATTTCAGGAATCCCCTTTTTCTCCTCTTCTATTGCTATAGCAGAGGGAGATACTCTAAAAAGTTTAACCTTCGGATATATAATTAATTTAATAAACGGCGATGAATTTTATGCTCAGAGGGGTAAAGGATCATTTTTTAATGGACAAAAGATAAAACTCAATTCTAACAACAAATCTTTAATAATTGCTTTTGAAGCTTCCAGTGCCTATTCTGCAATAAAGGAAATTCTCCCTCTCTTTGAGATTGCTAACAGAATAAGATGTTTTGGAAGTACAGCTTTAGATCTTGCTTATCTTTCTTTAGGCGCCATAAGCATATTTGTTGTTCCTAACCCTTCTAGAATATTCGATTTTTCAGCAGGTCTTTTAATTGCCGAGGAAACAGGAGCTCAAGTAAAGAACTTAAGGGGAGAAAACCTTGATGATCTTCCTATTGATTTCAAGACAAAATCCACACTTCTTGTCTGTAAAAATGAAGAACTTATGGCTTTAGCTTTAGAATTATTAAATAAGAAATGAAATCTTCTGCCACAAAAAGACTTTCCATAACTTTATTTATTACTTTCTTAATATTTGCAGCTGAAGTCATTGGAGGTTTAATAAGTAATTCTCTTGCTTTACTAAGTGATGCAGGACATGTTTTCACAGATTCATTAGCTCTTATTTTAAGCCTTATTGCTTCAATTTTAGTAAAAAAACCTTCAGGCAAAAAAGCAACCTATGGATATCAAAAAATTGGCATTCTTGTGGCAATTATAAATGGTATTAGTTTGATAGTTATTGCTTTACTAATTCTTCTGGAGGGATACAGAAGGTTGATTTTACCTCCACAGATAAATGCTGATTTAATGCTATCTATAGCTTTTTTCGGTTTCTTAGGGAATCTTCTTATGGCAATAATTCTTGGCCATAAACATGAAGATTTAAACATCAGAAGTGCGTGGCTTCATGTTATGGGAGATACTCTTTCTTCTGCTGGAGTTATAGGGGCTGCATTAGTTATTAAGTATAGTGGCTGGGTTTTAGTTGATCCTATAATTAGTTGGTGCGTTGGGATAATAATAATTTATGGAGGAGTAAGAGTATTAAAAGAGGCTTTCATAATTTTTCTTGATTTTGTTCCGAGAGGATTTGATGTGAATGAAATAGCAGAAAAAATAATGAAAATAGAAGATATACATGATATTCATGATATTCATGTTTGGTCTATTGGTTACGGTATTCCCGCTTTTTCAGCTCATGTTGTGGTAGACAATGTTTTACTTTCTGAGGCAGACGAAATAAGAAAAAAAATTGAAAACATACTTAAGGAATTAGGAATTAGACACAGCGTTATTCAAATAGAAAGTTTTAAATGTGAAAAAAACAGTTTTTATTGCCAGTTAAAGAGAGATTCAAGCCATGAGCATCACTAAATTTTTTTAAGGATTTCTTCAATTTTAAATTGAAGATTTAATTGGAGTCCCTCAAATTCTCTAAGATTTTTTAGTCCAAGAGGGGATAATTGGCTTTTGATCTTTTCACATATGAAATTTATACAAAATACATCTCTTGCCAAAAGGCTACATCCTTTTTCTGTTAAGAAAAAACACATTTCAATATTTTTTTCTTTTCTTGGGAAGGAGATCCCCAAAAGAAGATTAATAGTTAAGAGTTCTACAGAGTATTTGTTTTCTATTTCACTACCACAGCATGGTTTGCTCTCCATGGCACATTGAGCACATATATTAGTCATGCCTGTTTTTAATCTCTCTTTTTGCACATCATTTATAACTTTCTTAAGTTCCTCTAAAAGTTGAAATATTTCAGAAAAATACTCACTTTTCTGAAAAATTTTCTCCTTTTTTTCCTTTGCCAAATGAATCTTTCTATAAATAGGAAGCATTTATTATGATAAACTATCTCTAATGAAACATGCATTCACTATATGCCTTTTAGGTATTTGTCTGGTGCTTTTATCAGCAGATATTACGTACGCTGAAGAATATTTCTATCTTTTTTTAATGGAGGAGGGTAACCCTATCTATGGTTATAGAGTCCTTGAGACTTCTAATGAAAATGTCTTTTTGGGGAAAGTGGACGCAATAAAAAAATGGATCATTTTGTCAAAATCAATGTTATACATTAGTAAGAATCAATATTTATTTCCTGTAAAAGATTCACAAATTCTTGATAGAGCACATGGGATAGTTCTATTTTTAATTGATCTTTCACAAAAAAGGGAACGAAATTTCAGCTTAGATAAGGTAATTATTGATCAAGATATTAAGAAAATAATTAACAACAAGCAACGATTTTTATCCAAGATTGAAGAAATTTTTCCCTCCTCATTACAAGAGAGAACCAGTACTTCCTCAAAGGCAGAAGATATCAATTTATTAGCCTTGGCTAAGAATTATGAATTAACAGGACAAATACAAAAAGCCATTGACATTTATGAAGAACTATTGAACAAGGAACCCTTCTCTTTAGAAATGTCATCTAAAATAGCCTCCCTTTATTATCAATCTGGAAAATTTAATAAAGCTAGAGAATATTTACAACGACTTCCAAAAAATGAGGATAATATAAAAAAGATTATTGGCATCTTAATAATTGAGAAAAAATTGGAGGATGCTTTGCATATGCTTAATAAGGAGGATTTACAAGATAAAAAATATTTACACTATACGAAGGGTATAATCTTTTATTTAATGAATAGAAGAGATGAGGCTTACAGAGAAACAATAGAGTTAAAAAAAATTGATTCAAAATTAGCAGAGTCCTTAGGAGATTTATTAAGATAGTTTTAATCTCTTGTATACATTTCAATTATTTTTTCTATATTAAAATTTCTCTCCTGTTCCCTTAAAGTGCAAAAAGCCTTTAAGTCTAAAAAAAGTTTTATTTGCATATTCCATTTCTCCCAGTGAAATAGGATAGACTATTCTTTGGTGAGTATCTTTTTCTTCTTGAGGAATCGTTATTAAGAAGCATAACTTGAGCATTTTTTTAAGATAAGTTCTACTTATGTAGGAAGGTCATTTTCTATGAATTGTCCTTCAAGAAAACCATGATAGCTAAATTCTTTATCCTTTATTTTTGAAAGTTTTGCTCTATTGACTTTTATCTGCCATTTTATTTGTGGTTTTAAGATAAATATATCCCCTTCATTCATTAATTTGGCTATCCTTCTTTACTCTTTGATTTAAAATTTCTGAATGTTTTTCAACTATAGCACCCTTTCTTATTGCATTAAGAATTTCAATAAAGAGAGCATCACTTTAACAATAAACTTTGTCAAATTCTATAAAATGGAATTCACTTTTTTTTAAAAAACTTGAGCATTAAAAAATAAGGAGTTTTATAAAATTCTCTTAAACTCTCCTTTTCTTTGGGAGTAATTACAGGAGGAAGCTTGTAAAGGTCTCCAATAAAGATCATTTTTATACCACCAAAAGGTTTTTATTTGTTATTAAAGTATAATCTAAGAAACTTATCAACACAATCAAGTAAATCTGACCTTAAAATGGAAACCTCATCTATCAGAATAGATTTACCGGTACTTGCTTTTCAAGTAATGAATACCTTTTTTTGTGTTTTCCCAAATATAGTAAGCTTTTTTAAAATTATAGTTAATCTCTATGTTGTCAAAATTATTCATGGAAGAATCTCAATGGGAGTGCCCTTAGGAACTAATTCCCAAATTTCATCAATTTCTTCATTAGTTACAGCAATGCAGCCTTCAGTCCAATCTTCAATTATGTGATATTTCCCTAAAAATTCAACTTTTTTTGAGAGGCCATGTATCATAATATCACCACCAGGATTTACTCCTCCTTTTTGTGCTTGCTCTAAGTCTTTTTCATTAGGGTATGATATTTTTAGAGATTTATAAAATCGACTGTTTGGATTTTTATCAACAATATAATATGTTCCCTCCGGAGTTTTACCGTCACCTTGAATACTTTTTTTCCCAATTGGATTTTTACCTAAGGCTATTTTATAGGCTCTAATTATTTTACCTTCTTGCAAAAGAAGCATTATTCTTTTTGATTTCATGACAATTATGTAATCACTGAATTCCTTAGAGATTGAAAAATTAGGAAAGGTTAATGTGAAAATTAAGCTAAAAAGAAGAGTCTTTAAGAGCATCTTTGCAAGCACAATCTCGTTGTTTAGGAAGATTTTTTATTGTTGTTTTTATCAATTTATCTACTTTTTCTAAAGATTCTTTCATTTTTTCCGTAATTTCCTTTACTGTTAGGGGAGAAGAGGAAATTCCAGCGGCATAGTTTACCACAACGCAAAGAGCAGCATAACATTGGGCTACTTCTCTTGCTAAGGATGCTTCTGGCATCAAAGTCATTCCAATCACCTGTGCTCCTATGTTTTGATAAAACTTGATTTCAGCTGCTGTTTCAAGTCTTGGACCGTTTATACATATATAGGTTCCCTTTTCAAATATTTCTATTCCAAGATTTTTTGCTCCTAAACAAAGATGGGAACGTAATTCTGGACAAAAAGGATAAGTAAAATCTATGTGTACTACCTGAGGTCCCTCATAAAATGTATTTTCCCTCATACCTTGAGTAAAATCGATTATTTGATCAGGTATAACAATGCTTCCTGGAGGAATATTTTCTTGTAGTGAACCTACTGCAAAAATTCCAATGATTCTATCAGTGGATAATTCCTTAAAGCCCCAAATATTTGCTCTGTAATTAACTTTATGAGGTGGAATACTGTGATTTTCACCATGTCTCCTAAGGAATAAGACTTCTACTTCATCAAAGATTTCTATTTCATAGGGGGATGAGGGCAACCCATAAGGAGTTTCAATCTTTATTGACCCTTTTTTTATTTTAGATTCACTTAATCCGCTTCCACCAATTATTCCGACTCTCATAACAGGGAAATTTATTTTTATGGTTTATTTAGTGATTATTATAACATCTTCAAAGGTAGATTGAAAATGAAATTGTGAAGGTTGGTTAAATATTGAAATGGCAAACATAATTACTATTTTAAAGGGCATATATTTGATAGTCTTCTTCTTTAAGACAAGCTCCTATTAGTGAGGGGACTATGAAGATAAGAGACATTATAAAAAGGTTGAGATTGATCATTTGCAAAAGCTACTGGCAATGATACTCTTTTTCTGTCATAGCGAGCCTGCCATGAGGCAGGCATTGAAATTTTATGATGCTATTTTTTTTGAAAATAAATAAAAGTAGCTTGATTCTTATCTTTTCTATCTTATAAAGGGATTAAGACACATAAATAAGCTTGAAAAATTATTGAAAAGTATTATTATACTAAATTTAATGTTAATAAAAAGTTCCGTGAACATTTATGACAAATTATCAATATTAGCGAATGGAGCTAAATATGATGTATCTTGCGCTTCCAGTGGTGTAATGAGAAAAAGTTCTAAAAATCAAATAGGAAGAACCTCTAAATTCGGAATTTGCCATAGTTGGTCCTCTGATGGTAGATGTATCTCTTTACTTAAGATTCTCTTAACTAATTTCTGTATTAACGATTGCGCTTATTGCATAAACAGGAAAAGGAATGATATAAGGCGAATACTTCTTTTGCCAGAAGAACTGGCAAAGATTACCTATGAATTTTATAGAAGAAATTACATTGAAGGCCTTTTTTTAAGCTCTGGTATTATAGATAACCCTGAAAAAACTATGGAAATGATGATTAAAACAGTTATTCTTTTGAGAGTAAAATATGGTTTTAATGGTTATATTCATTTAAAATTAATTCCTGATGCCTCAGAGGCAACAGTTCTTGAAGCAATTAAATGGGCAGACAGAGTAAGCATTAATCTTGAATTACCCTCCAAAAAATCCCTTCAGTATTTAGCTCCTGATAAAAAAATGGAGAGCATCTTAAGAACCATGGATTTCGTAAAAAGTACTATCAATACTTTAAGGGAAAAAAGAGATTTTTATAACTCAAAAGGCGGACAGAGTACACAATTAATTATTGGTGCAACTCCTGATAGTGATTTTGAAATCTTAAAACTTGCCTCCTTTTTGTATAAGAAAAATAAATTAAAAAGAGTTTATTATTCAGCTTATGTTCCAGTAAATGATGATTTTAGGCTTCCTTCTATTAAGAAACCTCCTCTTTTAAGAGAAAATAGATTATATCAGGCTGACTGGTTGATAAGATTATATGGATTTAAAGTAGAGGAGATTTGCTCAGAAAACAAACCCTTCTTAGAGGAAAGCATCGATCCTAAGTTGTCATGGGCATTAAATAATTTAGATTTTTTCCCCCTTGATATATATAAAGCATCTATGGATGAATTACTTCGAGTACCTGGAATAGGTTTAACAAGTGCAAAACGAATAATCAAAATGAGAAAAGTTACTAATATTGATTTGACGTCTCTCAAAAAGATGGGAGTGGTAATAAATAGAGCTAAGTATTTTATAACATTTAAAGGCAATTCCTTAGAAGGAAAAAGACTTTATGATAAACCTTTGGAAATAAAAAGATTAATATCTCAAAAAAACTCAAATCAATATTCTTTACCTTACCTATGACAGAAAAAGAATTGTTAGTATACATTGAAAAATTTCTTTTTCCCTCACAATTTTTTCCTAAACAATTAGAAATTTTGCCTCAGGATTCATCAATATCTTTTCATGTTTTAAGTAAATTGGACAGAAATACTCTGAAAACTCTTTATTACTATCTTTTAAGTGAAGATGAAAAATGCACTGAATGCCTTAGACATTTTTTGAGTTTCATAAAAAATCAAAATACTCCCTCAATAAACTATTTAGCTGATTCTTCCTTGGAGAGAATTTACACAAAAGCTAGACAAGTCAGGAGAGAAATACATAGAATGAAAGGCTTGTTAAGATTTAGAGAATTATGTGGAGGTTATCTTTATGCACAATTCAAACCTGAAAATAATATTATTTTGCCTTTAGCGCTGTATTTTTCTAATCGTATGAGGGCAGAAAGAATTCTTATTCACGACATAAGAAGAAATATTGCAGCCTTTTGCCATAGAGATAAGGTCTATCCTGCTAAATTAAAGGATCAAGTTCCTTCTTTCACAGAAGATGAAAAAATTTTTTCTAAGCTTTGGAATGAATATTTTGCTAAAATAGCAATAAAGGAGAGATTAAATATTAAAATTCAAAAACAAAAAGTGCCTCTAAAATACAGAAGTTTTGTAATTGAATTTATGGGAGAGAATTCCCTATGAAAAGCTTTTTAACAGATTTCGATCTATATCTTATTGGTGAGGGAAATCATTTACAAATCTATAAAAAATTAGGTGCTCATTTAATTGAAGAGCATGATAAAAAAGGTGTACATTTTGCCCTCTGGGCACCGAATGCCAAATATGTCTCCCTTATCGGTGATTTTAATGGATGGGACCCTATGAAAAATCCAATGGAGAAATTGGGTAATTCTGGCATATGGACAACTTTTTTGGAGGGTTTAAAAGAGGGAGCACTTTATAAATTCTATGTTCATGGTTGGAATGACCTAATTCAGATTAAAGCTGATCCCTTTAGTTTTTTATTCGAAGTTCGTCCGAAGAGCGCAAGCATAGTTTACAATCCCTTCAATAAATACCAATGGAATGATTCAGAGTGGATTAATAATAGAAAAAACAAAGACTTATTAAAATCTCCTATTTCTATATACGAGGTTCACTTAGGTTCCTGGCGAAGAAAAAGTAACGGAGACTTTCTTAACTACAGGGAGCTTGCCCATGAACTTATAACCTATGTTAAAGATTTAGGTTTTACTCATATTGAGCTTCTTCCCATCACTGAGCATCCTCTTGATGAGTCATGGGGTTATCAGTGTGTAGGATATTATGCTCCTACGAGCCGATTTGGTTTACCTGAAGATTTCATGTATTTCATTGATTTTGCCCATCAAAATGATATAGGTGTAATAATGGATTGGGTACCTTCTCATTTTCCAAAAGATGGACATGGTTTAATAAGATTTGATGGGACAGCCCTATACGAACATGAAGATCCAAGAAAAGGAGAACATAAAGACTGGGGTACGTTGATTTTTAATTATAGCAGAAATGAGGTTAGAAATTTTCTAATTGCCAATGCTTTATTTTGGCTTGATGTTTATCACATAGACGGTTTAAGAGTTGATGCAGTTGCTTCTATGTTATACCTTGATTATTCAAAAGGTCCTGGTGAATGGATCCCTAACATTTATGGAGGCAATGAAAATCTGGAAGCTATTGACTTTCTTAAGAAGATGAATGAATTAACTCATGGTTTATATCCTGGTACTATTACAATTGCTGAAGAATCTACAGCCTGGCCCATGGTAACAAGACCAACTTATATTGGAGGACTGGGTTTTACCATGAAATGGAACATGGGCTGGATGCATGATACACTTTTTTATTTTTCAAGAGATCCTATTTTCAGAAAATATCATACAAATTCTATAACATTTAGCCTAATGTATGCTTTTTCAGAAAACTTTGTTTTACCCCTTTCCCATGATGAGGTAGTCTATGGGAAAGGCTCTCTTTATCAAAAAATGCCTGGTGATAAATGGCAAAAACTGGCAAATCTTAAAGCTTTATATGGCTACATGTATGGACATCCAGGCAAAAAACTTCTTTTTATGGGAGCAGAATTTGGTCAAGAGAGTGAGTGGAATTGGAACTGGCAACTTGAATGGAATCTACTTAACGATGAATCCCATAGAGGAATAATGAAATTTATCAAAGACTTAAATCATCTTTATAAAAGAGAAAGAGCTCTCTATGAAGTTGATTTTCATTGGGAAGGCTTTCAATGGATTGATTTTTCTGATCATGATCATAGCGTTATTTCTTTTATAAGAAGGAGTGAAGATAAGAAAGAATTTTTATTATTTGTCTTTAACTTTACTCCTGTTCCAAGATTTAACTACCGAATTGGTGTTCCTGAAGGAGGATTTTATAGAGAAATTTTAAATAGTGACTCTTTTGAGTATGGAGGGAGCAATTTAGGAAATTTAGGAGGGTTGAGGGCTGAAAAAATTCCTTTTCATAGTCAGCCCTACAGTTTAAATTTAACCTTACCACCCCTTTCAGTTTTAATCCTTAAGAAGGAGGATCATTGATGAAGGCAATTATTAGAGGTAGATACATAATCACCATGAATGAGAAAGACGAAGTAATTGAAAATGGAGCCTTAGTAATTGAGGAAGACAGAATTATTGAAATTGGAAAATTTGAGGAAATTCTTAAAAAATATAAAGATCCAAAAATCCCCCTTTTTGGTAATTCTAACAGTCTCATAATGCCAGGATTCATAAACACTCATACCCATGCTGCAATGGTTTTATTCCGGGGAATAGCCGATGATTTGCCTTTACAGCAGTGGCTACAAGATCATATCTGGCCCTTAGAGGAAAAATTTCTTAGTGAAGAATTTGTTTATGACGGAACCAAGCTTGCTTGCTTAGAAATGCTGAAAAGTGGTACAACTACTTTTAATGATATGTATTTTTTCACAGAGAGTATTGCAAAAGCAGCAAAAGAACTTAAAATAAGGGCAGTAATAGGCCAGGGCATTATTGATTTTGAAACACCATCTGGAAAAGGACCAGAGGATTATTTTAAAAAAGCTATTGAATTTATAGAAAAATATGAAAAGGATGAAACGGTAATTCCAGCCCTTGCTCCTCATGCTATCTATACTTGTAGCAAAGAAACCCTTTTGAAATCTAAAGAATTAGCTCTGAAATACAATGTGCCAAGACATATTCATTTGAGCGAAACATATCATGAAGTAACAGAGGCTTTAAAAATTTTTGGCACAAGACCAGTGAATTACTTAAAAAAGATAGGATTTTTTGAAGGTATCATAATTGCAGCTCATTGTGTCTGGCTTAATGATGAAGAAATTGAAATTATGGCTCAGCATCAAGTAGGTGTTTCCCATTGCATAGAGAGCAATCTTAAACTGTCAAGTGGTATAGCTCCTGTCTGCAAAATGATAAAAAAAGGCATTAAAGTAAGCTTAGGAACTGATGGTGCAGCAAGCAACAATAACTTAAACCTTTTAGAGGAAATCTCTATAACAGCAAAAGTTCAGAAAGGAATAACAGGAGATCCTACAGTGTTAGACGTAAAAACTTCTATGAAAATGTTAACAATATGGGCAGCAAAGGCTTTAGGTCTTGACCACCTAATTGGTAGTATTGAAATTGGCAAAAAGGCAGATATAGTTGTTATGAACTTAAGAAAACCCCATTTACAGCCTGTATATGACATATACTCTACCATAATTTACTCTGCTATGGCATCAGATATAGAAAACGTATTTGTAAATGGGATTCCTGTAATTTTGGATTCTAAGCATCAATTCATCGATGAAGATGAGATAATTGATAAAGCTATTTGGTGGGCAAATAAGACTCGATTGATCAGATAAATTCAAAGAAATTTTAAAGTTTTTATTTTTAATAGAGGAGCAAGAGAATTAAAAGAGAGGGGAAAATCCCCTCTCTTTTAAGTTAAACTATTTCTTTTTTACGACCAAAATGGGGCGAGCTATTGTGGCAATGACTTTTTCTGCTACACTACCCATAAAGAATTTTTCTATTCCTGTTTTACCGTATGTGCCCATTACTATTAATCCCACAGCATTCTTGTTAGCTGTATCACATATCTGTTCAAAGGGTTCTCCCTTTGCAAGGACTGTTTGAACTTTTACTCCTTCTCTTTCTGCTGCTTCCTTTACTGTTTTTATTGTCTCTTCACAATAACCTATATCAGAATCTCTTTTAGCAACAGAGATGGCAATGAGCTCACTATTAAATCTTTTAGCAATTCCTATTGCCTCTGAGGTGGCTATGTTGCTGTATACTGAGCCATCAGTAGCAATGAGTATCTTATTAAAATTAAGAGTTGCACCAAGTGGAACCACTAAAACTTTGCATGGCGCATTTTGAATTACTTTACTGCCCACTGCACCAAGCATTGTACCTTTTTTGCCAAGTACAATAAGGTCAACACTATTTTTTATAGCTTCATCAATTATGTATTTGTATGGTTCAGGGCCTGTATAACTTATGGTTTCACATTTTACTCCTGCTTTATCTGCTATTTCTTTTACATCATCCAGTGCCTTTTGGGCTCTTTTCTCCATTACATCAATCACTTGAGGAAGAGTTTCTACAAACTCTGCTGCAAATATTGGAACTTCTGCAACGCATATGGCATATAATGTGCTACTACAAGGTTTTGCAATTTCAACAGCTGCTTGCGCTGCAAATTTAGCTGCTTCAGAACCATCTGTTGATATAAGTATTTTATCTACCTTTGTCAATGGACATGCTCCTATTGCCATTTTATACCTCCTTCTTTACCTTTGCTTTCTTAGTAGACAGTCCTAACCCTTCAAATATATAAAGAACTCCAAATCCATACCAGATTGTATATAAAACATAGAATAGTAGTAGACCTGTTGCTAGACCGGCTTTCTCTGTTATCTTGACTGCTTGAATTCCGTAGAAATTGTATGCAGGCTCAATGGCTTTTGTTAATATATTTTTTACAAAATTAGCATCCTCTGCTTTTTTGTCAAGTGTTAGTTTTTTATTAACAAGACTTAAAGCATTGTGCCATTGTCTAAACATTTGCTTCATTTTTTCATCATCGGTAACTTCATATTTTTTCTTTATGTAATCTCCATTGTTGTGATACATTTGGTCTGCATCCTCAAGGGCTGCTGCCATTATTTGTCCATAATCACCTTTTATATGTACTTTAGAACCTTCAACTTCCACTGTGGCACCGTTTAAAGTGAAAACTTTCGCAATCCTACTGGCTCGAGCTTCTGCATCACCAGGTTTATCATCAGCTTTTTTCACATCTATCACAACATCAAGGACTTTGCCCTTATATTTTTCTAACTCTTTCTTCAGTTTAGGAATTTGATAGGCAGAACCTTTTGCCAATTTGTTGAAAAGGTCATCACTATATTCCAATCCATTCAAACCACCCGGATAAATTGGTAAAAATATTAGAATAAGCACTCCAATAAAGCTTATAAGTAAAGTCACGCCCCATGTGAGATGTTTTTTATCAGTTGCCATTTTATCCCTCCTCCCTAAAATTCTTTAAATTTTTAAAGAAACTTCCTATTACCCAAATAGCAAA
>CALLBR010000003.1 GCA_937998865.1 uncultured bacterium
CCAAAGGTATACAAACTTGCTGAGAATCCTCGAATACCAGAGACAGCCCTGTTTTGGGGTTCTGTGTTGAAGACTCTTGTAGGAAGAGGTTCAACAACTTCCTCTTTTATCAAATACCTCGCTAAAAAATCTTCAGAATAAGTCAGATAATTAATTGGATGCAGAGAGGATGTTTCTCTCTGCTTCCAAAATTCAAAGAGTTATTGCAAGGTTATTAACCTCGGGAGCTTTGCAATAGTCCTGGAGTAGCCAATGCAATCTCTATTTAAGCTTTTTTTGATATTAAAAATATTTTTTATGCATAACCCTATCTTTGAAATTTTTAGATCCTGAGACTATCATATATGTTGCATTTTATTAAATATTCTGTGACATTTCAATAGTGGAACCACAAGAAGTTGACAATACAAAGGTTTAATTGTTTATAATTTCTAATCATAGGCGCGTAGCTCAGTGGGAGAGCGCTTCCTTGACGCGGAAGAGGTCGTGGGTTCGATCCCCTCCGCGCCTATTAAAAAAAGAAAAGATTTAGGGTAGTCCTTTAACATACTTCAGAAAAAAAGGTGAAGTTTCTTTAATAATCTCTCATTGATTAATAAAATTTTAGCCCTAAAGAAAAATTAAATAGTTAAAATCATGGAAGAGTAGTTTTTAGAGCAAATAAAATTTATGCAGGCATTGATTTTACTTGGTGGGCGATGAGGGATTCGAACCCACGACCTCTTCCGTGTGAAGGAAGCGCTCTCCCCCTGAGCTAATCGCCCATTTATGAATTATAATTTTTTTGTCCTTTTCTCTGTCAATACTACCACAAAGCCGGAGCATGAATCACATAACATCTTAAATTATGTTTCCCTGCTTTTAATCCATGAAGTTCTTTGTTTCCAATAACAATTATATCTCCTGCTTTGGCGGATATCCATTCATTATTTATAAAAATTTCACCTTCACCTTCCAATATAAAAATTGAATCTATTTCTTTTTCATGAGTATGTATGGGAATTTGAATGTTTGGTGCAATTTCAAGGATTGTGATACTCAATTCCGGATGCTGGTTTTTCGTGACTATGAATCCAATCTTTACTCCATCAAATTTTGGATGATGCTCCATTTTTACATCATTCAAATTAATTTTTAAAGCCATTTTTCCTCCTCCTTCTTATTCGAGAGTCATTAATGCCACGTTTTCAATGTGATATGTCTGAGGGAACATATCAATAGGTTGAACTTCCAGGAGTTTATATCCCTTTTCCTTTAAATATTTCAGGTCTCTTGCAAGGGTAGAAGGTTCACAGGATACGTATATGATTTTTTTTATTCTTTTTTCTGATATAGCTTCAAGAACTGTTTTTGCCACACCAATTCTTGGAGGATCAATTACTATGGCATGAGCAGCTATATCCTTTCTATATAGAGCTTCCTCTGTTTTTTCGCATAAATATGTTACATTATCGAAGTCTCTGAGATTTATTTGAGCATCTTTATAAGAAGAACGGCTCTCTTCAATGGCTATTACGTGGTCTGCTCTATTAGCAATAAAGGCTGTAAAAGTTCCTACGCCTGCGTAAGCATCTATTACAGTTTTATCCTCTTTTGTAAGGAATTTCAGTACACTTTCTATCAACTTTTCTGCTTGATAGGTGTTAATTTGAAAGAAAGAAGGCGCAGATATTTTAAATTCTCTGCCTAATAATTTTTCATAATAGTAATTTTGACCAGTCTCAATTATTTCAGTGTCTATAGCTGGTTGAACGAGATAAGTCTCTGTATTTACTCCGTATCTTATTGTTACATTATGAGTTTTTCTCTTAGGATTTTTCCCTTGTAAATGTGAGAGAATTTCGTTAATTTTTTTATGCATAATATGACAATATTTCACATGAATAAATTTGTGGGTTCCTCTCATTTTAAATCCTAACAATTTTTCTCTGTTAATTGAAAAATCAGCTCTATTTCTGTAGTTGTAAGGATTTTCAGCTTTAATTGTTAAATTAGTAAAATCCTCTGGATTCTCAAATTTTCCTATTCTCTTAAGTTGTTCCATCAGGACTATTTCTTTGAGTTTAGTCTGATAGATATAAGTTACATGTTGAAAACTACATCCGCCACAAATGCCAAAGAGTTCACAAGGAGGAATCTCTCTAAAAATAGATGGTTCAATTATTTCAACAATTTTTCCCCTTATGTAATCCCCTTCATCTTTGAGTATTTGGACTTTCACTGTTTCTCCTGGAATACCAAAAGGAACAAATACTATTTTTCCCTCATATTTACCTATAACCTCACCAAGATGGGCAATTCCAGTAAGAGTGACCTCTATCTCTTTCATAGAAGCGCCTCAAAACATGGTATGCATAGGACTTTTCCATTGAGAAGTCTTAATTTTACCTCTGCGGTTTTTTCTCCACAATTTTCACATTTTATGCTTCTGAATATCCTTGCCTCCTTTGGAGGCTCAAGGGAAGGGTAGGAAATTTTTAGGATTTCTTCTTTCCTTGCATCAAGAATTCTTTTTGTTTTTTCAGCTTTTCTTTTATTTATGAATTCCATAATTTCCGCACTTCTCTCTCCCTCTGTAAATCTTTGCCATTTTCTTTTTTCTTCTTCTGTCTCCTTGAATTGGAAATCTACTGAGATTCTTATTGCTTTTCCTCCCTTTCTATCAAAAAAAGTATATACCTGTTTCCCATAGTCCTTGAATAATAAGTTTCCTTTGCCAAAGGTGCAACCTGTAATTACTTGAATTGCATCAACAGCACAGGAATTGTTTTCCACTATACAGACTAATTCTTCATCTTTTGCATGTTCTATGTTTAACTCTTCCAAGGCAGCCTTAGCCACTCTGTAACCTAATGCAAGGCCTGGACAGCTGTGCCCATGAAATTTTACGACATCTTCAAAATTTTTAAATTTCATCTCTTAAACCTCCATCATAACTAATAATTATTACTCTGTAACCTTCCAGAGCCATGTTTTTTGCTATTTTGTAAGCTTCATTATAATCATTAAATTTTCCTACACGGACTCTGTAGAAAGTCTCTCCCTTTAAGGTCACTTCTCTTATGTAAACGTTTCTGTATTTTAGATTGAGAGCTTGCTTCAATTTATAAGCATTTTCTCTATCTTTGAAAGCTCCCACTTGTATTGTTACTAAACCTCTTATAGGAGTGTATTTTACATCACGCACATAGCGATAATCCCTTCCAATAGGTTCAATTAGTACTTCTGTTGTTCCAGGTCCAATAAGTCCAATTTGTCTTGCTGACTCAAAAGAAAGATCAATATCTCTTCCGGGAATAAAAGGACCTCTGTCATTTACAGTGCATATTACTTCTTTGCTATTTTTCAAATTAGTAACTCTTAATTTTGTTCCAAAAGGATACTCTCGATGGGCACAGGTGTAATCATACATGTTATATATTTCTCCAGAAGCAGTAGGTTTTCCGTGAAATTCTGAGCCATACCAAGAAGCAATGCCTTTTTGAACTCCCTCAGGAATATATTCTACCGATGGATATTTTTTTGGAGCACAAGATAAAAGTATAAACATATAAAAAGTTAAAACTATGAGCAAAATATTATGTTCCTTACAATATGTATCTACTGAGATCTTCACTTTTTACTATTTCACTTAACTTTTCTCTTACAAATTTGGCATCTATAATTATCTTTTGTCCTTTAAGGTCTGGAGCATTAAAGGATATGTCTTCAAGAAGTTTCTCCATTACTGTATGAAGTCTTCTGGCTCCAATATTTTCTGTTTTTTCATTAACTTCTTGAGCTATAGTAGCAATTTCTTCTATTCCTTCTTTTGTGAATTCAAGATAGACTCCTTCTGTACTTAACAAAGCCACATATTGTTTTATGAGAGCATTATCTGGTTCAGTGAGAATTTTTATAAATTCATCCTTACCTAAAGAATTAAGTTCTACTCTTATTGGAAATCTACCCTGAAGTTCAGGTATTAAATCTGAAGGCTTTGAGAGATGAAAAGCACCAGCTGCGATAAACAAAATATGATCTGTTTTTACAGGACCGTACTTTGTCGTAACCGTTGAACCCTCTACAATGGGAAGTAAATCTCTTTGAACTCCTTCTCGGGATACATCGGGACCATAGGAGCTACCTCGAGTTGCTATTTTGTCAATTTCATCTATAAATACTATACCTGTTTGTTCAACCCTTTCTATAGCTTCCTTTGTCACTTTTTCCATATCAATTAATTTATTTGCCTCTTCTTGAGTTATAATTTTAATAGCCTCTGATACTTTGACCTTCTTTCTCTTCACTTTTTCAGGTAGAAAACTTCCGAGCATCTCTTTAAGATTTATCTCTATCTCTTCCAGTGCTACATTAGAAATAACACCGAAAGGAATAACTTTTTCTTTTAAGTCAATTTCGATGTATCTTTCATCAAGAACTCCCTCTTTCAATTGTTTTCTTAGTTTTTCTCTTGTCTCATTATATCTTGTCTTTTCATCTAATTCATTCAGTTCTTTTGAGAAGCGAGGCTGAGGTAGAAGAATATCAAGAATTTTTTCTTCAGCCATTTGCTTTGCCTTTTCTTGGACTCTTAGTGTATGTTCTTGCTTAACCATATTCATTGCTACTTCTGTTAAATCTCTAATTATGGATTCCACATCTCTACCCACATATCCAACTTCTGTAAATTTTGATGCCTCTACCTTCACGAAAGGAGCATTTACAAGTTTTGCTAATCTTCTTGCAATTTCAGTTTTTCCAACTCCTGTAGGACCTATCATGAGTATGTTTTTTGGAAGCACTTCATCTCTTAATTCTTGAGGAAGAAGTTGTCTTCTAAATCTGTTTCTTAGGGCAATTGCAACAGCTTTTTTTGCTGCCTTTTGTCCAATTATAAATTTATCAAGTTCTTCTACTATTTTTTTTGGTGTAAGGTCTTCCATTAATCCAGTTCCTCCATGGATATGATTTTATTGGTGTATATACATATTTTAGATGCTATTTCTAAGGCTTTTAAGGCAATTTCCTTGGCAGTAAGGTTTGTATTTTCGTAGAGTGCCTTTGCTGCAGCATACGCATAGGGACCTCCGGAGCCAATGGCAGCAATTTGGTCTTCAGGCTCAATAACATCTCCATTGCCTGAGATAATTAATATGTGCTCCTTGTCCGCTACTATTAAAAGAGCTTCCAGTCTTCTTAAAATTTTGTCTGTTCGCCAATCTTTAGCTAATTCTACCGCTGCTCTCAATAGATTCCCTTTATAGGTCTCGAGTTTTCCCTCAAATTTTTCAAATAGAGTAAAGGCATCTGCTGTTGATCCTGCAAAGCCTGTAAGAACTTTTCCGTTGAATAGCCTTCTGATTTTTTTAGCATTATGTTTTAAAACAGTATTGCCAAAGGTAACCTGTCCATCAGAGGCTATAACAACTGAGTTTTCTCTCTTTACGCATAAAACTGTTGTACCGTAGAACTCCATTTAACTGTCCTCCTTTGTAAGGGGATGGGTTTTGTCATAGATTTCTATTAAATGTCTAAAATCTATGTGAGTATAGATTTGGGTAGTTGACAGAGAGGAATGACCAAGTAATTCTTGTATCACCCTCAAATCAGCTCCTTCCATAAGTAGATGACTGGCAAAAGTGTGTCTAAGAGTGTGAGGTCCTATTTTTTCTAAGAGTCCTATAGCTTTTGCATATTTATCCACAATGCGCCTTACTTGGCGATCGGAAAGTTTTTTTCCTCTATCGTTTATAAAAAGATGAGTTTCTTGAAAAGGCAATTTTTTTATCTTTAAAAGTTGTCTTAAAGCAAGATATTTTTTTAATGCTTCCTTAGCTTTTTTACCAATTGGAATTATTCTTTCTTTATTACCTTTGCCCTTAACCTTTATAAGATCTTCTCTTAAATCAATATCTTCTATTGTTAACCCACAGAGTTCACTAACTCTTATTCCGCAACCATAAAGAAGCTCAAGGATTGTTTTATTTCTTTGCACGATAAAACTTTCCTCTTGCGGTGCTTCCATGAGTTTAGAGGCATCATCTACTGTTAAAAATTTCGGCAAAGATCTCTTTACTTTTAATGAAAAAATTCCTCGGGCAGGGTTTCTCCTGACTATTCCTTCAGAATACAAATAGGCAAAAAAAGATCTAATAGTAGAAAGCTTTCTTGCTACTGTAGTTTTTGCTTTACCTTTTAGAATTTGATGGGAAACATAGCCCCTTATTACTAAATGGTCTATTTTTTCTATTTCAAGTCTTGCAAAATGAAAAAAGTCTTCTAAATCTTTTTTATATGCCCTGAGTGTATGAGGAGAATCACCATTTTTAATTTTTACGTAATTCAGAAAATTATTTATATGTTCTGATATGGAATTCATGATCAAAAGATATTGTAAAATCCAATGATTAATTAAATCAATATGTTAAAGCTTGACATAAAGACATTTATTAGTTTATAAAATTTTGTTTTAGCATTTTTCAGACCAAAAACAAAGAATGAGGAGACCTTTATGAAAAAAATAAAGCTTGCAATTGTAGGAGTAGGAAATTGTGCCAGTGCTTTAATTCAAGGAATTGAGTATTATAAAAAGCATGGGGATGAAATACAAGTACCAGGATTGATGCATTTTAATCTAGGTGGCTATATGCCTGGAGACATTGAAATTGTAGCAGCTTTTGACATAGATAAGAGAAAAGTTAATAAACCTCTCAAAGAGGCTATCTTTGCGAAACCCAATTGTACTAAAGTTTTCTACTCTGATTTTCCCGAATACTCTGTAAAAGTATCAATGGGGCCTATTCTTGATGGTGTTGCTGAACATATGAAGGATTATCCTGAAGATAAAACATTTATTCCAGCCCATGAGGATCCTGTAGATGTAGTTAAGGTTTTAAGGGAATCAGGGGCAGAGATCTTAGTTAGCTATCTTCCTGTAGGTTCAGAGGAAGCAACTAAATACTATGCTCAGTGTGCCCTTGATGCAGGTGTTGCCTTCATAAATTGTATTCCTGTCTTTATTGCCTCAAATGATGAATGGATTAAAAAATTTGAAGAGAAAAAAATTCCATTAATTGGTGATGATATAAAAAGTCAGATTGGAGCTACAATTGTCCACAGAGTTTTGAGTAAATTGTGCATGGACAGAGGTGTAAGAATAAAAAATACTTATCAATTAAATGTAGGTGGTAATACAGACTTTCTTAACATGCTAAATAGAAGCAGATTAAACTCTAAGAAGATATCAAAGACAGAAGCAGTAACAAGTCAGATTACCCATGAAATATCTTTAGAAAATGTTCATATTGGACCTTCGGACTATATTCCATGGTTAAATGATAATAAAATATGTTTTTTGAGAATTGAAGGAGAGATTTTTGGTAATGTGCCTATAAATTTAGAGCTTCGATTAAGTGTAGAAGACTCACCAAACAGTGCTGGCGTTGTTATTGATGCCATAAGGTGTTGTAAGTTAGCCCTTGACAGAGGTATAGGTGGACTACTAATATCACCATCTGCCTATTTTATGAAGCATCCAAAGATTCAGTATCCTGATGATGAGGCAAAAAATATGGTGGAGGAGTTTATAGCAGGAAAGAGGGAAAGATAGATTGTTAAGTGAAAAATTTAGTCATTTTTTAGATAAACCATTAACACCCTTAGCAAAAGCCATTCCAATTAATCCCAACATAATTACTTTTATTGGCATGCTTATAACCTCGGCATCAGGTTTCATTATCCCCTTTAATTTATTTTGGGGAGGTATTTTTATTCTTTTAGGAAGCACCTTTGATCTTTTGGATGGTGTTCTTGCCAGAGTGAACGGAAGGGCAAGTAGATTTGGAGCTCTTCTGGATTCAACCCTTGATAGGATTGGTGATGGCTTTATATTTCTAGGAATAGCTTGTTTTTTTTACAGATACAACCAAACAGAAGCCTTTATTGTTACTATTTTATGTATGATTTCTTCTTATTTAATCTCTTACGTAAGAGCAAGAGCAGAAGGATTGGGAGTGTCTTGCAATATAGGGATTATAGAGAGACCTGAAAGGCTTATTTTTCTTGCTTTCGGATGTCTTTCAACTTACTTATATTTTTCCGTATTCATTCTTAACTTATTAAGTTGGATTACTGTTTTACAGAGGATTTATCACGTTAGAAAAAAATTAAAAAAGTTGCCACATTAACATTTAAAATGTTATCCTTTCTAGAAAGGAGGTTTTATGAGTGAAACATGGATTATTATTTTAAGCATTGGATATTTTCTGGCTACTCTAAGTCTCATAGCAGCTCTTATCTTCCTTACGATAGTTGCCATTGAATTAAGAAGGGGCATAAATGCTTTCAAGGAATTTTTAATAACTACAAAAACAAAATTAGATCCTACCATTCAGGAAACAGAAAAAGTTATTGAGGGTATAAAGACCTCTGTAGAGGATGTAAATGAAGTAACATATAAAATTAAACAATTAGCAAGCACAGTAGAAAAACTAAGTCTTATTATATCTGAACTTCTCTTGACAGTAGAGAGATTAAAAAGTTCGCTAACATTTAAAAGCAATGCATTAAAAACTGCAATTCAGGTTGCTGCCAGTGTTTTCTTAGAAAATATAAAGAAAGGAGGTAAGTAAAAATGGAAGAGGAAAGAGGTTTTAGCGCAAAATCTGTGTTTATGTCCTTTTTATTAGGTGGTCTTGTGGGGGCTGGATTGGCTTTACTTTTAGCTCCTCAAGCTGGTAGAGAAACAAGGGCAAAGATAAAAGAGACTGCAGAGGACGTGAAAGAAAAAGCAGAGGCTTATATTAAGGAAGCAAAAGAAAAAATTTCATCTACTCTTGATAAAGCGAAAGAAGCATTAGATGAAAAAAAGTCTGCAATAACAAAAGCTTTTGAAGCAGGGAAAGAGGCTTATGAAAAAGAAATGAGTCGTGAAAAGGAGCAAGAAAGCTGATGCATGAGGCATCAATTGCCCATGAACTGCTAACTCTTGCAATAAAAGAGTGCAAAAATAGTGGTTATAATAGGATAGAATCTATAAAAATCACTGTGGGCAGGGCAACTGGAATAATGACAGATGCCCTGCTGTTTGCTTTTAATGTTTTAAAAGAAGGAAGTCCTGCCGATAAAGCCTTGTTAGTTATAGAAGAAATTCCAGTTAGGGGTGTTTGTAAAGATTGTGGAAAGAGATTCGAAAGCAATGAAAATTACTTAATTTTTGAATGTCCTAGTTGTGGAAGTTTCTCCATAGAATTAGTCTCAGGTAAAGAACTTAATATTACAGAAATGGAGGTAAGCAATGAAAATTAAAGTTACCACAAAGATACTTGATGCTAATGATAGAATAGCAGAGGAAAACAGAAAAATGTTTGAAGAGGCAGGGGTTTATGTAGTAAATCTAATGAGTTCTCCTGGAGCAGGTAAAACTTCTCTACTAGAGAAAACTATTGAAAGTATAAAAGATAAGGTTAAGGTGGGAGTAATAGAAGGTGATATTACTGGAACAAATGATGCTGAAAGAATTGACAAATTAGGAGTACCTGTAGTTCAGATAAATACAGAGGGAGCTTGTCATCTTGATGCAAACATGATTGCTGAGGCAGCAAAAGAATTACCCTTAAAGGATTTAGATATTCTTTTCATAGAAAATGTTGGTAATCTTGTATGTCCTGCTGAATTCAAAGTAGGAGAGAACATAAAAGTAATGATTCTTAGTTTAACAGAAGGCGATGATAAACCCCTTAAATATCCTCTCATGTTTCAAGAATCTTCTGTTCTACTGATAAATAAAATAGATCTTAAAGATTTGCTTGAGGTAAGCATAGAAAAAATTAAAAAGGATGCCCAATTTCTTAATCCAAAGATTAAAATTTTTGAAATTTCATGTAAAACTGGACAGGGTATTGAAGAGTGGACCAATTGGCTTCTGACGAATATTTCATGAGAGAAGCCTTAGAAGAAGCAAAAAAAGCCTTTAACAAAGGGGAAATTCCGGTAGGTGCAGTTGTTGTTATTAACGATAAAATTATAGCAAAAGCTCATAATCAAAAGGAGACAACCTTTGATCCCACTGCCCATGCTGAGATTTTAGCTTTAAGACAAGCATCTCAAACCTTAGGTGCATGGCGGCTAAAGGATGCTGTGTTGTATGTGACAAAGGAACCTTGTGTCATGTGTGCCGGAGCTATTGTAAATGCAAGAATAAAGAGGGTTGTTTTTGGATGTGAAGATCCAAAGGGTGGGGGTGTAGTAAGTCTGTATGGGATCTTACAGGATAGTAGATTGAATCATCAAGTAGAAATAAAAAAGGGCATTCTTGAAAGAGAATGCCGGGACATTTTAAAAGAATTCTTCAAAGAGTTGAGAAAAGATCAATAAATAGGAAACTTTTTACAAAGGGATTGGACTTTTTTGCTCATATCTCTTATAACTGAGTCATTTGATATATTTTTAATTACTCTACTGATAATCTCTGCAATCTCTTCCATTTCTTCTTCTCCCATTCCACGAGTAGTTACACAGGGAGTTCCGATTCTAATACCTGATGTAACTGTGGGAGGTTTTGTATCAAAAGGAATAGTGTTTTTGTTAACAGTTATTCCTGCTTTGTCAAGAGCTTCTTCAGCTTCTTTGCCAGTGATATTGAAATTAGTTAAATCAACTAGCATAAGATGATTATCAGTTCCATTTGAGACCAGTTTGAAACCTCTTCTTTTCAGGCTTTCAGCAAGAGCTTTTGCATTTTTTACAACTCTTTGCTGGTAATCCTTAAACTCTGGTGTTAAAGCTTCTTTGAATGCAACTGCTTTTGCTGCAATAACATGAACAAGAGGTCCGCCTTGAATACCTGGAAACACAGCTTTATCTATTGCTTTTGCATATTCCTCTTTACACATTATCACCCCACCTCTTGGACCTCTTAAGGTTTTGTGAGTTGTGGTTGTTATAAAATCCGCATAAGGTACAGGAGAAGGATGAATACCAGCTGCAATTAATCCTGCTATATGAGCAATATCAGCCATTAAGTATGCTCCACTTTCTTTGGCTATTTCATAAAAAGCTTTAAAATCAATAGCTCTTGGATAGGCACTTGCTCCGGTTATTATTATTTTTGGTTTGTATTGCAAGGCGAGTCTTCTTACCTCATCTAAGTTTATATATCCTGTTTCTTTATCAACTCCGTAGAAAACAGTCTTATAAAGCTTTCCAGTAAAATTTACACTGGAACCATGAGATAAATGACCACCATGGGTAAGACTCATACCCATTATTGTATCTCCTGGCTGTAAATAAGCAAAATAAACAGCCATATTTGCTTGCGTTCCTGAATGAGGTTGTACATTTACATGATCCACACCGAAGAGTTCTTTAGCTCTTTGTTGAGCAAGTCTCTCTATTTCATCAGCATATTCACATCCACCATAGTATCTTCTGCCAGGATAACCTTCTGCATATTTATTTGTAAAGAGAGACCCTTGGGCTTCCATAACTGCCTTACTTACATAATTTTCCGAAGCAATCATGAGAATTTTACCAGTCTCTCTTTTCTTTTCCCTTTTTATGAGATTATAAATTTCTTCGTCTACTTCTTTTAATGACTTCATTTTCACTCTTTTATAACCTTCCTTTCTATGAGATTAATTTTATCTATTCTTCTTGAATGTCTTTCACCTTCAAAAGGAGTAGTAATCCAAATTTTTACGATCTCTTCTGCCAATCCTATGCCAATAACTCTTGCTCCAATACATAAAATATTTGCATTATTATGAAGTCGAGACATTTTAGCAGTAAAAATATCATTACACAAAGCAGCTCTTATATTTTTAAATTTATTTGCTACAATTGACATTCCAATGCCTGTACCACAAATCAAAATTCCTCTTTCATAGAGACCTTCAGAAATTGCTTTTGCAACAGCTTCTGCATAATCAGGATAATCAACAGAACAAGAAGAATCTGTTCCCATGTCTATTACCCTATGACCCATTTCAAATAGGACATTTTTTATGAAATTTTTCATCTCATATCCTGCATGATCTGATGCAATTGCAATATTCATGTTGAGTATTATAAAAAATTAATAAATTTTTAGTAAACGCTTGATTTAATCTTGACCAATTATTCGAAATATTTCCCTTATTCCCTTTTCAGCTAAAGATAAGAGTTGAAATAAGTTCTCTTTTGAAAAGGGTAAAATTTCAGCAGTACCTTGTATTTCTATGAATTTACCCTCTCCAGTCATAACTACATTCATATCAACTTCTGCTTGAGAATCCTCTGCATAACATAGGTCAAGCCTTGGTTCTCCACCTATGATTCCAACACTTACAGCAGCAACACAATCTTTTAGGGGGTTTAATGTGAACATTCCTGTATTCATTGCCTTCTTTATAGCTTCTTGTAAAGCTAAAAATCCACCAGTTATAGCTGCAGTTCTTGTGCCTCCATCAGCTTCAATAACATCACAGTCAATCCAAATAGTTCTCTCACCAATTTTTTCGAGATCAACAATAGCTCGTAGAGATCTGCCTATTAACCTTTGAATTTCATGGGTTCTACCTCCCACTCTTCCTGCAGTAGACTCTCGAAGCATTCTCACAGGTGTTGATCGAGGTAGCATTCCATATTCTGCAGTAATCCAACCTTTTTTCTGATCTTTTAAAAAAGGTGGAACTTTATTCTCAATTGAGGCAGTACAGATTACTCTTGTATTTCCAAATTCAATTAAAGCAGAACCTTCAGCATTTTTTATGTAATTTCTCACTATTTTTATAGGTCTTAGCTCATCGTTTTTTCTACCATCTGGTCTCACTTTATATTTACCTCCTCTTCCAATAGAATTTTACTTATATTTTCAATATTGAAATTTAAGAACATCTCTCCAATTCTCTTAAATCTTTCTGGAGAATCAGTAACATAAAATATTTTTTCACCTTCTGCTTTTTGGCTGTTTAAAAGCCCTTTTTCTTTTAATAATTCTCTCACATACTGAGCAACAGCTTCTGCGGAGTCTACTAAATTTATTTCATTAAGATATTTTTTTATGGCTTTCTTCAGCAGGGGATAGTGGGTACAACCAAGAATTAAAGTGTCAATCTTTGTCTCTTTAATTTCTTTTAGATATCTCTCTATTACGAGATCAGCAATATTACCTTCTGTAATTCCCTCCTCTACAAGGGGTACAAAAAGAGGACATGCTTTTGATATTACCATCACTTGGGGATTAAATGATTTTATAATTTTAGGATAAGCACCGCTTTGAACTGTTGCTTCTGTGCCAATAATACCTATTCTGTTATTTTTAGTTACTTTTAATGCACATTTAGCACCTGGTTCAATGACACCTATAATAGGGATATTAAAATTTTTCCTTAAAATATCAAGACTTATGGATGATGAAGTATTGCAGGCTACTATCAACAGTTTTATACCTTTTTTGTACAAAAATTCTGCACATTGTAAAGAATATTTTATTACCGTTTCAGGAGAACGAATTCCATAAGGTACTCTTGCTGTGTCTCCTAAGTATATTAAATCTTCATGAGGTAAGATGTTATTAACCTCTTTTAGAACTGTTAGTCCACCTATTCCAGAATCAAAAATTCCAATGGGTTTCTTTTCCATCAATTTCCCTCCGCTGCTTCTTTAAGAGAATTAATCAGGACATGCCCAGAGAGAGTTTCTTTTTCCGAGCTTCCTATTAGTAGTTTAACATCTGATATCCAATTAAAGTTACTTTTTAGTGTTAAATATAGAGATTTTAAGAGATAAAATTCTTCCTTGGCATCCATAGGCAGAGCTAAATTTGTTGAGAAATCTAAGTATATTTTATTTTCTTTGTCTCTGAAAAGTCCTATTAGTTTTACTTGATGGAAGGGTTCCTCTAAGTTAGAAATAAAACTCTCTATAATTTTCTCCATTTTTTTTAATTCATTACTTTCGTGAGATAAAAATACTTCTTTTCTAATAATCTCATTTTTTTGATATACGTACAATTGAAAAGCCTCAAGTTTTTCTTGCATTTTTAAAGTTTTTTGATTTTGCTGATTTCTTGACAAATAAAGACTAATACCAGTAGCAACTAAAATCAAAATCAAAATAAAAATAATAACTAATTTTTTATTACTCTTTGGAATTTTTATCATTTTTCATATATTCTTGAAAACTCTCTACAATATTTTCTACAAGTTTATTTAGTTTGTTTTTTTCTTTTGTCATGAGTTTCTTTGAAATTTCTAAAATAAAAATTTTTTTATCAGGATCTTTTATCCCATAAACAGGAATATTTTCTATCAAAAAAGGTTCAGAATAATTTTGTGATATTTTACTCTTTAAAATGGGAAAAAACTTTTCATTTAGTTCTTTGTTCTTAGAATAAAATTTGAAAGAATCATCTTTTGAAAAATGAATACTAAAAAAAACACTTTTTTCGTTTTTATTTAAAAATTGTAATCTTTCTTTAATAGAAATTTCCATATCTGAGTCTCGAGTTAATATATTTTTTATTCCCTTTTGAGAGAATTTTTTTTGCAATTCTTTTACTAAGATCAATGCAACATCTTTTTCTGCTAAATTTTCATGGACAATTCCGGCATCTTTTCCACCATGCCCTGCATCAATTATTAATACAGCAAGGGAAGCTTTATCTGCATTATCTGGAGAAAAAATATCTACTACTACTCTAAAGGGTGAAGGAATTTTATAAATTTTGTAATCATTAAATTGAGGGGTATTAAGTATAAAATAATCATTGTATTTTTTTATTGAAAAGTTTTTTATAATTTCACCTTCTTTGATAATTTTATTTTGGAATTCTAATTCAGTATTTTCAGGAATATAAATCTTTATTTTGTTATTCTTTTCAGGTTCAATTTTTAATTGATCTTCATCATATTGAAATACAATTCTGTAGAAACCATCATGTTTGCCTATTTTAAGAATAACTTTTTTAGCTATTGGTTGCGAAAAACAGAAGCTACTGAGGAATAGAAATAGAATTATTGAAAAAACTACTGTGATTTTCATACCTTTGACTTTGGAGTTTTCAGGAATCTAATACCTGTCCAAATTATAATTAAAGCAAAAATAATCCTTAAATGTGCCTCGGAAAGAGCATGGGCTATGTTTGAACCAATATAGGTTCCTAAAATTATTCCAATGATTAAACCAGGAAGCAAGGTTTTTACTACATTGCCTAGTTTCAAATGAGTATATGCTCCTGTGGCACCTGCAGGAACCATACATAATAGAGAAGTACCCTGAGCAACATGTTGACCATAATTTAAAATTAAAACAAGGGCAGGTACCATTACAGTACCACCACCTATTCCCATCATACCTGCGAGAAATCCTGCAAATAGACCAATAACTAAAAGTATCAAGATTTTCGGTATCCCTGTTATTTCAAGATGGTATAAATTTGCCAAATAGGGTTTAAAAATAAGTATTAATGCAGCAAATATTAAAAAAGCTCCAAAAGCTCTTTTGAGCTTCCATTCTGGAAGGCTATGGGCAAATTTAGCCCCAAATCTTGCTGTAAAAATTGCTGTAATTGCAAGAAGTGAAGAAGCAACAATGTCAACAGAACCTTTTAAACCGTAGGTTAAAGCTCCGGTAATTCCTGTAAAAACAAGGGCAAAAAGACTTGTTCCGTGAGCTTTATGTTGAGATAGCTTCAAAACAGCCACCATTAAAGGAATCATAACAACGCCACCACCAAGCCCAACAAGTCCTCCAAAACAGCCAGATAAAATTCCTATCCACCAGGAGTGGATAAAAGGGCTTTTCACAATCAAAAAATTTAATCCTCTATTTAATAAAATGTCAATTACTTTTTCTGTTGAAGCTCAAAGGCTTTTTTAGCAGCTTCAGCTGCAGCTTGTGCTTTACTAGCAGCATTTTCTGCTTTTATAGCTGCTGCTTTTGATTCTTTTACTGCCTCTTGAGAATTTTTTAGAGCTTCATTAGCTATAGCATTTGTGGCATCTAATTTAGAGTTTATATTATTAATGCTTTTATTTGTAAGTGAAAGTTCGTTATTCAGTCTTTCTAATTGTTTCTCAATTTTTTCTAATCTTTGATTAAGAGGATCAATTTCTTCTTTTACATATTCTTTTGTAGCACATCCAGTAATAGTAAAAATAAAAATTCCTGCAGCTAATAAAAATTTTTTCATAGTGGTTACCTCCCTGAATTGTTTTTCTATATCTTTTATCACAGAGATCAAGAAAAAGTAAAGTGAAAAATAATATAATAATTCATAATGAGGATAATTGTAATTTTTATGTTTTTTTTCTTTTGTCAAATAAACTTAGTTTATGCCGTTGAACAAATTGATTTGGCATTTAAAAAAAATTCAAATTCTCTTGAAATTAATATAAAAATTTTACCTTCAAAAGAATTCATAGATGATTTTACTTCAGGTATGAGCAAGGATATCCACATTTTAATCGAACTTTACAGAAAATGGCCAGTAATCCCAGATGAATTTATAATTGGCAAAAAATTTCAACGTAAATTTATTTCAGATCCCATAAAAGAAGAGTATATTATTAAAAGTTTTGAGGGTAATACTTGGAATGAAAAAAGATTCAAAAAACCAATGGATGCTTTGCTTTGGGGATTAAATATTGAATCAGTAATATTTGATGACATTAAAAATTATAACCCAGGTAAATACTATTTTAGAGTAACTGTAGAGTCTAATATTAAAAAGCTCCCTTTTATTTTGGAGCATCTTTTCTTTTTTATACCCAAATACGAGATTAGAAAAGAGAAAGAAACGGAGAAATTTTATTTACCATGAATTTAAAAAGGTATTTTTTTCCCATATTTCTTACATCACTACTTTTTATTGTTCTTGCTTTCGAGATATATCTTCTGAGAATTCCTTCTGAACAGATTCCCACTCGATTCATTATTGCCTCCCTCTTTGTAGTGAATATACTTTCTATAGTAGTACTTGGTTTTTTTGTTATAAAAAGTTTATATAAGCTTTATTTGGAAAGACATAGAGAGATTCCAGGTTATAGATTTAGAACTAAAATAGTGACAATTTTCTTAGGATTGGTAATTATTCCCTCTTTTCTTTTATTTATAGCCTTTAGTGGAGTTTTAGAAAGTTCTATAGAGCAAATATTTTCAAAATCCAACAGAGAAGTCGTGTCTAAAGCAGTTGATACAGTGAAAGCCTTTTATGAATTTGAAAAACAAACTCTCACGGAGATGCTTGAGGAATATTCAAAGGGTAAAATTAAAAGCTTACCAGCGAAAATTTATGTGGAGAAAATTCAAAAACCTTATAAAGACATGCCAGAGGCCTATAGAGATGCCTTTGCCGGGAAAAAATCAAGTCAAATCATTTCATCCTCAAATTTTGATATTATTTTGGCAACAATTCCTTATGGAGATGGAATTCTTGTTGCTAAAATGTCTATTCCTCATGAATTGACGAAAAAAGTAGAGGAATTAAAAGCCTATCATGAGGAATATCTAAAAATGAGTTCCATGAGAAAAGCAGTAAAGACTAATTATCTTTATTTTCTTGCTTTTCTAAGTCTCATAATAATTTTTTTAGCACTATGGGCATCTATGAAAATATCACAAGAAATAACATACCCCTTAAGAGAACTTGTTCAAGCAACAAATAAAGTAGCGAAAGGTGATCTTAAAGTAAAAATCTTAACTAAGAGTTCAGATGAGATTGGATTACTTGTTAATTCCTTTAATGAAATGATTGAAAAGCTTGATAAAGCCTATTTACAACTTGAAGAGAGAAATATGCTACTTGAGAGAATTTTATCAAACATAATATCCGGAATAATCTTTATTGACAACAAGGGTTTAATACTGACAATTAATAAAGCAGGTGAAAAAATTTTACAAATCAGTAAGGAAGATATTGAAAATAAACACTACGAAAATATCCTTAATTATATCACTTCTGACGAGTTGAAAGAGTTCATTAAAAAAATTTCTCAAGAGCGAATTTATGAAATTGAAAGAAACTTGAATGTTAAAATAAGAGAACAAAATAAGATTATAAAGGCAAGAATAATCTCATTAAGAGATAGTTCACAAGACTCAGCATCAGGAATTATGGTAGTTTTTGATGATATTACAGAAATTGTGAAAGCACAAAAGGCAATGGCATGGGAAGAGGTAGCAAGGCGATTAGCCCATGAAATAAAAAATCCTCTTACTCCCATTAAATTAGCCACGGAAAGATTAATTAAAAAATGGAAAAACAAAGATGAAGATTTTGACAAAGTTTTCGAAAAATCAACAAAAATAATAATTTCAGAAGTGGAATCCCTCAAAAATCTTATAAATTCTTTTCAAAGATTTGGGAAATTACCAGAAATTAAAAAAGAGCCAGTCAATCCTGTATCTCTAATTGAAGAGGTAGTAGAATTATACAAAGGATATAAAAATGTTTCAATTCATATCTCTACTAGCGGAGACATCAGAGAGGTTCACTTAGATCCTCAAGAATTTAAGAGAGTTCTTGTCAATATAATAGATAATGCCATACAAGCAATGAATGGTAAAGGTGAAATTACAATATCAGTTAAACTAAATAATAGTCTTCTAATTGAAGTAGCAGATAATGGACCAGGCATTGATGATGAAACTAAAGAAAAACTATTTCTTCCATATTTTTCTAAAAGTAAAGAAGGGACAGGGTTGGGACTTGCTATTGCAAGAAAAATCGTAAAAGAACATGATGGAAAAATTTATGTGAAGGATAATAAACCTCGCGGAACTGTATTTATAATAGAGGTGCCTCTGTGAAGGAAAAAATCTTAATTGTTGATGACGAAAAGGGAATTCTTGATACTGTATCAGAAATTTTGCAAGATGAAGGATACTACACATTTGTTTGCGAAGATGGGAAAAATGCTCTTGAGATATTAGATAGAGAAATGATCGATCTTGTTTTTCTTGATGTATGGCTTCCCGGAATGAGTGGTATTGATGTCCTAAAATACATAAAAGAAAAACATAGTGAAATTCCCATAATAATGATTTCAGGTCATGGGAAAATAGAATTAGCAGTTCAAGCAGTCAAATTAGGAGCCTTTGATTTTCTTGAGAAACCTTTGTCAATTGACAGGATTATTCTTTCTACAGAAAGAGCTTTACAGTTTAGAAAACTTGAGAGAGAGAATATCAAACTTAAGAGTACTTTTGTAAAAAAATATGAATTGATAGGCAATTCTTCAAAAATGAGAGAATTAAAAGAAAAGATAGCTCTAATTGCTAAGGGAGATTCAAGGATTTTAATTCTTGGTGAATCTGGCACCGGTAAAGAAGTCGTAGCAAGGACAATACATTCCCTCAGCGATAGAAAAAATGCGCCTTTTGTGGAAGTAAATTGTGCTGCTATTCCTCAAGAACTCATTGAGAGTGAGCTCTTTGGTCATGAAAAAGGAGCATTCACAGGAGCAATAGATAAGAAGATCGGTAAATTTGAATTAGCCGATGGCGGAACTCTTTTTCTAGATGAAATAGGTGACATGTCTATTCTTACTCAGGCAAAATTACTTAGAGTAATAGAAACTCAAAAATTTCAAAGAGTAGGAGGTACAAAGGACATAAAAGTTAATGTAAGAATCATATCAGCTACAAATAAAGACCTTTTTGAAGAGATAAAAAAGGGTAATTTCCGTGAAGATCTCTATTACAGATTAAATGTGATCCCTCTTAATATCCCTGCATTAAGAGAGAGAAAAGAGGATATACCTGAGCTTGCTAATTATTTTATATCTGAATTTGTAAGAGAAAAAGGATGGAAAAAAAAGATATTAACAGATAACGCTATAAAAATTCTTCAGAAATATGACTGGCCTGGGAATGTAAGAGAATTAAAAAATGCCATAGAGCGATTAATGATTATGACAATCTCAGATGTTATTGATGTTCCACAAATTGAATTAGCAGGCATTATTAGAAAGGATGCTTCAGAAGAAAAGTATTTCCAACTTAATTCTTTAAAGGAAGCAAGAGATGCTTTCGAAAGGGATTTTATTTTAAGAAAATTAAAAGAAAATAGTTGGAACATAACAAAAACTGCTGAATTAATAGGACTTGAAAGAAGCAACCTTTACAAAAAAATAAAATCCTTAGGAATTCCTCTACCAAAAGAAATTTCAGAAAATTAAAAGGAGCCAAAATGTTTACAGTAGTTATAGTGGGGAGACCGAATGCTGGCAAATCCACTCTTTTTAACAGATTAATCAAAAAAGATGAAAAAATTAAGGCAATTACTGATAAACTTCCAGGAGTAACAAGAGATGTTAACTATGGAAAGGCAAAATGGGATGATAAAGAATTTATTATTGTAGACACTGGTGGGTTTTTCCCTGAAGAAAAAGCAAAGGATGTAATCGAACAACAGGTTCTTGAACAAGTAGAAATGGCAATTTCCGAAGCTGATTTAATCATACATCTTCTTGATGGAAAAGAGGGATTAATTCCAGATGATATTGAAATTGCTCGAAAATTAAGAGAGAAGGGAAAGGATATCCTTTGGGTAATAAATAAAATTGATGATCCTTCAAAATTAAACAGAATTTATGAATTTTACAAAATAGGCAATGATCTTATTCCTATTTCTGCCATTACGGGATATGGCTTAGATGAGCTTATTGACATAATTATTGAAAAAATTCCAGTAAAAAGATTGCAACTTCCAGAGGAAGAAGAAATCCCAAAAATAGCTATTGTAGGAAGGCCTAATGTAGGAAAATCAACAATCATTAATTCTTTACTAGGCAAAAAAAGAATGATTGTAAGTTCCATACCAGGAACAACAAGAGATTCTATTGACACAATTTGTAAATATTATGGGAAGAAATATTTGATAATTGACACGGCAGGAATAAAAAAACTTTCTTATTACAAAAAAGAAATTTCCCAAGAAATTTATATTGAAAAACTTTCATATTTTAAAGCAATAAAGAGCATAGAAAGAGCGCATATTGTTGTTCTTGTTATTGATGCTACAGAGGGAATTGTAAATCAGGATCAAAAAATAGCAGGCATGATAGCAGAGCAAAAAAAAGGGTTAATAATACTCATAAATAAATGGGACTTGATACCTTTGGAGGAAAGAGACAAAAAAGCTAAATATTTTTCCGAGGAAATTAAGAGAAAACTTTGGTTTGTTGATTATGCTCCTTTTTTAACAGTTTCTGCTATAGAGAAAACAAGATTAACAAAAATATTCCCTTTATTTGAAGAAATTTTAAAAGAATATCAAAAAAGAATATCCACTGCAGAGTTGAATCGTCTTTTCGCAGAAAAATTTAAGGATGTTGTTTTATCATCAGGTGGTAAAGAATTGAGATTTTACTACCTTACGCAGGTAAGCATTGCTCCTCCAAATTTTGTAATTTTTGTCAACGATGAATCAGCCGTTAAATCTCATCATATAAAATTTGTTGAGAAAATTTTAAGAGAAACTTTTGCTTTTAAGTTTACCCCTTTGGAAATAAAAATCAAACAAAGAAAATAGTTATTTATGTTAAAATAATAAACTATGCAAACAATTTTAGTAACAGGAAGTGCTGGCTTTATAGGATGGGCAACATGCAAACTCCTTTTAAAAAAGGGATTAACGGTAATAGGCATAGATAATATTAACAATTACTACGATCCCAAAATAAAAAAACTAAGATTGAATAATCTCAAAAAATTTGAAAAATTCATTTTTTACAAAGCAAATATTGAAAATAGATTAACTTTAAAAAAAATTTTTGCTACTCACAAAATTGATGGAATTATAAATCTTGCTGCAAGAGCAGGAGTGAGAGCTTCAGTAGAGAATCCATGGGGATATTTGGATACTAACGTGAAAGGAACCATAAATCTACTCGAATGTGCCAAAGAACATGACATAAAAGTATTTGTATTAGCCTCCACTTCCAGTGTCTATGGTGATAAGGACAAAGTGCCATTTAAAGTATCAGATTTTACTGACAAACCATTGGCTCCCTATCCAGCCTCTAAAAAATCAGCTGAATTATTTTGTTATTGTTATCATTACTTATATAACATTAACACAATAATTCCAAGATATTTTACTGTTTACGGACCATTTGGAAGACCAGATATGAGCATATTTCGTTTTATAAAAAAAATAGATATAGGTGAATCAATAATTGTTTATGGAGATGGTAAGCAGAAAAGAGATTTTACCTATGTAGAAGACATTGCCGAAGCAACCTCTCTATGTTTAAATCTTGAAGGATTTAAAGTTTTAAATCTCGGGAATGACAGACCAGTGGAACTTATGTATGTGATAAATTTAATTGAAAAGTTACTTGGGAAAAAAGCAAAAATTCAATGGGAAAAGAGACATCCTGCAGATATCTATGCCACTTGGGCTGATATTTCTGAGGCAAAAAAATATATTGGATGGCAACCAAAAATATCTATTGAAGAGGGTTTAAAAAAGACTGTTGATTGGTATTTAGAAAATCGAGAATTATTAAAAAGCATAAAGATATAAATTTTAGGAGGACAAAATGCAAAGAATTCTTGTAGCCCATGATGGTTCAAAGGCATCAGACAAGGCATTAAGAAAAGCTCTTGAAATTGCTTTAAGTATGAATGCTTCACTTACTGTATTAGCAGTGGTGCCTGAGCTTTATTTGACAGAGTTATCTGACGCAGATAGGCAGAGAATTACAGAAGTTCTAACAAGAGAAACAGAAGAAACTATGGAAAAAATTAGGAAATCTCTATCAGGAAAACCCATAGAAATTAAGTTTCTAGTTAGGCAGGGTGATCCTGCAGAAAAAATTCTTGAAACAGCCCATAAAATGAAAGTAGATCTTATTGTTACAGGTTCTCATGGAAAACACGGAACTAAAAAATTCTTAATAGGCAGTGTCTCAGCCAAGGTGGTAGAGTATTCTAAATGTCCTGTTCTTGTGGTAAAGTAGCTTCCGGGAAATAAATTTTAATTCTTGTTCCTACATGGGAATAACTGTTTATCTCTATCCAGCCATTCATTTTTTCAACAATGTTTTTTACTATAGTTAAGCCTAAACCAAATTTTCGAGGATCTGTTGTAAAAAGAGGTTCGAAACACCTTTTTATCTCCTCTTCAGTCATTCCTTTACCAGTATCTTCAATAGTTAAAATCACCTTTGAATTTACTTTTTCTAATTTAATTTCTATTGTACCTTTATCTTCTATTGCAAATTTAGCATTTTTCGTAAGTTCAATTAATACCTCTCTAATCTGGAAAGGGTCACTATTTATTAAGCAAGGTTTCTCATGAGGTGAGATTTTAAGTTTAATATTCTCATTATCAATAATCTCCTTAAGAGTGTCTTCCATGGATATTAGTAAATAATTTAAGTCAAAAATTTTATTTTCCGTATCAAGCCTTCTAAATTTTTCTAAAGCTTTTAAGAAGTCATTTCCTTTTTTAAGAGCATTCATTAAGCCATTTATTTTTTTATTAGCCTTCTCATTTTGAATATCTTCTTTTAATAATTGGGCAAAACCAAATATGCCCGTAAATATATTCTTTAATTGGTGGCATAGATCGTCTAAAATATTTGTAAAGGCTTTCATTTGAATAAATTCTACATATTTTTCAGTTAGTTTTTTTTCTGTTATTTCTCTACCTATTTCAAAAACAAGTTTTTTGTTTTCCTTTGTCTTAAAGGGAATTGCAATTAGGATAAAATGCCTTTGCTCTGGCGTACTTCTTTCATAAATTTCAATTTTGTTTGTCTTTAGAGCTTTAAAACAAGGACAATCTGGACAAGGAGAATTCAAATTATGCCATAAAGAATAACATTTTTTATAAATAACATCTTTAAAATTTTTGCCTAGTCTACGAAGGTATGAGTTATTTGCCCATATTACATTTCCAGCTTCATCTAATAGGAAAAGATTGTCATTAATATTGTTAAAGACTTCAGTTAGTGTATCAGTGCTTATAGAAATATTTATTGGGTTGTTTGTTTCCATAAAATAAAGCAATCTTTGCCCGATTGCTTTGCCTCATACATAGCTTCATCTGCTCTTTTAATACTTTCATATAAACTGTCTTTTAGATCCATCACATATCCTCCAATACTTACCGAAATAAATAGATCAGTTAATTTTTTGAATCTAATTTCTTTTATCTTAATCCTAATTCTCTCTGCAATTATTGGTAAATTTTTCTCATCACATCTATAGAGAATTGCTAAAAATTCCTCTCCTCCATATCTAATTAACTCATCATAACCTTTTATAGAAAATTTAATAGATTTGGCAATTTTTTTTAGTACCAAATCTCCTACTAAATGGCCATACTTGTCGTTAATGTTTTTAAAATTATCTATATCAATCATTAGAATTCCTTTTTTTGTTTTGCTATTTTCAAGCTTTGATTTTATTATATCAAGATACATCCTGTTATTAACTTTTGTAAGAGAATCAGTAAATACAACATATGGAAAATGTCTCAGTAGATCTCTCATACTTAAGATCCCTACTAATTTTCTGTCTTTGTTAACTACTGGTAAGTGACTAATATTATGTTTATTCATTAAATTCATAGCTAATATTAAGGATTGTTTAGATTTTATGGTTATAAGATTATGTTCTGTTTTATTTAAAAATTCTAACAAGGTCTGAATTTTTTCATCCTTTAAATTATGAGAATAGATTTTTGGTATGTCTCTCAAGGTTATAATTTGAATAGGATTTTGATTTTCATTTACTACAATAACACTTCCAACTCCTCTTTGTGAGAGAATTTTAATTAAATCAGAAATAGAACTTTCTGAGGATATTTTAAATACATCACTGGTCATGGCATTCTTAACTAACACCAAACTTTAACCTCACCTTAAATTTTAATAAAAATTTTAATAATTTTTTTCTAAATTTATCAATAAATTTTCAGAAGAAGTAAATTGCACTGAGGTGGCTATGGAATTTTTACGGTAGAAAAGGTTTGAGTAAGATTCCGTAGGATGCTATTTATAATTCGAATAAAGGGATTGACTCTTTTAGTTGAATTCGCCCTCAAAATTAAGGGATGAAACCTAGATAGACTTCATTTTCTATTAGAGTCCCTTCAAAAATTATGCATATTTTGAAATGTTGTGTGGTATAATTTATTAATATAAAATGCTCTAAGTGTGAAGCATGTGCCCCCTTAGCTCAGTAGGATAGAGCACAGGTTTCCTAAACCTGGTGTCGCAGGTTCGATTCCTGCAGGGGGCATTGATAAAAAGGAGGAGTTTAAAATGAAAGGAAAATTTTTAGGATTGATGTTTTTTTTAATCTTCACTACATCTAATTTATGGGCAGGTGAAGGAAGGTACAAGTTACCTATAGAAAATTCTCCTTACCTTGGGAATGAGACAGCACCTGTTACAATTATTGAATTTATTGATTATCAATGACCTCATTGCGTTGAGGTCGGTCCGACCATTGATGGTTTACTAAAAGACAAAGAATTAGAAGGCAAAATTAAATTAGTGATTAAATTTTTTCCTTATAGGTATAGGGATTATTCACGAATTGCTGCAGAAGCAGCTGTTGAAGCATGGAGACAAGGAAAGTTTTTAGAAATGCATGAATTATTACTGAAAAGATCTCCAAAGCTCGATAGAGACTCTTTAATATCCTATGCTAAAGAATTGAATTTAGATATTCACAGATTCATTGAGGCAATAGACAATAAGAAAGGATCTGATATTATAGAAAGGGATTTAAAACTTGCAAAAGAGCTTGATTTGTATGTTACGCCTGCTTTTTATATTAATGGTATAAAGGTTTTGGGAGTAAGAGATGCAGATTATTTTAAAAGTATAATTTTCAAGGAGCTTGAAAATGTTAAAAAGAAATAGTCCTTTTATTTTTTTTATACTAATACTGATTTTTTTAATTATTAATTCCTCAGAAGCAGAAAAAAAGAAAAAGCTTGAACCCTTAACAGAACCTCCTGTACCTAAGGATAATCCTCTAACAAAAGAGAAAATTGAGCTTGGAAAAAAACTTTTTTTTGATCGAAGGCTTTCAGGTGACGGTACTACAAGTTGCGCTAGTTGCCATGATCCTGAAAAAGCCTTTACTGACGCCTCTGAAATTTCTCTTAGCTACCCTACAACAAGAAATTTGAGAAATGCTCCTACTTTAATAAATGTAGCCTACGGCAAATATTTGTTTTGGGACGGAAGAGCCGAAACTCTTGAACAACAAGCTGAATTCCCTATAATGTCACCCTTTGAGATGAATCAAAATCTTGATTTTTTAGAAGAGGAAATTAGAATTGTACCCGAATACAGAGAAGCTTTCAAAAAAATTTTTGGGCAAGAGATAAACATTAAGCTAATTGCAAAAGCTTTAGCAGCTTTTCAAAGAACTCTAATATCAAAAAACGCACCTCTTGATAGATATTTAAAAGGTGATAAAAATGCTCTCACTGAGGAAGCAAAAAAAGGATTAGAAATCTTTACAGGAAAAGGTAAATGCATTGAATGCCATCACGGTGCTTATCTTTCTGATCATAAATTTCACGCCCTAATGGTTCCAGAAAATCCAAAGTATGTAGAAGAGGATAAATTTATCGTGACAAGAAGATACATTGCAAAGATAAATCATTATCCAGATTACATGAATGTTAAAGAAGATCTTGGAAGATATTTTAAAACAAAGAAAAAAGAAGACTATAAAGCTTTTAAAACTCCTACTCTAAGAGAGATTGCTAAAACTGCTCCATATATGCATAATGGTATTTTTAAGACCCTTGATGAGGTTATTGAGTTCTTTGACAAAGGTGGAGGAAAAGGAAATAAAGTTTTAAAACCTCTTAATTTGAAAGAAGATGAAAAAAAAGCATTGAAAACTTTCTTAGTGGAAGCTTTGAGCGGTGAAGATCTTAAAATAAAAGTACCCGAAATTCCATAAAATTTTGGAGGAATCATGAAGATTGAAGAAATAATTAAGGAAAAGCCTCATTTAGAAAGCCCCCTTGAGCTCTATAAAAAAATAAGACAATTTGTAGATGAGTGTAAAGTTCAAAAAGAACAGATAAAACTTGAAAATTCAACTGATTTATTAGATGTGGTATTGAAAAATTTTTCAAATGTTTTTGGAATTCCTATTGAATCCCTATCTTTTTTAAAAGATGAAATAATAAAAATCCCTAAAAATCCTTTTGATAAACCAGATAGCATTTGGAGTCTTTCAATACAGAGCGAGGAACTTACAAAAGAAGAAATTGATAGAATGTTATTTATAATTAGTAAACCCTTCTTTGTCTTTTTAAGAAAAGAAGGGCAGCAAGCTTCTTTCATGGATACTGGGAAATGTCCAATTTGTGGAACTGATGCTTCCCTTTCAATGATTACAGAGAACAATGAAAGAATAATTATTTGCCCGCTTTGTGAGCACGGCGGGAGTTTTTATCGGATTTGTTGTCCCTATTGTTTTAATAAAAACCCTGATAAAATTGAAATACTCCTTGATGATGAAGAAATAAGAGCAGAGTACTGTCTTGAATGTAATACCTATATAAAAAGTTTCCGAGAAAAACATTACATTAAATATAGAGATTCCTTCTTAATTGATCTTATTAGCTTGCCCCTTGACATAGTTGTTCAAAGGAAAGGATACATAAGAAGATCTCCCAATATCATTGGAATCAAAAATATTGAATGATGAGTGGCAAAAAAGTTTTTCACGAACTTCTACGACTCTCAAAAGCAAAAGAAATACTATTTGAGAAATTCAAAGAAAAAGTCCCTTTTCCCATTGAAAGTGAACAAATTCCTGTAAAAAAAGCCTTAGATAGAGTTACAGCTCAAGCAGTTTTTGCAAAATTTTCCTCTCCTTATTTTCACTCTTCTGCCATGGATGGGTATGCAGTTAGAGCAAAAGATACTTTCTTAGCTACTGAAAGAGAACCAGTAAAGCTTAAAATTGGTGCTCAAGCCTTTTGGATTGAAACAGGAGATCCTTTGCCTGAAGGATTTGATGCTGTTATACCCATTGAGGATGTAAATATTAGAGAGGGATATATAGAAATTTATTCCTCGGTGCCTCCCTATAATCATATAAGACCTATTGGTGAAGATATTGTAGCAACAGAACTTATTATACCTGAAAGTCATATAGTTCGTCCCGTTGATATAGGAGCCATGCTTGCCAGTGGAATAACAGAAATACTGGTACGCAAGAAACCTATTGTAGGTATTATTCCTACAGGTTCTGAGCTAATTGATATTGAAAAACTTAATGAGAGAATGCCCATTCCTCCTGAACTTATAGAGTATAATTCTGCTGTATTAAGTGGATTAATTAATAAAATAGGTGCTATTCCTAAAGTATATCCCATTGCTAAAGATGATGAGCACTCAATTAAAAAAGCCATTTTAGAAGCTCTTAAAGAGTGTCACATGGTGCTGCTCAATGCTGGTTCTGGATACGGGAAAGAAGATTTTACTTTCAAAGTATTAAGTGATTTAGGAGAAGTAATAATAAATGGTGTATCTATAAAACCTGGCAAACCCTTTATTGCCTCTTTCATTAATGATAAACCAATTTTGGGCATACCTGGCTATCCTGTTTCAGCTTTTCTTTGTTTTGATCTTTTTGTTAAACCCTTAATTGAGTTTTATTTGGGAATTTCAATGAGTAGAGAAGAAAAAATTAAAGCAATACTTTCAAGACAGATCGCTTCTCCTATCGGAGTAGATGAATTTGTTAGGGTGAAGGTAGGTAGGGTTGGGCAAAAATATATTGTAACTCCTATGGGAAGGGGTGCAGGACTCTTGATGTCTGTTGTTAGGGCAGATGGATACATTGTTATACCAGAAGGCTCAGAAGGTTTTTCTCATGGTACAGAAATCACCGTTCATTTATGGCGAACAAAGGAAGAAATCGATAATACAATTGTTTGTATTGGTAGTCATGATAATACTCTCGATGTTCTCTATAACTTCTTAAGAAAACGATATCCACATGTTACACTCTCTTCAGCTCATGTAGGATCCATGGGTGGACTTGTAGCGATAAAAAAAGGAGAAGCTCATTTAGCTGGAACTCATCTTCTTGATGAAGAAACAGGACAATACAATGTGCCCTTCATAAAGCGACTAATGCCTGATAAAAAGGTTTTACTTATAAATCTCGTTTATCGCCTTCAAGGACTCATAGTAAAAAAAGGAAATCCAAAAAATATCAAAGGCTTTGAAGATCTCATAAGAGAAGATATTATATTTATTAACAGACAGGCAGGATCTGGCACACGACTTTTGCTAGATAAACATCTACGAGAATTAGGAATTTCTCCTGCTTCCATAAGGGGATACGAAAGAGACGAATATACTCATATGGGAGTAGCATCAGCTGTCTTAACAGGAAGAGCTGATGTGGGGCTTGGAATTCTCTCTGCTGCACAAGCCCTTGGACTTGATTTTATTCCTGTCGCTGAAGAAAGGTATGATTTATTAATTCCCCATGAATTTTTAGATCTTCCAATTATTGAAGCTTTGCTTTTCATTATAAGGGAAGATGAAGAATTTAGAAGGGCTGTTAAATATCTGGGCGGTTATGATATTAGAGATATGGGCAAAATAATTTATAAAAATTAATTAGATTGTTCTTCAGCTTGCTTTATTGCTCTTGTTAGAGCATCTTTATCAATATCAAGAATTCTCTTAGCTCCTATAAATCTTGAGACATAATAAGGAGCTTCTAAACTATCAATAGTAACTTTTTTTGATCTGGAAGAAGCATGAATAAAAAGATTGTCTCCAATATATATGCCTACATGAGAGGGAAATTTTGCATAGGTTCTAAAAAATACCAAATCACCCGGCATTAGTTCATCTTTTGAGATGGCAATTCCTTGAGTAAACTGCTCTCTTGCACTTCTTGGAAGTTCAATTCCCACCATAGAATATACTTTTTTAACGAAAAATGAACAATCAAGGCCGGTGAAACCATTACCACCAAATCTATAGGGTAAATGAAGCATCTTTTTAGCAAAAAGGAGGATCCTATCAGTAATATTTAAATTTGATATTTCTTCATTAGCCTTTAGATTTTCAATTTCATCTAATTTTGTTTCATGATCTATTTTAGCTGTGGCTAATATAGGCACTTTTTCATCAACTCTTAATGATATGTTCTCTCTTGTTTGTTCTATTTTCTTTACTATTAATTTCTGGCCTACGCTCAACTTATTATCTTTAATGTTATTTAATCTCTTTAAGTCTTCCATAGAAATGCTATATTTTTTAGCTATTCTATATAGATTGTCTCCTTTTTTTACTATATAATATTTATTATTTGCCTCTGTAGCTTTAACTGGATTTATCTCTTTTAATTTTTTTGATTTTTTAGTAGGAATCTCTATCTTCATCCCTACTTGAAGATTTTCCATTTTTAAATTATTAGCTTTTTTTATGTCATCAACGGGAATATTAAATTTTTTTGAAATTTTCCATAAGTTATCCCCCTTTTTTACTGTGTAAGTTTCACTAAAAACTGTTAATGGTAAAAAAAGTAGGATAATGAATATATAAAAAATCTTCCCCATACTGCACCTCCTCAAGCAACATTGATTTTTTGAAGTTCTTCTAATTTAGGTAATTCTTTTAAATTTGTAATACCAAAGAGTTTTAAAAATTCCTTTGTTGTTCCGTATAGAAAAGGTCTTCCAGGAATTTCTTTTTTACCAACTATTTTAATAAGTTTTTTTTCCATTAAAGTTTTAATAGCATAATCAGAGTTTACACCTCTAATTTTTTCAATTTCCGCTTTAGTAATAGGTTGTTTATATGCCACAATTGCAAGAGTCTCCAAGGCTTGTTCAGAAAGTTTATGGTTTAATGTAATATTTTTAAAAAGACTTATCCACTCAAAATATTTTGGATTTGTTACCATATTATAGCTGCCATCTGTTTCAATAATCAATATACCCGATTCCTTTACTTTATATTCACTAATTAATTCATCAAAAATTGATTCTATCTCTTTTTCAGAGATATTAAAGAAAGAAGATAAAAAGTTTTTGGA
>CALLBR010000004.1 GCA_937998865.1 uncultured bacterium
ATATTAAAACTTACAACAGATATAAATTTTTCAATCGATAAATTAAGAATTTCTCAGATTCATAATTTGAATATTCTCAAAAAAGAATCAACAGAGAATGGTTTTAGAGTTCTAATTAATAACATTAATTTAGAAAGCATCTTAAAGCAAATCTAATTGAGTTATACAATAAAAGTATTCTTATAAAATTTCTATATTTTATGAGAACAATGAGAACTAATTATCATATTCAATATAAAAAAAGCATGCCCTCTAAATAATAAATTTTTATTTATCAAAAAATCTTTTCTGAACTTTTCATTATCCTGCTGATTAATTACCGTAAATCAATCCATAAATAGACTTAAAATCTTAAATTAAATTAAAATAAGCAAATGTTTGAAGTTATAATGAAAGTCAAAAGAACACTGATTACCATATTGATATTTCTTCTTACCTTTGTTCTCCTATTAGCCACAGCAGAGTTAATTTATGTGCTTATTAAAGATGTAATATCGCCTCCTATTTTCCTTCTTGAGTTAGATGAACTTCTTGAAATCTTTGGTGTTTTTATGTTGGTAATAATAGGTATAGAGCTTTTAGAATCTATAACTAAAACCTATCTTAAGGAAGGAGTAGATCATGTTAAGGTTGTGTTGGCTGTTGCCATGATTGCTGTAGCAAGAAAAGTAATAATTCTGGATATAAAAGAGGTTAGTAGATTCACCATGTTAGGTATAGCAGCTATTATTCTTGCTCTTTCCATTGGATATTATTTATAAAAGTTTAAGAGGGACTAATATGAATTGGTATCAGATAAGTACCAAAGATATTTATCATCAATTAAAAACTTCAGAGAAAGGTCTTAGTTCTCAAGAGGTTGAGAAAAGACTCAAAGAATATGGCTATAATAAACTGACAGAAGAGGAGAGAATAAACAAACTTAAAATTTTTATACACCAGTTTGCAAGTCCTCTTATCTACATTTTGATTGTGGCTGGTATAATTACTATTGCTCTTAAGGAATACATAGATGCAGGAGTACTTTTATCTGTTGTAATTATCAATGCCTTAATTGGTTATTTTCAGGAATATAAGGCTGAACAAAGCATTAGAGCCTTAAAGAAAATGTTAATTCCTAAGGCAAGAGTTTTAAGAGAGGGAATTGAAAGAGAGATCAGCAGTGAGGAGCTTGTACCTGGTGATATTGTAATTCTCTATTCTGGCATCCGTGTTCCTGCTGACATTAGGCTAATTCATACGGTGGAACTTAAAATTGATGAGTCTATTCTTACCGGAGAATCTGTTCCTGTAGAAAAGCATTATCACACAATAAGGGAGGAAAATCTTACCTACGGAGATCAGAAAAACATGGCTTTCACAGGCACTATTGTTGTAAGTGGAAGAGCCAAAGGCGTTGTTGTTGAAACAGGCATGAATACTGTCTTTGGCAAGATTGCTAAACACATAAAAGAGGCAGAGACAGTTAAAGCACCCCTACAGGATAAAATAACTAAATTTGCAAATGCTATTGGAATCCTTGTTCTTTTAGCTTCCTTATTACTTTTTGTGGTTGAAGTAATAATAGGAGAGACTTTAAAGACTGCTTTTATGACAGCAGTGGCTGCAGCTGTGGCTGCTATTCCTGAAGGCCTACCAGTTGTTGTTACCATTGCCTTAGCCATTGGAGTGGCAAGAATGGCAAAACACAATGCCATAATAAGAAAACTTCATGCTGTTGAGACCTTAGGTAGCACCACAGTCATTGGTTCTGATAAAACAGGAACATTAACAAAAAATGAAATGACAGTAAAAATAATCTACGATGGAAAAGACACCTATGAAGTGGAGGGAAGCGGTTATACACCAGAGGGAAAAATACTTTATGAAGGATTCCCCATAAATGTGAAGGAAAAACATCATCTCATTAATGTCCTGAGAATTGGGCTTCTTTGTAATGAATCTTCTGTTTATTTGGAAGATGGAGATTATAAAATTGAGGGAGATCCAACCGAAGCTGCTCTTATTATATCAGCTATCAAAGGTGGCTTAGAAATAGAGGTGGAAAAAGAGAGATATAAACAGATTGCCCTAATTCCCTTTGAGTCTGAGAGAGGTTACATGGCAACTTTACATATCCATAAAGGGAAAAAATACATATATGTGAAGGGAGCACCAGAAAGAGTAATAGAAATGTGTATAAGGGATGGCTACGGAAATGATATAGATAGAGAGAAAATACTTACCAAAGCTACAGAATTTGCAAAGAGAGGACTTAGAGTTCTTGCCTTTGCATACAGAGAGGTTTCTGATGATATAGAAGAGCTAACTTGTAAGGAAGTGGAAAAATGCGATGCAATACATGGTTTAGTCTTTGCAGGACTTCAAGGAATGATTGACCCTCCAAGGCCTGAGGCAATTGAGGCAATTAAAGGTTGTAAAAAAGCTGGAATAAGAGTAATTATGATAACAGGAGATCATGCTGTTACTGCCAAAGCTATAGGCGAAATGCTTGGTATTGGTGAGTCAAAATCAAAAGTTCTTACGGGAAAAGATCTCTCAAAAATGAGCGATGAAGAACTCTTTCAGATAGTAAAAGAAGTATCAATTTACGCCAGAGTTTCCCCTGAGCATAAACTGAGAATTGTAGAGCAATTAAAGCGAAATGGTGAAATAGTAGCAGTTACAGGCGATGGAGTAAATGATGCTCCAGCCTTAAAAGCAGCTCATATAGGTATTGCCATGGGTAAAAGCGGTACTGATGTGGCAAAAGAGGCTTCTGATATGGTTCTTGCTGATGACAATTTTGTAAGTATTTTCAATGCTGTAAGAGAGGGTAGAATTGTCTTCGATAACATAAGAAAGGTTACCTTCTTTTTGATTCCCACTGGCGTTGCTTCCATTATCTCTATTATTTTTGCAATAGTTTTTGGTTTTCCTATACCTTATTTGCCTGCTCAGATTCTTTGGATTAATTTTGTAACCAATGCCATTCAAGACATTGCTCTTGCTTTTGAACCTGGTGAAAAAGGAGTCTTGGAGAGACCTCCCAGAGATCCAAAGGAGGGAATCATGTCAAGAGTTTTGATTGAAAGAACAATCATTGTGGGAACATTAATATCTCTTGGAGTGATTTATACTTTCATGAATTCCTTAGAATCTGGAGCATCCATTGAAAAAGCAAGAACAATTGCAGTAACCACAATGGTATTTTTCCAATTTTTCCAAGCCTGGAACAGCCGTTCTGAATATGAATCTGTCTTCAAAATCAACCCCTTAAGTAATAAAATTCTCTTTATAGGGCTTATCTTTGCCACATTTGCTCAAATTGCCTTTGTGTATTCACCAGCTCTTCAATGGGTTTTTAGAACTGAAGCAATTTCATTTGAGGATTGGAGGAATATTATCTTGGTCTCTCTCTCTGTAATAGGAGTTGTAGAGATTGATAAATGGTTCAGAAGAAGAAAAAGACTAAAAAGAGCATGAATTCATATCTATTAATTCGTGAAGATATATTTTCTAACTTCTGCATGAGTTCAAAAGAGATGTAACTTTAGCGCCCTTTAATCATGATAAAGTATCATAAAGATTAAATTCCTTAAAAATTGTTATAATATGCCTATGCTTCTTTCAATAAAATGGGAAAATGACAAAGTTTACATCCTTGATCAAAGAAAGCTACCCCAGGAGATTGAATTTATTGAGTGTAAGGATCATGAAGAGGTAGCAAAAGCAATAGAAAATCTTTCCATTAGAGGAGCTCCTGCTATTGGAATAGCTTCTGCAATGGCGGTAGCCTTAGCATCCATGAATATGAATTTCTCTAAAAGTAGACAATTATATGAAAAGCTTACTCCTGTTTTCAGAAGACTCATTTCTACTCGTCCCACAGCAGTCAACATAAAATGGGCTATTGACAGAATGAAAAGGCTGATAAAAAACAATTTACATCTAAGCCCTCATGAATTAAAGACTCTCCTAAAGGAGGAAGCTCTAAAAATCCAAAAGGAAGATATAGAGATAAATAGAAAAATAGGGGAATTCACATTACCTCTCTTTAAAAATAATTGCACTGTTATGACTTATTGCAATGCAGGATCCTTAGCAACAGGCGGATTTGGAACAGCTACAGCAGGAATGTATCTTGCAAAAGAAAAAGGAATAAAATTTAGAGTATTTGCCTGTGAAACAAGACCAGTACTCCAAGGAGCAAGGCTTACAGCTTTTGAATTAAAGGAGGCTGGTATAGATGTTACACTCCTTCCTGACAATACTGCAGGAGCTCTTTTAAGAAAGGGTATTGTAGATTTTGTGATTGTTGGAACAGACAGAACTGTAAAAAATGGAGATGTGGCAAATAAAATAGGAACTTACACCTTAGCAGTGCTTTGCAAGGAAAATAGGATTCCTTTTTATGTGGCAGCTCCTACTTCAAGCATCGACTTAAAGATTAAATCTGGGGATGAAATTCCTATTGAAGAAAGAGATGCAGAAGAAGTGACAACCATAAGAAACATACGAATTGCACCGGAGGGTGTAAAAGCTATAAACATGGCTTTTGATGTAACACCAGCAAAATATGTTACAGCAATAATCACTGAAAAAGGAGCTTTTTTACCAAAACATATAAAATACATAAAAAATTCAGATAAGATTGAAAACCTGAGGCTTAATCTGTGATTCTCAATTCAGTATTTGAGCAATATCGAGAGGAATTAAAGGAAGTAGAAAAGGAATTAATAAAAATTTTTGAGTCAGAAGCCGCTCTAATACCTACCATTGGTTCCTACTTAGTAAACTCTGGAGGCAAAAGGCTTAGGCCTCTCTTCTTACTTCTTAGTGCTGATCTGGTGGGATACACTGAATACAAGAGGGTCCTATTAGCAGCAGTAATAGAGGCTCTTCATACAGCAAGTTTACTTCACGATGATGTTGTAGATGAGGCAGAGATGCGAAGAGGTAAGAAATCTGCTAACAAAATATGGGGTAATAAGGTTGCAGTACTTCTGGGAGATTATCTATACGCAAAGGCTTTACATTTAAGTGTACTGCAGGAAAGTTTACCTATCATGGAGGCTTTATCTTGGGCAACCTCTCAGATGGCAGAGGGAGAAATTCTTCAACTAATGAAAGCTGGAGATCCTTCCATCACTTTTGAGGAATATATAAAAATAATAACTGGCAAAACTGCGGGACTCATAACTGCTGCCTGTAGAATTGCTGGACTTCTTGCCCAATTACCAGAGGAGAAAATCCAAGCATTAACAGATTTTGGCCATAACATAGGCATAGCTTTCCAAATGACAGATGACATACTTGATTATATAGCTGATGAGATAACATTAGGTAAAAAATTAGGGAAGGACCTTATGGAGGGGAAGATAACTCTTCCTTTAATAGAATTATTGAAACGAGGAGAAGAAAAAGCTGAAATTATTGAAATAATAAAGAGTGAAGACTTTTCTGAGAAAAATCTCTCAAAAATTTTTTTCTATATCAAGAAATACAATTGCATAAATACTTCCCTGCAGATAGCAAAAACTTATATTGAAAATGCAAAAAAAGCTTTAATGCTTTTCCCTTCTTCTCCTTACAAGCAAATTCTTTTTCAAATATCAGACTATATACTTCAGAGGAAAAAGTGATATGGCTCTAATACTTGTGACAAATGATGACGGATTTTTTTCAAAGGGAATACAAATCCTTGCTGAGGCATTAAAGGAACTGGGTGATGTTTATATTGTTGCTCCTGATAGAGACCGTTCAGCTGTAAGTCATGCTCTTACCATGCACAGACCTCTTAGAGTGGACTTAATCCGAGACAGATGTTATAGTGTAAACGGTACTCCTACTGATTGCGTAGTAGTGGGAGTCAAGAAACTCTTACCTCGCCAGCCTGACCTTTTAGTGTCTGGTATCAATAAAGGTGCCAACTTAGGCGAGGATGTTACTTACTCAGGTACTGTTTCAGCAGCTATTGAAGGAACTATTTTGGGAGTACCCTCCTTTGCAATTTCTCTCGTAGGAGATAGACCTTTTAAGTATGAAACAGCAAGCTATTTTTCAATAAAAATTGCCAAATTTATTCTTAAAAGGGGGCTTCCACAAGACACTCTCTTGAATGTAAATGTTCCCAATAAAAGTGTAGAAGATATAAAAGGAATAAAAGTTACAAGGCAAGGTAAAAGGTCCTATGAAAACTCAATCCATGAAATCTACTCTCCTTGGGGAGAAAAACAGTACTGGATTGGAGGAGGAGTTGTATCTTGGCATGAAATGGAAAATACTGATATTCAAGCTATTATGGAAGGGCATGTATCTGTAACTCCCTTACATATAGACTTAACAAATTATCAAGCCTTAGATTATCTCATAAAAAATGCAATTGAAGAAAGCTTATGATGTCATAATAGTTGGTGCAGGACCTGCGGGAATATTTACAGCTTTAGAACTAACTAAAAAAGCATCTCTTGAGGTATTAATTATTGAAAAAGGTAAAAGCATTGAGACAAGAAAATGTCCTGCAGTAGATAGTGGCAAATGCATTCATTGCCCTGTCTGTGACATTTTAAGTGGATGGGGCGGAGCTGGCGCTTACAGCGATGGTAAATTAAATTTATCTCCCTCTATAGGAGGTCATTTAGCTCGCTATATTACCACGGAAAGACTTGAAGAACTTATTGATTATGTTGACAAAATATATATCCAATACGGAGCACCTAAGCGAGTTTATGAGCCTCCAGCAAAGACTATTGAAAATATCAAGAAGGAGGCTTCCAAGGCAGGGCTTCTTTTTATTCCTTCCAGAATTAGACACATAGGTACTGAAAGATGCTTTCAGATTCTTAAGGCGCTGAAGGAGGATTTGCAGAGAAAGATTCACTTAATTTTTAATATGCCGGCAAAGAAAATCCTCATAAAAAATGGAAAATTAAAAGGAATAGAGCTTAAAGATGGAAGACAAATTATGGCAAAATACATCGTCTTAGCTCCTGGTAGAGGTGGCAGTAGTTGGCTGAGTGAAGAGGTTCAGAGACTTAAACTGAAAACAGAATTAAATCCTGTTGATATAGGGGTAAGAGTAGAGGTTTCTGCTTCAATACTTGAACATCTTACAAGCCTTCTTTATGAGCCTAAGTTTATTTATTATTCTAAAACATTTGATGATATGGTAAGAACCTTTTGTGTTAATCCTCATGGAGAAGTTGTAAGAGAGAATATAAATGGAGTATGGACTGTAAATGGACACAGTTATGGAGGTAAGAAAACTGACAACACCAATTTTGCAATCCTTTCAAGCACATATTTTACAGAACCTTTTAAGGAGCCAATACTTTATGGACAATATATTGCAAAACTAGCAAATTTTCTTGGTCAAGGAGTTTTAATCCAAAGATTAGGTGATTTGAAAAAAGGTAGAAGATCAACTTTAGAACGAATATCTCGTAATCCAGTAAGACCAACCCTTAAGGATGCCACTGCAGGAGATTTGAGCTTTGTTCTACCTTATCGATATGTGGTAAATATAACTGAAATGCTTGAAGCTCTTGACAAAATAGCACCAGGCATAAATTCTCCACAAACTCTTCTTTATGGAGTAGAAGTAAAGCTCTACAGCATGCGGCTTAAGTTAAACAATTTTCTTGAAACGGAAATTGAGAATCTTTTCGCTGCTGGTGATGGTGCAGGTATTTCTAGGGGCTTGATTCAAGCCTCTGTATCTGGTATCCTTATAGCAAGGGAGATAATTAGAAGAAATGGATAGATTTGAAAAATTAAGAGAATGGATGGTTGAAAATCAAATCATAGAGAGAGGTATAAAGGACAAGGCTGTTATTGCAGCATTGAAAAAAGTTCCAAGACATCTTTTTGTGCCTGAAGACATCGTTGATGATGCCTATGACGATAGAGCCTTGCCAATTGGTTATGGTCAAACAATCTCTCAGCCCTACATAGTAGCATTGATGACAGAGCTTCTTGAACTTAAAGGTGATGAGAGGGTTCTTGAGATAGGAACAGGCTCTGGATATCAGGCAGCTATTCTTGCAGAACTTGTAAAAGAGGTTTACACTATTGAGAGAGTCGAGGCTTTGGCAATGAAGGCAAAAAAGATATTTGAAAAATTAGGCTACAGTAACATAAAAGTTTATATTAAAGATGGCACAGAAGGGATACCTGAAGAAGCACCTTTTGATAGGATTATCATAACAGCAGCCACTCCTAAGCTTCCTGACCCCCTTATAACTCAACTTAAAGAAGGAGGTATAATTGTGGCTCCTGTAGGTGAAAGGTATTCTCAATATCTCCTTAAAGCAAGAAAAAAACAAGGTGAACTTGAAGAGCATTATCTTATTCCTGTTGCCTTTGTTCCTTTAATCGGAAAGTATGGCTTCGATTCATAATTTAAAACTTAACTCTCTTCTTTCTTCTAATTATTTAAAAATGAAAAGTTAGCTTCTTTTCTTTCTTGCATTAAGGATAAAGAGACCTTCCTTTGTGGCTAATGCTCTTTACAACTTATCCACCAGCCTATTTTTCAAAAGAGTCATTGCTAAGGTTACGAATTTAGCCATATCAATTCTTTTCTTTTATTGATGGCAATTTGAATTTTTGAAGGAAATTCTATAAAATTGATTATATGAAAATTTTTAACATAAAGAACAATTTAAAATCTTTAGCCTCTGGTGAATTTATAATTGGTTCTGAACTTACAAATTCCCATGCTTGTTATATGATCTATGGTGTAATACAAAAGGGTGAAAAAAATAGACTCATTAAGCCAGGGAAAGGTCATGAGGAAATAGTCTTAATACTTAAGGGAGAGGTTAAGGTTTCAGGAAAGTGGGAAGGAACTCTTTCAGAGGGAGACTCTTTTCATATCATTGAGGATGAATTTTTGTATTTTGAAAATCAATCTCATTCAGAAGTTATTTATGTAATAGCTGGAGGCCATTCCCAAAAGGGGCATCATCATTAATGAGATATTTTTATAAAAATTTGGAGTAAAACCTATGAAAACAGTCTTATTAACAGGCGCAACTGGTTTTGTGGGAAGGAGGCTTCTCTATAGTTTATTAAAGGAGAACATCAAAATAAGGCTTTTAGTAAGAAATAAGAGCAAACTTGAATATTCCATATTTGAGAAATGTGAAGTTTACGAAGGAGACACTTTTAATTTGCCTTTGTTGGAAGAAGCATTGAAAGATGCGGATGTAGGGGTATATTTAATTCATATGATGGGACAAAGTAAAGACTATGAAGATAAAGAAAGGATAAGCGCTGAAAACTTTCGAAAAGCTTGTGAAAAGGCAGGAGTAAAACAAATAGTATATCTTGGAGGACTTGGTGAACTAAAAGATGCGAGCCCACATCTAAGAAGCCGATATTTAACAGGTCAAATTTTGAGTTCTAATCCTCAAAAGGTTAAAGTTGCTTGGTTTAGAGCTGGTGTTATCATAGGTTCTGGAAGTGCAAGCTTTGAAATTTTGAGGAATCTTGTAGAGAAACTTCCCATCATGATTACTCCTCGATGGGTGAATACTCCTACCTGTCCTATTTTTATAGATGACATATTAGAATATTTAAAAGCAGCCATATTATCTGATTCTCTCATTCATGATAAAATTGACATTGGACTTTCACCCATGACTTTTAAAGATATGATGCTGCAGACAGCAGAGGTAATGGGGCTAAAAAGAATTATAATTAATGTTCCAGTACTTACTCCAAGACTCTCTTCTTACTGGTTGATTCTCTTTACACCAGTAAACTTTGCTTTGGCTAAGGAATTGGTTTTGGGCTTAAAATCAAAAACAGTAAAGACAAACAACAATGCAGAGAGATACTTCCCTCACATAAGGACTACAGCCTTCAAAATAGCAATAAGAAAATCTTTACAGGAAATTGAAAAAGCTCAAGTAATAAGTAGATGGTGTGATAGTTCTAAAGGAACTATTTGTGATGTTCCAATGGTACCAGATATTTCAAGGGCTGTTTATGTAGATATTTACAAAAGAAAATTTGATCCATCAAAGGCGAGGGATTTATTTGAAGTATGTAAAAATTTAGGAGGACAAAAAGGTTGGTATGCTCTAAATTTTTTGTGGGCATTAAGAGGATTTATTGATAAGTTAATAGGAGGTTATGGCTTAAACAGGGGACGAAGAAGCTCAAAAAATTTAAGAGTTGGTGATGTAATTGACTTTTGGAAAGTCATTTCTATAAATGAGGGACATAGACTTTTACTGGAAGCCCAAATGAAAGTTCCGGGAAAAGCTTGGTTAGAATTTTCAATAAGTGAGGATAACTTTTTTCAAATTGCTTATTTTTATCCTAAAGGTTTATGGGGTAGAATTTATTGGTATTTGTTTTTCCCTTTCCACAGGATTATTTTCTCCATGATGGCAGATAAAATAGTAAAAGAAGCAAATAAGCAAGCTTCTATAGATTAGGGAGGTTTTCTACTCTCTCAAATATTTTCATTAAAGCTTCTTGCGGTATGGTCAGAGATATTTGAAGGTAAAAAATTTTTTCTCCAAAGAAATGTTTATAGTATTGTAATTTTATGAAATCTTTTTCTGTAGTCAAGATCAATTCTGTTTCTTTTGCTTTATCCAGTATTTCCCTGATGTTTCTCTCACTATAGAATTTATGATCTATGAATTTTTTATATCCCTTTATGTTAATTTCCAACTTTTCTAAGGTTTCAATAAAACTCTCAAAATTACCAATTCCCGCAAAAATAAAGGCAGTTTTTTGCTTTATCTCTGCTAACCTATCATTCGCATCTCTTACTCCCTCTATTCTTAAAGGAGTAAAATATAAGGACTTAACTCCCATAGTCTTAATCTCGCTTTCGAGGGATTTATTTTCATGCTTAGTTATGAAGACCATATGGGCTAAGGTTGCTTCTTCTTTAGGTGAACGAAGGGGACCTAAGGGAATAAGATGATTATTCCCAAAGCCTTTTATACCATCTATTAGTAAAATATCTAAATTTCTATGAAGTTTCCAATGTTGAAATCCATCATCAAGGATAAAAAGGGGTTTCATTTCTGAGGTTAAATTAAGAGTCCTTATAGCATAATTTCCTGCCTTGTAACGATCTGCTCCTTTAATGACTTTCAAGCCTCTTTTCACCATTAAGAGAGGTTCATCTCCCACATCTTCGGGTTTGTAAGTGTTGGAGACTAATAGAGGGCCTTTTAATTTACCTCTGTATCCTCTTGTAAGAATAACAGGAGTAAAACCTCTTTTTAATGCCTCTTTGGCAAGTTCTATAGTGAAAGGTGTTTTACCAGTGCCACCAACAGTAAGATTTCCTATGCTAATTACAGGAAAAGGAAGTTTTTTTCTGCGAGATAAATCTCTTTTTTTCTTCCAATTATAAAAAAGAAGATAGAGGCTCTCAATAAAGGTCATTACCCAAAAATACCATTTATTAGTTTTACAACAGGGTAGTTTTCATAAAATTCTATGATATTAACACAGCTGAAGTCTTGTTCAATTCTGAAAATATTTTCCAAAGGAATATCTAAGAGATTACATAATATTACCCTGTTTATTCCGCCATGGGCTGTTATTATTATTTGGCAATCTTTGTATCTTTTTAAGATTTCTTCTATCGCCTTTTTTGCTCTTTTGCTAACCTCTAAGGTACTTTCGCCATCTGGTGGAGAGAAAAGCACAGGATTTTGTCTCCATCTTTCAAACTCTTCAGGGTAAGATGAAATAATCTGGTCAACAGAAAGTCCTTCCCACTTACCAAAACTTCTCTCTTTTAAAAGTTCCAGGGTTTCTATGTTAATTTTTAATTTTTTGCTCAAAATTTCAGCTGTTTTTAAAGCTCTGTCAAGAGGGGAAGATAATATTATTGAGTTATGGAAGTCATATTTTTTTATGAACTCTTTAAACTTTTGGGCTACTTTTTCAACTTGCATAATTCCATTTTTACTGAGAGGAACATTAATATGACCTTTATAAACTCTCTTTGGTCCTTCAGTTTCACCATGCCTTAAAAGATATATTATGTTAGTAGGTTTCATAAGGCTTAGTAATCTCCTGTGAATTTTATCCTAAACTTAATATTTTAACTAAACCTCTTTTTATTAGGCTAACAGCTATCGCGCTTAGTAATAGGGCCATTACTTTAGCAAAGGCTTTTATCCCATGAATGCCAAAAATCCTAACAAGGCTCTGAGCTTTTTCAATCATTATCCAAGCTATTAAAAGATTAATCAACAAGGATAGAATAACTACCATATAGCCATGGGTACCTGCAAGAATAATGAGGGTTGTGAGAGTAGCAGGTCCTGCTAAGAGAGGAGTTCCAATGGGAACTACACCTAAGGTTTCACTTAGAGTTAACTCTTTTTCCTTTACTCTTAAAATCTCAGATATTGACAAAATTAGGAGAAGAATCCCTCCAGCTATCATAAAGTCCTCTAAGCCTATGCCAAGAATAGAGAAAAAAATATTGCCTAAGAAGAGAAAAGAGAGAGCAACAAAAAAGGCAGTAATAACAGATTGTTTAGCAATTTTTTTCTTTTCCTTTTCAGATATGCCTTCCACTAAGGAAATATAAATAGGAATAATGCCTGGAGCATCAATAGCCACAAAAAGAGGTATAAAAGTTAGTAAAAAAGCGTTTAAAAAGTCCATCTATGGAAATGTCTTTTCTTCTAATTATTTTTTTGCTCTTTTTCTTCTTCCTCCTCTTCTGCCTTTACGGTAACATCTCTTACAAAGTCTGGACATTTTTGTCCAGCTTTAAGGGAAAATTGTTTTTGGCATGTTGCTCTCCATGCACATATTACACACATAGGCTTTTGTTCTTTCATAAATTCCTCCACCATCTTCTTATTTTTCTATCATATCATAGTTTGATAGTCATAGCCATATGTTCTTTAATAAAGGAATCCACTTTTTTAATTAGTTTTTCATTTATTTTAACTCTTCCTAAATGACTAATTGGCCACTTAGAAAAGGAGTTTAGAAATTTTAAAAAATGAAACGATATTTTGTAATCTACCTTGTCTTTAGAGTGGTTGGCATTTTTCAAAAAACAGCTTTTGCAGAGAAAAAAGCCTTTTGAATAAAAAGACTCTTTCTGGAGACTTTTCCTACAAATACCGCAATGCATCATATCTGGAAAATATCCTAATATTTTTAGTATGTTTATTTTCAGGAAAAGGTTATAATTTTCCCATTTATCAGAGTTTTCAACTTCTCTTAGAACATGAAGTAGAAGATGAAAGAGTTCAGAATTTTTTTCTTTTTTAGGTAAAAATTTAATGATAAGATTTAAAGTATCTGAGACCATTAGATAGAGCTTGAAGTTATCTCTTATTTTTTGAAAGGGATACAGAATATCTGATTGTATTATTTTTTGAAGTCTTTCTTCTCTGCCGATAAAGGCTATTTTTGAATAGGTAAGAGGCTCAAGAGAACTTCCAAATTTACTCTTAATCTTTCTTGGACTCTTTGCAAATAAAGTTAATAGCCCGAATTCTTTTGTTAGGTAGGTTACTATTAGATCTGCTTCGCCATAATCTCTGTTTTCAAGGACGATAGCTTCAGCGGAATATATCATCAAGTCACATAATATTTCCGAAGTCTTCAGGTTTTAGATTTTTTAGCCATTCCTCTAATTCATCAGCTTTTCTCAATTCAAAAATTCCTTCTTCCACATAAATAGGTGCTTGAACTCTTAATGCAATAGCTACTGCATCAGATGGTCTGGAATCGATGGTCTTTTCCTCTACTCCATCAAAAGCATAGATTAGGGCATAGTAGGTATTATCAATTAAATCTGTTATGACAATTTTTGTGATCTTTATCCTCAATTCCTCTAAAATATTTTTTATTAAATCGTGTGTTAAGGGTCTTGGAGTTATCACTTTTCCTAGGGCTAAGGCTATGGAGTCTGCTTCTGGTTTTCCTATCCAAATAGGAAGAGTCTCGTCTCCATCTATCTGTTGAAGTAAGAGAATGTACATGCCACTTCTTGGATCAAAAAGCAAGCCTTCTACTTTCATTTCTATTAACATTTTAATACCCCAAAGATTTTAATAAAATATCTTTTTGACGCCATTTTTTTCTAACCTTTATCCAAACCTCAAGAAAAATTTTTATCCCAAATAATCTCTCCATGTCAATCCTTGCTTCGGAAGAAATCCTTTTAAGCTTTTCTCCCTTTTTACCTATTATAATAATTTTTTGACCTTCTCTTTCAACATAAATATTAGCACTAATTTTAATTAAATTTTTACTTTCCTCCCATTTTTCAATATCAACGGCTACGGAATAGGGAATTTCATCCTCTGTATATTTCATTATTTTCTCCCTCAGAAATTCAGCAGCTATAAATCTTTCAGCTAAATCAGTTACCATATCATCTGGATATAGTTTTTGTCCTGTTGGTAAATAAAAAATTATTCTTTCCATGAGTCTGTCAACTCCGTCATTCTTGAGGGCAGAAAGAGGAATAATTTCTATGAAGTTAAAAATATTCTTGTAAAAATCTATTATTGGTAGCAACTCTTTTTTGTTAATAGTGTCGATTTTATTGATTAAAAGAATTACAGGTTTTTTGATCTGCTTTAGCCTTTCAATAATTGATATCTCTAACTCTTTAGGAAGCTTTGGTTCTACCATCAATAATATTAAGTCTACTAAATCTATTGCTTCATAGGATTGTTTAACCATGAATTCTCCCAGCTTGTGTTTTGGCTTGTGAATTCCTGGCGTATCGATAAAAACTATTTGAGCCTGAGGGGTATTTTTAATTCCCAAAATTTTATTACGAGTTGTTTGAGGTTTTTCTGTAACAATGGATAATTTTTGTCCCAAAATAGTATTTAAAAGAGTTGATTTTCCTACATTTGGTTTTCCAATTATAGCAACATAGCCAAATTTAAAATCATTCATGCGATTTCTTCCAGAGCTTTCTTTATTCTTTCTATACCCTTTTTTAAGTTCTCAAGACTTGTGGCATAAGATATTCTCAAGTATTCTTCAGCACCAAAAGCTGACCCCGGTACAAGTGCCACTTGAGCCTTTTCGAGTAGATAAATACTTAAATCCATTGATGTATTAAGCTCATGTGTTCCTGCCTTTTTCTTAAAAATTTCCTTTATATTTGGGAAAGCATAAAAGGCTCCTTGAGGCATTTTGCAGGAGAATCCCTTTATTTTATTTAGTTGTTCTACTAAGTAATTTCTTCTTTTTTCAAATTCTGTTCTCATTTGCTCTACACAGTCCTGTGGTCCTCTTAAGGCTGCAACTGCCGCTTTTTGTGCTATGGAGGTGGGGTTTGATGTAGACTGACTCTGTATTTTTGTCATTGCTTTAATTATTTCCACGGGTCCTGCTGCATAACCTATTCTCCATCCTGTCATTGCATAGGATTTACTTACTCCATTTACAACTATTGTTTTATTTTTTATCTCTTCATCCAAGGAAGCAATGCTTATATGTTGATGACCTTCATATATTAGTTTTTCGTAAATTTCATCGGAGATTATGTATATGTTATTTTTTAAGGCTATTTCAGCAATTTCTTGAAGGGTCTTTTTATCATAAATAAAACCCGTGGGATTTGAAGGTGAATTTAATATAAGGGCTTTTGTTCGTGGAGTAATTTTTTGCTTCAAAATTTCAGGTCTTAATGTAAAATTATCTTCTTCATAAGTTTCCACAAAGACAGGCACGGCATCGTTTAGAATAACTTGATCTGGATAGGAAACCCAGTAAGGTGAAGGAATTATTACTTCATCACCGGGATTAAAAATAGCTTGAGCAATGTTATAAAGAGAATGCTTAGCACCACAGGAGACAATTATATTTTCTTTACTGTATTTTAATGCATTGTCTCTTTCAAATTTCTCTATTATTGCTTCTTTTAATTCATCAATTCCACCCACTGGAGTATATTTAGTAAATCCCTCTTTTATTGCTTTCATGGCAGCTTCTTTAATATGGGGTGGTGTGTCAAAATCAGGCTCTCCTACTCCAAAATTAACCACATCTAAACCTTTTGCTTTCATTTCCTTTGCCTTTGAATCCACAGCAAGAGTTGGTGATGGTTTAATGTTTTTTGCTCTCTGTGAAATCATTATTCCTCTCCTCCATAAATGTATTTTTTCTTTGCTTTGCTTCCAAGGGAGGTTAAGACCTCGTAAGGTATAGTATCTGCCCAATGGGCTATATCCCAAGCAGTTATTTTTTCAGCATCACTTTCTCCCATTATTATTACCTCATCGCCTACTTTTACTCCCTCTAAATCAGTAAGGTCAATCATTGTTAAATCCATACAAACTGTACCTATAACAGGAACCTTTTTGCCTCTTAGGAGCATAAAACCTCTATTGCTGATTCTTCTGAAATATCCATCAGCATATCCTATAGGAACTACGCCAATGAGACTATCTCTCTTTGTTATATAGGTTTTACCATAGCTTATTGGCATATTTTTAGGAAGTTTTCTTATATCAAGCAATTTTGTCTTTAAGCTCATACAGGTTTTTAAGCCTTCTGTGTTATTTGAATAGCCATATAGCATGATTCCTGGTCTTACAGCATCAAATATGGCATTTTTTAAAAATAATCCTGTAGAATTTGCTATATGAAAGAAAGGACTAATTCCTAAGTTAGTTAAGTAATTTTTTATTTCCTTTAATTTCCCTATTTGCTCTGAACTCCAAAGAGGGTCTTCAGCATTAGATAGATGGCTCATTATCCCTTCTATTCGGATGTTAGGCATTTTAAGTATAGTGTCAATCTGTTTAAAAATATCTCCGTGTAGTCCCAATCTTCCCATCCCTGTTTCAATTTTAAGATGGGCAGAAATGTTTTTACCTTTCTTTTGGGCATATTTTGATAGTTCTTTTGCCTGTTCCAACTCAAATATAACAGGTGTAAGATTATATTTGAAAACACCTTCAATCTCTCTATCAAAGAGAAGGAGTATGGGGCATTTTATATTGGCTTCTCTTAATGTTAGAGCCTCCTCATAAAAGGCAACTCCTAAGTAGTCTACTTGGTGTTTTTCCAATACTTTTGATACTTCTACTGCTCCATGTCCATAGGCATCAGCTTTAACAATAGCAATTATCTTTGTATGGCTCTTAATCCTTTTTATGATGGACTTTATCAGATAAAAATTGTTAATTAATGCTTTTAAATCTATCTCTGCCTGAAGAAATCTACTCACATCTATTTCTTGTCTTCTTGATTTTCCTTTTTAGGTGTAACATCTATTTCATCTTTTTCTGATGTGGCTTTCTTAAAGTTTTTTATTGCTTCGCCTATGCCTTTACCAATTTGAGGTAATCTTGTTGCTCCGAAAAGGACAATCACTATAACTAAAATAATTAGTAATTCTTGTGTTCCTAACCCGAACATTTTATCCCTCCTTGTTTTATTTTTTCTAAGTCTTCCTGTGTATTTATATTAATAAATGATAATCCTTTGATGTCTAAATTTTCTACTTCGATTATCTGAGACTTAAAAGAATGAATTAATTTCGTCATACTTAATTTGTCTTCTGCCAACAGGTTTTCTATATAGGGCAAAACACTTTTACTATAAATTCCTGGTAAAGGATAAAGTTTTCCTTCATAAGAGCAAACTGTTATAGGAGATTTATGTTGAAAATGTTTCTCTGCAATTTCAAAAATTACTCTTTCCTCCACGAAGGGCATATCACAGGCAAAGGCAAAAACACTGAATTTTGAATTTCTTAGAGCGACCTGGATGCCAGCCATAGGTCCTCGAAATGGGAAAAGGTCACCTAATAGATTTATGCCTTGTGGGAAATAGAGTTCGGGGAAATTGGTTACTATAAAAATTTCCTCAAATAGTTTGTCTAATTTTTTTATTATAATTTCAATCAATCTTTCCCTTTCAAGAGATATTAAACACTTAGGTTTCTTTATTCTGGAGGATTTACCTCCCGCTAATATGGCTGCTGTGAGTTGAAATTTAGAGAACAACTGCACCTAAATAACCTACAACTCTTTCATAGTCCCTGCTTACTTCTGCAGAAGTAGCGTATTTAATAATCTGCACTTCTTTTGCTCCAAGCATCTTTGAAGCTAAAAGCATGGTAACAGTAGGAATAAAACCACACATGGAGATTTGATTGGACAAAACAATGTTATAGAGACCTTCTGGATCAAAATTTTTAATCTTCTCTATTACTGATGAATCTACTTTCCTTGCAAGTCTATCAGGAAGATAGTGACTCATGTCAGTACTTGCAATAATAATTGTATCATCTGCAATCTGAAGTTCTTTTAGAGATGATGCTAAAGCTGTAGCCAACTGTAAAGCATCTTTAAAATCAATCATTTTTAAAATAATCGGAACAATTTTGGCTTCCTTGTTTAGTTTATAGATAAAAGGTAACTGCACTTCTAAGGAATGTTCATACAAATGAGCCTGAAAGTCTTCTTCTGCTTTTGAAAAATTACTAATTATGCTATTTGCCAGCTCTTTATGAATCTCCAACTTTCCAATAGGTAATTCCCATTGTCCTTCATTCATGATAGAAATAGAAGGTCCATATCCTGTATGATTTGGCCCCAATAAAACATAAATATTTTTAGGTTTTATCTTGGAGTATACCAGACCTGCTACACTGCCTGAATATATATAACCAGCATGGGGGCAAATAGCACCAATTACTTTGAGATTTCCTTTCGAAGGCATATATTCTTCTAATTCCCTTATAAGTTCTTTTTGATTTGAAGGATAAAAATAGCCAGCTACTGCGGGCTTTCGTGATATCATATTAAATCTCCTCTTCTAAGGATTCAGTACCAGTATATTTATCTGTAAAATCAAGAAAACGAGTATATTCATCAAGAAAAGTAAGATTAACTGTGTCCGTTGGACCATTTCTCTGTTTCGCTACGATTACTTCAGCTTTACCCTTATTAGCTGGATTTTTCTTATTATAAACTTCGTCTCTGTAGAGGAAAATAATTACATCTGCATCTTGTTCTATGGCACCTGATTCTCTTAAATTAGCTAGAGTAGGGCGCCTATCAGTAGTTTTTTCTACAGAACGATTTAATTGACTCAGAGCAATAACAGGCACTTTTAGTTCTTTTGCCATGGCCTTTAAAGATCGGGAAATTTCAGATATTTCCTGCTCTCTTCTGTCATAGTTAGTACGACTTCTCATAAGTTGCAGATAATCTATTATGATGAGACTAAGTTTGCCTTTTTCCATTTTCAGCCTTCTTGCTTTAGCTCTTATTTCAAGTACACTCATCTGCGATGAATCATCTATGTATATGGGAGCTTCGCTGAGCTTCACAGCAGCCTCGGTTAACCTTTCCCAATCTCTTTTTCCTATAAAACCTTTTCTTAATGCTGAAGCATTAACTAAGGCAAGAGAGCTCAAAAGCCTCATAGCTATTTGTTCTTTTGACATTTCAAGACTAAAAAAGGCAACGGGTTCACCCATTTCTACACCTACATGTTGAGCAATGTTAAGGGAGAAGGCTGTTTTGCCCATTCCTGGTCTGCCGCCAATTATTATTAAGTCTCCAGGTTGAAATCCGCTTGTCAGTTCATCTAAATCTTTAAATCCAGAGGGAATTCCTGTTATAACAGCTTTCCTTTCATACATGGATTCAATTATTTTAAAAGTCTGTTTAACCACATCTTTCATTTGGTAAAAACTTGTATTTGTTCTTTTTTCAGAGATTTCAAAAATTAATTTTTCTGCATAATCTATCATTTCTTCTGCATCTTCAGGCTCTTCGTAAATTTTTGTTACTATCTCTGTACAAGCCCTAATTAGAGATCGTAGTAGTGCCTTTTCCCTTACTAATTTAGCATGATATCTTATATTAGCTGAGGTGGGGACAACTGTGGCAAGACTGCTAAGATAAGATAAACCTCCAACTTCTTCAAGCTCTCCTTTGTCTTTTAGATGCTCTGTCAAAGTTATAAGATCAATGGGTTCATTTTGATTGAAGAGATGGAGCATAGCATTGTAGATTTTTCTATGGGCTTCTCTGTAAAAGTCATCAGGAGAGAGCAATTCTATAGCCTTTGTTATAGACTCTCCCTCCAGTATTATTGCTCCTAAGACAGCTTGTTCTGCCTCAAGACTCTGAGGAGGTAGCCTATCAATAGAAGCTTCTATATTTTTTATTTGTGCCATTACTCAGGTATTATATTCACTTTGACTTTTGCAACCACATTTGCTGGCAATTTAATTTCTACTTCGTATTCACCCACCCTTTTTATGGGTTCAAGGATATTTATTTGTTTTTTGTCAATCATAATCCCTTCTTTTTCTAATGCTTCAGCTATATCTTTTGATGTAACAGAACCAAATAATTTTTGATCTTCTCCTGCCTTTGCTTTAATATTTAATTGGATTTCTGAAAGCCTTTGGGCAATTGATTCAGCGTCTTGGCGTTTCTTTTTAGCTTCTTCTTCAATTTTTTTCTTTTGATATTCTAGAAGTTTCATATTTTTTTCATCAGCCAAGAGAGCAAGCCCTTTTGGTAATAAGAAATTTCTTGCATACCCATTTTTCACTTTAATAATTTGTCCAGCTTTCCCTAAATTTGGAATGTCTTCTTTGAGAATAACCTTCATCCTTCCTCCTTCACATTAGTTTTCACTTTTATATATGATAACATAAAAAAAGGGCAGAGTCAGAACCCTGCCCTTGGAGTGTATATTTTATGAAGTTTTAGTACATTTCAGGTGATGGCATAGGGGGTTTCTTCTCTTCTTCTGGTATCTCGGCGATAAGTACTTCTGTTGTGAGCATTAGTCCAGCTACAGAGGCAGCATTCTGCAGAGCTGTTCTTGTAACTTTTGTGGGGTCAATGATGCCGGCTTCCATCATATCTACATATTTCTCAGCATAGGCATCATAGCCATAGTTGATATTCTTATTTTCCTTAACTTTCTCTACAATTAGAGTTGCTTCAACACCAGCGTTGGCAATAATCTGTTTAATAGGTTCTTCCAAAGCTTTTTTAACTATCTCCACACCAAGTTTCTGATCATGGTTATCTAATTTCAGATCTTTTAGAGCCTTTTGACACCTCAGAAGAGCTACTCCACCACCAGGAACAATTCCTTCTTCTACAGCTGCTCTAGTAGCATTCAAAGCGTCTTCTACTCTTGCTTTTTTCTCTTTCATTTCAGCTTCAGTGGCAGCACCTACGTTTATTCTTGCCACACCACCTGCCAGTTTTGCAAGACGCTCTTGAAGTTTTTCTCTATCATAATCAGAGGTTGTTTCATCAATTTGAACTTTTATCTGCTTGATTCTTGCCTGAATCTTTTGAGGATCGCCAGCACCTTCTACAATTGTAGTGTTATCTTTGTCAACTATTATTTTCTTTGCTTTTCCAAGATCTTCTATTTTGACATTCTCAAGTTTTAGACCAATGTCCTCAGAGATTACTGTTCCGCCAGTAAGAATAGCAATATCCTCAAGCATAGCCTTTCTTCTCTCACCAAATCCTGGAGCTTTAACGGCGCATACTTGTAAAACTCCGCGCAGTTTATTCACTACCAAAGTAGCAAGGGCTTCGCCTTCTACATCTTCAGCAATTATGAGAAGAGGTCTTCCCATTCTTGCAATTTGTTCAAGTATTGATAAGAGGTCCTTCATGCTGGAGATCTTTTTATCATGTATTAGGACAAAGGCATCTTCAAGGATGCATTCAAGTCTCTCTGGATCAGTAATAAAGTAAGGAGAGATATATCCACGATCAAACTGCATTCCTTCTACTATGTCAAGAGTTGTAGCCATTCCTTTTGCTTCTTCAACAGTAATAACACCGTCTTTTCCTACTTTATCCATTGCCTCGGCAATTAACTCACCTATTGATGAATCATTATTGGCAGAAATAGTACCTACTTGAGCAATCTCTTTTTTATCTACCACAGGTTTTGATATTTTCTTAAGCTCTTCTACAACAGCCTCAACAGCTTTGTCAATTCCTCTTTTTAGATCCATGGAGTTAGCACCAGCAGATACATACTTAAGTCCTTCTTTGTAGATTGCATAAGCTAAGACAGTGGCTGTAGTTGTTCCATCACCAGCTACATCAGAAGTTTTTGAAGCCACTTCGCGAACAAGCTGAGCCCCCATGTTTTCAAAAGGATCTTTAAGTTCAATTTCCTTTGCCACTGTTACACCATCTTTTGTCACATTGGGAGAACCAAATTTTCTATCAATGACCACATTTCTTCCTCTTGGTCCCAATGTAGCTTTAACAGCATCTGTTAAAATTGTTACACCTCTTAATACAGCTTGTCTTGCTGCGTCGCCAAATATTAACTGCTTTGCTGCCATAAATCTCCCTCCTTTGAAAAGTTTTATTTTTCTACAATACCTAAAATTTCTTCCTCTTTGATTATTAGGTATTCCACATCATCAATCTTAATTTTTGAACCAGCATACTTATCAAACAAAACAGTATCACCCACCTTAACCTCTTTGACTTCTGAACCAATCTCAATTACAGTCCCTTTCTGGGGCTTTTCTTTAGCTACATCAGGAACATAAATGCCACCTGGTGTTTTTTCAAGTTCCTCTGAGGAATACTTAACAACTACCCTGTCTTTAAGTGGTTTAATCTTCATAATCTCCCTCCTTTTATTTGTTGTTTGTTATTAGCAACTAATCCTACCGAGTGCTAATATAACGGTATTTTACTTTTCAAATCAAGAGCTAATTTTACGAAATATGGTCATTTTATAGATAAAAATCGGAAATATCTGCCAATTTCTCTTCTCTTTTCTTTTTTTCTCGTTAATTTCTCTCATTTTAATTAACTTTGAAGATATGATAATTTTGAAACCTTGGAGGAAGGAAAAGAATTATTTAAAATCAAAGAATTAAGTTTATGATTCTTTTATTTTTCTTATAAATTCCCTTATGTCAAAGGGTTTTTGGATTAATTTTACTCCTTCTTTAATGGCTTCGTTTATTTCCTTAATGTTATTTGCATATCCTGTCATAAATATGAATTTTATGTCTGGTTTGAGCTCTTTTAACTTCCTGTATAATTGAAGACCACTCATCTTTGGCATAATCACATCAGAGAGGCATATGTCAAATTTATCTCTGTATTCATGAAAACTCTCTAACAATTCTAAGGGATTGGAGAAAGAATAAACCTGGAATCCGAATTTTCTCAATAATTCCTCAAGAGCTGATCTTACATCCTGATTGTCTTCCACAATTAAAACTCTCATTTTGTCAAAATTTATATCTTCTGAGATTGATACCTCCTCTACAGGAGCTTTATCAGAAAGGGGTAGATAAATTTTAAAGGTTGTTCCAATGCCTACTTCGCTGTAAACATTTATAAAGCCTCCATGTTGTTTGATAATGTTATATACTGTTGAAAGGCCTAAACCTGTGCCTTCAGGTTTTGTTGTAAAAAAGGGCTCAAAAATTTTATCTCTAATTTCCTCTGGTATACCTACCCCAGTATCAGAAAAACTAATACATACAAAGGCACCTTCTTTAAGATTAGAATAAATTTGGGCTGTATAACTGTCAATAAAGCTTTTTGATATTCTTATCTTTATGTCTCCTCCCTCGGGCATGGCATCCATGGCATTCACCAAAAGATTTAGTAAAACCTGAGTAAACTGATTTCTGTCAATATTTACATAGAGGGGCTCAGATGCCAGATCAAAGGATAAGGTTATATTTTCTCTAATTGTGGGCTTAAGAAGTTTTATTTCTTCTCTAAGAACTTCATTAATATCGTAATTTTTAGTCTCGTAAATTTGTCTTTTAGAAAAACTAAGAAGTTTCTTTATAAAATCCTTTGTTTTGTCTACCGCTCCAGAAATTCCCTCTGTATATTTCTTTATTTTCTCGTTATCCTTTGTGAGTAGCTGAATTAACTGATTGTTGCTTGATACTACTGTCAGCATATTGTTTAAGTCATGGGCTATGCTACCTGCAAGCCTTCCAATGCTTTCCATTTTTTGTGCCTGAAAGAGTTGTTCCTGCATTTTAATTCTATCAGTAAGGTCTCTTATGAATAGAATAAAGAAGAGAGGGTTTCCTTTTTCATCTTTTGCTAAAGAGCAGGAGGTTAAACCATGGATAATATTTCCATCCTTTGAGATAAATTTAAAATCTTTATTTTCTAAATATCCCTTGTTTAGGACTTCATTTTTTATTCTATAGAAGTCTTCAGGATTTTGAAGTAATTTAGAAATATTCTCCACCTCTGTTGGAGAATTATAACTAAACATTTTATATCCAAAAGGATTTATCTCCTTGATCTCTCCCTCTAAATTTGAAATTATTATAGCATCAGTAGAAGTTAGGAAAAGCTTTGACATTTTTTCTTCTTTTTGTGCTAAATCCTTAGCTATTTCGATTAAATTTTCAGTAAAATTATTAAATTCCTCAAAAATAGTTTTTTCTAAGGTTATATTGTAATTATGATTTCTGATTTCTTTTATTACATTGGAGACTCTCTTTAAGGATCTTTGTAAAAATTCAGAAATGCTAAAACTAACAGGAATGGCTAAAGCAAGATATATTAGGAAAAGGATAAAGAACTCTCTCTTAATAAAGTTAAAATGGTATAAAGCCTGCTCCCAATTCTGGCATATAAAGATATACTTATTAATGCTCTCAAGATATTTAGAGTAAACTAAATTCCTCTGCCCATTTACAAAAAATATAAGAGGCTTAGACATCTCTTGGATATTATGGAGATTGTTGATTATAGTTTTAATATTTGCTCCTTCCTTTGCTAGGAGTTCATTGCTATGTCCTATGATTCTTCCCTTTTCATCCACAATAGAAGCAAAATATCCTATTTTATTCAATCCCTTTAGATTATTATTAAAGTCAATAAGATCAAAGAGCACTACCATATGTTTACTATTGTATGCATCGCTTAGGGCGTAATAATCAATTCTGTCCAGAAAAAAAGTATGAGGGCCTGAAAAAGAATGCCTTCTAATGTCATTAAACATTGGTGTAGAGCCAAAGTATAGCTTTAAAAAATCTCTCCTGAAAGGATAAATTTCTTCCAAATAACCTTCTTTATCAAAGATTAGTATGTGTTTTATTGAGGGATTTAGCTTTAAAAGAAGATTTATCTCTTTTTTCTTATCTTCAAAATTTTTTTCTTTACTAATTATCTTTTTAATTTCAGAGGTAATTTGCTTTTTTTCCTCTATTAAGTTATTTAGATTGTTCTGGATGTTACTTATTATAATATCGAAATTCTGCTTTTTTTCCTCTAGGAAGTAGGTTTGAGAGAGAATGAATATTAAAAGGTTTAAAGAAGTAATCGTAATTAATCCCAGTATCAAAAAAATCAAGAAAATAAGAGTATTGTATTTAAAAGTCCATTTCATCTCTCTAATCTCTCAAAGTTGCCTTTTCTTACAATTACTGGGAAACATTCCCTTTCAGGATCACCATATCGGTTAATTTTAATCTCGCCTAAGGAGAATTTGAAAGAAGAGTTTAAAATTTCATCTCTTAGTGTTTTTATATCACTTTTTTTCAATAAAGCCTCTTTTATGATCATCACAGAGTAGTAACCATCTAAAACTGCTGAGTCAGGATGATAGCCAAATTTAGCTATGAATTTTTCTTTAAATTTTTTGAAATTTTCATTTTTTTCTGATTCATCGTAATATCCAACACTTAAGACTTCCTCTGAAAAGAATCCACTGTAGAGTAGGAATCCAGAGAATCTAGCCCAAGGACATATTGCTAATTTAATGGAAGGATTTAGTTTCTTTATTTTTTGAGTTATAATTGAAGCATTAAATACATCGGTTATCATTAATATGAAATCAGGATTTCTCCTGAGGGCTTCAGCTACTAAAGTATCATAATCTGAGACTTGCTCAGGAATTTTCAAAGTTTCCTTTTTTGAGTATTTTGAAATTTTTATTAAAAAATTACTTCCAAAATCTGATACATATACTGGATTCCTTTCATCTGCCAATATTAAAACTTTTTTAGGTTTTATCTTTTCATTCACATAGATTGCAAGGATTTCAGCCAAATTTCTATTGTTTGGCGCAATATTAATAAAGTAATCTTCTTTTTCTGAAAATTCAGTGGAGGATACAGTAGGTGAGATGGTAAGGAGCTTATTTTCATTAATTATTGGTAACAATGCTCGTGCCATGGAACTGGTAGAAGGACCTATCACAGCAAGGACATTTTCATTTACAAATTCCATGTAATTTAACTTTGCTATTTCTTGATTAGCTTTATTGTCTTTAATTATTAAATTTATTTTCCTCCCTTTAATCCCTCCCTCTTTGTTTATCTCTTCCACTGCTAAAAATACGCCGTCTCTAATGCTTCTACCTAACTCAGGCGATGGTCCTGTAAGTGACACCATAAGACCAATTTTAAGAGGAGGCTTAGGTGTTGAATAAAAAAATAACAGAAAAGATCCTATTAGTAAAAGTAAGGATATTGTAATGTAAAACTTTTTGCTCATTTTTTATATGTTTTGAATAAATTATACCAAAAATTTTGAAAAGAGAATAAAATTTTTTATAGAAAATTTCTGATTGGTTGAAGCTATCCCTAAGAGGTTTTTTAAGAGCATGGAAAGAGCAATTTTTAAATTGAGAGTTTACTTAAAATTTTTTAAATCTCCTGTAGCTCCTTCTAAGAAAAGTATTTCCTTCAAGGCTTGGGGTATAAATTTTATGATTTCTCCTATTTGAGTGTAAGGATCAGGATTTGATAGTTTCCCAGCAATTCTTAATACTTTTGAGGCAATAACACAAGATTTATCTATTCTGTAGCCACAGTCAATTAAAGCAGAGGCAATACCAGTAAGGGCATCTCCTGTTCCACCTATGGGTTCCAATGCTTCTACTGTAGGTTCAGATATGATTTCCAAAATATTACTCTCCTTTGCCACATAGTCTGCCTTGCCCTTTACTAATAGATATTTAGAAGAATTCTCATGCTCATAAGCTCTTTTGATAAGTTCCTCCACATTACTTTCATCTTGAAGAAGGAATCCTCTTGTGTAAAAGGGATGAGGAGCTTTTTCATCAGCTAAAAAGGCAAGTTCTCCAGGGTCAGGAGTAAAGAGGTCAAAAAAAGGAGCATTGCCACTCATTTTTGCAGCATACATAAATCCTGCATCAGCAATTAATAAAGGCCGAGAAGCTAATTCCTCTAGGGTTAGAAGAATTTTATTGCACCAATCAGCATCAGGCATAAGATAGTGAAAAGCTAAGGTAGTAAAAAATTTTTTTCTTAAGTCCTTTACTAAGAACTCATAAAGCCTTCTACTTCCATGCCCTTCTCCCGTATCTCCAACAAGATAAGCATAGGGGAGAGGTTTTTCAAGAAATTCCATCACTTCTATGGCTGAGGCAATCAGAGCTGGTGTTCCTCTTTGAATTGAGATCTCCCTTTCTTCTAAGTATAAACTTCCTCTTTTTTTGTAAACTATTCCAAATAGGAGTGGAAAATTTTCATCTGGCACTGTGCCTATGATTGCGAGCATAATTCTTTAATTTTATCATAGGCTAACTGTAAAGCGTATCCACAGAGGGTGTGACCAATAAATCTTGGTTCTTTTGCCTCGTTAATTCTCTTCCCTACAAGCATGGCTGCTAAGTAAGGAACATCAGGGCATCCTCCTCCTGATATGTTTACAATTATCTGTGAAGATTTATGCACAGTAATTTTCATATTGGCTGCTCTAACCATCAAGAAATTTCCGAAATCTTTCACATGAAAAAGGTCAACAGGTTTTAGTCCTTCCTCATCAGATAGTACCCATTCAAGGGGAGGAAGTCCATGAGAGTCTAAAATATTTAAAATCCCCATAGAATGAACTATGGGGATTTCTATAGCAAGATCACATCCTTTTCTAATGTGAGCTGGAGGTCCCAAAACTTTTATGTTGTAACCTTTTTCTCTGAGGATATTTTCAGCTCTTATTACTTCTGAGGTATTGTCAAAAATAAGAAGAGCTTTGTCCTTTTCCTTTGATGATACTTTTCCTTTTTTTTGTTTTCCTTTTCTGAATAAACTCTCAAGAATTTTCATTTTACTCCTTTTTTATCTTTATTCTGTAACCAGAACCCTCTGTGATTATGTCTACTATTGACCATCCCATAGATGAGGCTGCTCTTGATACATTTTCTTTAGAAGTGTCTGTATCAACTAAAATTTCTATTTCACCTTTGTCAAGCCTCTTAATTGCCTCAAGAGTTAAAAGCACAGGTTCAGGACATGAAAGTCCTTTTGCATCAACAATCTCAGCCATTTTTACCTCCTTCTCATTGTAAATCCTATTATTACGCAAACAATTAAACCAATTGCTGTGGCTATTGCTCCATTAGGACCTATTCCTGCTGGAGAGCTGGCAAGTCCAAAATTATGGGCTACTGCTGCACCAACTATCATACCAGTAGCAAAAATTGCTGCATCTCCATCTCCTTCTCCTGCCATGAAAAGCTGTCTTCCAGGACAGCCACCTGCTAGTGTAAAAGCAAGTCCGGCAAGACTCATACCAAGAAAGTTCCATAGTTGCATTGAATGAGAAATGGGTTGTTTTTCAAAACCCGGGTTAAATTGGCCCAGTATTAGATTTGTTATAATTGCAGCAAGAAAAAGGGCAGCTACTCCTGAAAATAGATGTCCTTGTTTAAACAAGATGAGATCTCTAAAGGCACCCATTGTGCAGAATCGGCTTCTCTGGGCTAGGATTCCAATAATTAAACCTACTGCAAGAGATATAAAAAGAGGAGCATGCTGAGAACCTGGTCCTTTTAAACTATAAAACAGTAACATTCCCCTTGCTTCTCCTTCTGGCTTGGGATCAATAAGGAGAAGTATCAATAATCCAAACATGAGTAAGGGGAAGCCTAATCCCATAGCCTTTGATTGACTTAGCTGAGTTCTTCCTAAGGAATATCCTGCCTTTAAAAATCTTGTGCCTATCCAAATACCAAAAGCAAGCCCAAGAAGTCCAAAAATTGCATTACCATCACCACCAGCAAGTCTGAGAAGTGTTCTCCATGGACATCCTAAGAATACTAAAGCACCAATCATAGCAAAGACACCAAGAATAAATCTAATGAAAGGTGCAGAGCCACCTCTTGGTCTGAATTCTTTAAGAGAAATAGCAGAAAGAAAAGCACCAAGAACAAAACCAATGATTTCAGGTCTAAGATATTGGACAACTGAAGCTCTGTGAAAACCTAAGGCACCAGCAATGTCTCTCTCCATACAGGCTACGCATATGCCCATATTGGGAGGATTGCCTAATTTTTGAAGGATTGGTGCTAAGATACCGATGATTAATCCCACGAAAATAATTCCCTTTCTTGTGGCAAAAAAGTTTTTAAGTGCATCCATCCCCATTTTCCTCCAATGATTTTTTGAATTTTGAAATATGTTACCTAAAGTCTGTTTTTGAGTAAAATATTTTTTATCTATAGATTTTGTCTTTATGTATAGAAAATACCAATTTTAAGTTTCTCTGGATCTCCTTTTTTGCCATTGCAAGCCTTTTTTTCCCTGAAATTGTTAGCTTCATCCATGTCAAAGTGAAGACTGCCTTCCCAGTTATTGTTAGCTTTTCCTGTCCTTGCGATGGCTTTCTCTTATCGTTATTGCAATGGTTTTTCTTTAATCTTCCTTCCTATGGTTTTTCTCTTATCGTCATTGCGATGGCTTTCTCTTATCGTCATTGCTATTTTTTCTCTTATCGTTAATGCGATGGTTTTCTCTTATCGTCATTGCGAGGGTGCGAAAGCACCCGAAGCAATCTCGCCTCTCTCCCTCTTATAGAAAAAGACTCCAATTAGATTGCCGCAGAAGCCTAAAGAATTCCTTTCAACAGCGGATTGTCATGGAGTCCTCAGGACTCCTTGAGATGAAGGAGAGAAGAAAAGCAGGCTTACAAGCACGCAAGAGGCTCTAGAATTCCTCTCTAAACTATTGGCTATCTTACAATAGAGAAAAGTAATCTATTTTTTAGGTATAATATTCTTTACTGCCTATGGACAGAGTAATTACGAAAGCAAAAGCATTAAAAGGAGAAATAACTCCTCCCCCTGATAAATCCATATCTCACAGAGCAGTAATGTTTGCCTCCTTAGCAAAAGGTGTTTCCCTAATAAGAAATTTTCTCTGGGCACAAGATCCTGTAAGCACTTTGAAAGCAATGAAATCCTTAGGTGTAGAAGTGGAAATAAATAAAACTAAAGAAATTAAAGTATTTGGTAAGGGTTTGTATTCTCTTAAAGAACCAGTAGATGTAATTGATTGTGGGAATTCAGGAACTACAATGAGACTCTTGAGCGGAATCTTAGCTGGACAAACTTTTTTAAGCATTCTTACTGGAGATGAATCACTTAGAAATAGACCTATGAAAAGAATAATAAAGCCTCTCTCTATGATGGGAGCAGAAATTTTGGGAAGGCAAGAAAATTCTCTCCCCCCTCTTGTTATAAAAGGCGGAAAACTAAAGGGAATAACCTATGAAATGCCAATAGCCAGTGCACAAGTTAAAAGTTGTCTTTTACTTGCAGGACTTTATGCTGAGGGAAAAACAGTTATTACAGAACCTCACAAAAGCCGAGATCATACAGAAAAGATTTTAAAAAGCATGGGCGCTAAAATTGAAATTAAAGGCAACTGTGTAGAAATATCTTCCTTGAAAAAAGATCTTAATTCTATTGAAATAACAGTTCCTGCTGACTTTTCCTCTGCTGCTTTTTTTATAGCAGGTGCTTTACTTGTGGAGGGCTCTGAGATAATCATAAAAAATGTTTGCCTTAATGAGACTCGCATAGGGTTTTTAGATGTTCTAAGAGAAATGGGAGCTACTGTGGAAGTTTTAGACCTCAGAATTCAGGCTGGAGAACCTGTAGGAGATCTTAAAGTAAAAAGTAATAAATACCTAAGGGGTGTCACTGTTAGTGGTAGCCTTGTACCGAGACTAATAGATGAATTTCCCATCTTATGCGTTGTGGCTACTCAAGCAGAAGGAGAGACAATTATTAGGGACGCAAAAGATTTAAGGGCTAAAGAATCAGACAGGATTAGAGCAATGAAAACAGAATTGGAGAAAATGGGAGTTAACATTGAGGAGTTTGAAGATGGTGTATGTATAAAAGGTCCCTGTAAATTGAAAGCTGCTGAGGTGTACTCATACAAAGATCATAGGATTGCTATGGCTTTAACCATTGGAGGACTTCTTGCTGAGGGAGAAACAAAAATATTGGAAGCCCAGTGTGTTGATATTTCTTTCCCAGAATTTTATGAAATTTTGGAGAGGTTACAAATTTGAAGAGAGTAATAGCTATAGACGGTCCTTCAGGTGCTGGTAAGAGCTCCGTATCTAAAGCAGTTGCAAGGCAGCTAGGTTTCTATTATCTTGACACTGGTGCCCTTTACAGGGCAGTGGCTTACCATTTTTTGAAAATATTTGGTAGCAAGACAGATTTTACTGCGATGCCTGAAGAGGCTATAAAAAAAGAGCTAAGCAATGTAAAAATCCTATATGACAAGGGCGAGGTCTATCTTTTTTCTGAGAATATTACGAATTTAATTAGAGATCCTCTTGTAGGAACTGCCACATCTCAGCTTTCTGCCAAAAAAGTTATAAGAGAGTTTCTATTACCCTTACAGAGAGAATTTGCAGAAAGACACAACACTGTTGCTGAGGGAAGAGACATGACTACAGTTGTTTTCCCTGATGCCTGGAAAAAATTCTATTTAGATGCTTCCCTTGAGGTTAGAGCAAAAAGAAGGTATGAACAACTATTAAGCTTGGGCAAGGAAGTCACTTTTGATGAGGCTTTAAGGGATGTATTTGAGAGAGATGAAAGAGATTCTAAAAGAGAGGAATCACCTTTAATTAAATCAAAGGATGCTTTTTATATCGATACTTCAAATCTCTCTTTTGATGAAGTTATAAAGATTGTTTTAAAAAAAGTTGCAGAGGATAGTTAATATCTTGTATTATCAAAAACAGTATGGAAAAAGAAATTTTTCTTGTGGAAGGTGCGGGTTTCTGCTTTGGTGTTAAAAGAGCTATTGATATTGCCTTTGATGTAGCTGATAAAAATAAGGAAGGTGTTTTTACCTTAGGTCCTATTATTCATAATCCTCAAGTAGTAGAAAAGTTAAGGGAATTAGGTGTTAATCCTTTAGAAGATATTTCAGATAGATTAGATATAAAGAGGCTGATTATAAGAGCCCATGGTATTCCAAAGGGTAAACTGGAAGAATTAAAAAATTATGGTTTTGAAATAATTGATGCTACCTGCCCTTTTGTAAAAAAAGCTCAAAAAATTGCTGAGAAATTGGCATTAGAGGACTATCAAGTTATAATAATAGGAGACAAAAATCATCCTGAAGTAAAAGGAATACTAAGCTATGCTGGAGAAAAAGCAGTGGTTATTACAAATAGTGAAGATATTCCTTACATAAACAGAAGAATAGGAATAATTCAGCAAACAACTCAACCTCTTTTAAAGGTAAAAGAAATCCTTAATGGTATAATTAATTCCTTGAGCGAGTTTGAAGAGTTGAGAATTTTTAATACTCTGTGTAACTTTACTTCAAAAAGATTAGAAGCTACTGAAAAAGTTGCGAAAGAGGTAGATATTATGATTGTAATAGGTGGTAAAAATAGTGCAAACACAACTCAATTGGCAAATTTGTGTAGGAAAATTGGGGTTAAAACCTTTCATATAGAGGATGCAAAGGAAATAAACAGTGATTGGTTTGCAGGGGTAAAGAAAATAGGCATTACTGCAGGGGCATCTACCCCTAATTGGATAATTAATGAGATTGTTGATAAAATAAAATGTTTATAAATTAAGGAGGAACAGTAACATGCAGAATCAGATCAGTGAAAAACAAGAACTGGAAAGCCTCTATGAAAGCTCTCTATCTCATGTAGAAAGGGGAGAGATTGTAAAGGGCAAAATAATTGGTATAAGAAACGATGGAATCATTGTAGATGTATGTTATAAGTTTGAAGGAATTATTCCTCTTAGCGACTTTTCTGAGGAAGAGCTTAAATCTATTAAAGAGGGAGACGAAATTGAAGTTTTCATTGAAAAGATAGATGATGCTCAAGGTGCAATATATCTCTCAAGAGATCGTGCGGTAAAAATAAGAGCTTGGGAAGTTCTCATGGATGCTGCTGATAAAAAGACAGCCATTGAGGTAACAGTTTCAGGCAAAACAAAAGGAGGACTTTTAGCTTCTTACAGAGGAATTAAAGGTTTTATTCCTGCCTCCTTGTTAGAGATTAAAAGACCTAAAAATCTTGACGATTATATTGGTAAAACTCTCAAAGTTAGAGTTGAAAAAATAGAGCCCCCTAAAAATTTATATGGTTCTTGGAAAAATCTTAAGACAACCTTAGTATTTTCAAGAAAAGATTACCTTGAGGAAGAAAAGGAGAGAATTAAGAGAGAACTTGCTGAAAAAGTTACAGAGGGTTCAAGAATAAAAGGAGTGGTCAAAAACTTAACAAAATACGGTGTTTTTGTAGATCTTGGAGGAATTGATGGTTTTCTCCATATATCGAATATTTCCTGGGGTAAAGTAAAAAATCCTTCTGAGTACTTTGAGGTTGGCAAGGAATATGAATTTGTAGTTCTAAAAGCAGATTTGGAAAATGATAGGATAACTCTTGGTTATAAACAGAAAAAACCTGATCCTTGGGAGAATATTGACAAGAAATATCAACCAGGCATGAAAGTAAGAGGTAAAGTAACTCGAATTGAAGAGTTTGGAATTTTTGTGGAGCTGGAAGAGGGAGTGGAAGGACTTGTTCATGTGAGCGAGCTTGACTGGGTTACTCCAAAAAATCCCTCCTATTATGCTGAAATTGATGACTGGTTAAATTTAAAAATAATAGACATAGATAAGGAGAGTAGAAAAATCTCTCTGAGCCTGAAACAGTTAAAACCAAAGCCTTGGGAAGTGGTAGCAAGGAAGTATAAAGTAGGAGATAGAGTGGTAGGAAAGGTTAAAACTATCACAGACTTTGGTATATTTGTAAGATTGCCCGAGGGAGTAGATGGCTTAATTCATATTTCAGATATTTCTTGGACAAAACATATTGACCATCCTTCTGAACTTTTCAAGAAGGGTCAAAGAATAGAAGCAGTTATAACGAATCTTGATCCTGAAAATGAAAAGCTTTCTCTAAGTATAAAGCATTTAACTGAAGATCCTTGGCTTAAAGAAATCCCTGAAAAATTTAAGATAGGGCAGATTTATACAGCAAAAGTTATTAAGAAAACAGAGCATGGTCTTTTTGTAGATTTAGAGGGAATTGTAGAGGGACTTGTTTATAATTCTGAAATCAATAAGGAGAAAGCAGTGAAAGAGGGTGATGAAATAAAAGTATTGGTTATTAAAGTAGATCCTGAAAAGAGAAAGATAGGTTTAAGCATGAAAAAAGCTGAGGAAGAATGAAAAATAAAAGTTTAAAAATTCTTTTCATCATCCTTGGTTCGATTTTTTTTATAAGTTTTCTTGCAATGCTTATGGAAAGTGGGCTTTCCGCAGGTAAAATAGCTGTAGTCCATGTAAAGGGAGTTCTTATTGAATCGTCATCCATAATTGATGAAATAAAGCAATACAGAAAGAATTCTGCCATCAAGGCAATTATTTTGAGAGTTGACAGCCCTGGAGGAGCTGTTGTCCCTTCTCAAGAGATTTATGAGGAGATAAAGAGGACCACAAAGGTTAAGCCTGTTGTTGTTTCCATGGGATCAGTGGCAGCCTCTGGAGGATATTATATATCTTGTCCTGCAACAAAAATTATCGCAAATCCAGGCACTTTAACAGGTTCAATTGGGGTATTAATAGAGCTACCGAATATAAAGGGGCTTCTGGATAAAATAGGCGTAAAAGCTGAAGTTATAAAGAGTGGAAAGTATAAAGATATCACTTCTCCTTTCAAAAATATCCAACCTGATGAAAAGGAGGTATTGCAGAGGTTAATCGATGATGTTCATGAACAATTTGTTAAGGCTGTCTCTGAAGGTAGAAAAATTCCCTTAGAAAATGTAAGGAAAATTGCAGATGGTAGAGTATTCACAGGAAATAAAGCAAAAGAGTTAGGTTTAATTGATGAGATAGGAGATTTTGAATATGCAGTAAAAGTGGCAGCTCAATTAGGAAAAATAAGGGGAGAACCTGAAATAGTATATAAAAAGACAAGCATAATAAAGGAACTATTTAAAGGAGATACAGAGTCTCTTATGAGAAGAATAATACCTCATCTGCAGATTTATTACCTTTATTCACCCCAAATAAAAGATTAAAGGAGGAAAGAAAATGAAAAGATCAGAACTAATTGAAAAGTTAACTGAAAAGATAGAATATCTTACAAAAAAACAGGTAGAAACTATAGTAGATATGGTTTTCGAAAGAATGAGCGAGACACTACAAAAAGGAGAAAAAATAGAGCTTAGAGGATTCGGTAAATTTAAGGTGAAAGTAAGAAATGCTAGGATTGCAAGAAATCCTAAAACAGGAGAAAAAGTAGAAGTTCCTCCCCAAAAATCTATTCATTTTAAAATGAGCAAGGCATTAAAGGATGCGTTGAACAAGTGAAGTGCTACTTCGGGTAGAAAATCTTAGTGTTTATTATCAAAAATTTCCTTATCTTGAAGACATCAATTTTTCCATAGAGAGAGGAGAAATATTCTCCATAGTAGGGGAGAGCGGAAGTGGAAAGACTCTAACGGGTCTTTCATTAATAAATTTACTGCCGCCGTATTTTAAAAGTAAGGGTAAAATTTTTTTTGATAATACTAACCTCTTAGATTTACCAGAGTTTAAACTAAGAAATATTAGAGGTAAGAGGATTTCTATGGTTTTTCAAGATCCCTCTACCTCCCTGAATCCTGTAATGAAAGTATGCAATCAGATTGCAGAAATGCTTATTTATCATTTTAATTTGTCTAAAAAAGAAGCCTTAATGAAAACAATGGAAATTCTTGAGCGCTTAAAGATATCTCATGTTGCAAATTCCTATCCACATCAGCTTTCAGGTGGAATGAAACAAAGAATAATGATAGGAATGGCTATAGCTTGTAGTCCTGAATTAATAATTGCTGACGAGCCAACTACAGCATTAGATGTTACTGTTCAAGAGGAGATTCTTGATTTGTTGTATTATTTAACAAAAAATGACAAGAAATCTTTACTTTTAATTTCTCATGATATAAACATAGTGTCAGAATATGCAGATAGAATTATGGTAATGTATGCTGGAAGAATTCTCGAAGAAGGTGGTATGGAGGAAGTTTATAAAAATCCTCTGCATCCCTATACAAAAGCTCTTTTTAAATGTATACCTTCTGAAGGGGAGAAAATTGAAGGAATTCCTGGTAGTATTCCCAACCTAAAGGCTCTACCTGAGGGCTGTATTTTCCATCCAAGATGTGAATTTAAAAAACCTCTTTGCAAGAAGAAAATTCCTAGTTATGTCATGGTTTCTCAGAACCATTATGTGCGGTGTTTGCTTTTTTAAGATCATCATTAAAAGATGTTCATTTTTTGAGAAATTTTATTTTCCCTATGATTAGCAGGAGTTTTTTCATTGCCATTGTAAAGGTTCTTACATACTTTGCTTGTAGAAATCTTATATTTTTAAACCCTTTTGCTTTTAATTTCTAAATCTCTCCTTCCTTGTAGGATGCTTTTAATGCTCATACTCCAATGCCATTGCAAGGAACGTAAGCGATTATGAAAAAAGACGCAAGGAGGTTACTTCACCCTCCTAAAGGCATCCTTGCTTTTAAAGAATAAAAAAGGACTGATCAGAATGAAAAAGAAAGAAAAGGTGTCCTTGCAGCTTCCGATTGATTCGCAGTCCCAATGCAACCTTTTTTGAATATTAAGAATAACGTATCTACTCTTAAAAGTCTTCTCCTCAAGCGATATGCTTTTTAAGAAATTATCATAAATGTAAAATTTAAAAGAGGAAACTCAAATTACGAAAAAAGGGTTGACAAAATTTTACAGATTTTGTAAGCTTAAATTGTATCAACTTTTACCCTCCTGAGGGGTTATAAACTAACTATATTTTGGGGAAGTTTGAAATATCTCTATAAAAAGTGATGATCTTCCTTCTAAAAAATCCATAATTGAGGTAATTTTATATGGAAAATAATAATATTCCGATTTCAATCTCAGAGCTGAAACAGAAGAAACTTTCTGATCTTCTTGAAATGGCGAAGGATCTAAACATTGAAAATCCTACTTCACTAAAAAAACAGGACTTAATTTTTGCCATACTCCAAAGCCAGATTGAAAAAATAGGAACAGTATATGGTTCTGGAGTTTTAGAGATTCTCTCTGAAGGATTCGGCTTTCTTAGAAGTCCTGATTACAGTTATCTACCAAGCCCTGATGATATTTATGTTTCTCCATCTCAGATAAGAAAATTTGGACTCAGAACAGGAGATCTCATTACAGGCCAGATAAGACCGCCTAAGGAAAACGAGAGATATTTTGCTTTACTTAAAGTAGAGACAATCAATGGGAAAAAGGTTGAGGACATTATTACAAGACCCCTCTTTGATAACCTTACACCTTATTATCCTACGGAGAAAATTAAGCTGGAATATAATCCTACAGATTACTCAACAAGGGTAATGGATTTATTAACTCCTGTTGGTAAAGGTCAGCGTGGACTCATAGTGGCTGCACCAAGAACAGGAAAAACCATGCTCCTACAATCTATTGCAAAGGCTATTAAGAAAAATCATCCAGAGATATATCTGATGATTTTATTGATAGATGAAAGACCGGAGGAAGTGACAGACTGGAAAAGACAGGTTACAGGTGCAGAAATTATAAGCTCCACTTTTGATGAACCTGCCCAGAGACATTGCCAAGTATCTGAGATGGTTATTGAGAGAGCTAAAAGACTTGTGGAAGAAGGTATTGATGTGGTTATACTTCTTGATAGTTTAACAAGACTTGCAAGAGCCTACAATGCAATAACACCCTCATCAGGTAAAGTCCTTTCAGGTGGACTTGAAGCCACAGCATTACAAAGACCAAAGAGATTTTTTGGAACAGCAAGAAACATTGAAGAAGGTGGTTCAATTACAGTAATTGCAACTGCCCTTGTTGAGACAGGCAGTAGAATGGATGATGTAATTTTTGAAGAGTTTAAAGGCACTGGTAACATGGAAGTTCATCTTGACAGAAAACTTGCAGATAAGAGAATATTCCCAAGCATTGATATTGGCTCTTCAGGAACAAGAAAGGAAGAATTGCTACTGCCACCAGAAGTTCTTAATAAGGTTTGGATTTTACGAAAAGTTTTAAGCACCTTAAGTCCTATTGAAGCCATGGAGTTTCTTCTAAGCAAACTTAAAGGAACTAAATCAAATAAAGAATTCCTCGAGATGATGAACAAATGATGAAAACAGAGGATTATTGCTTTGTCTGTGGTAAGCAAAATCCTGTGGGACTGAAAGCTCAATTTAAATCTACAGCAGGGAAGTCTTATGCAGAACTTAGACTATCAAAAGAATATCAGGGATGGAGTGGAATTATTCACGGAGGAATTATTGCTGCTCTTCTTGATGAAGCCTGTGTTTATGCTGGAAATTCCTTAGGTTATAATACAGTTACAGCGGAATTAAGGGTGCGCTTCAAGAAGCCCATTGAACCAGAAGAAAAGATTCTTGTAGAAGCTGAGGCAAATCTTGTAAAATCAAAGTTAATTGAAGCAAGGGCTAAAATAAAGGATTCTCAAGGTGATTTAGTTGCTGAGGCGCAAGGCAAGTTAATAATAAAGGAAAAAAGAGAGTGATTTTAAGGTTTTATAGAAAAAGTGCTCTTTCCGATTATAAGAAAAGAGAGCTTTTAAAAAAAGTTCAATCAGAAATCTCCAGTAAAATCCAAGATATTGAGTCAGAGTTCTGTTTTTATGTGCTTCTTACTGAGAGTTTAACTTCTCAAGAAGAAGAAGTTTTAAAATGGCTTCTTTCTGAGACTTTTGAACCACATAATTTTTCAATAAAAAGTTTCCTTAATGATCAAGAAGGCCTTATCTTTGAAGTAGGTCCAAGACTTAATTTTTCCACAGCTTGGTCCACTTGTGCTGTTTCAATTTTTCAAAGCATAGGAATAAATAAAATTCAGAGAATAGAACGATCTCGTAGATATTGCTTATTTCCGAAACTTAGTGATTTTCCTGAAAATAAATTTATCAATATGATCCATGACAGAATGACAGAATGTATCTATCAAAAACCTCTTGAAGATTTTTCTCATGGTATAAAACCAAAGCCAGTAAAAATAATACCAGTTCTTGAAGAAGGTAGATCAGCTTTGGAAAAAATTAATCATGAACTGGGCTTAGGATGGGATGAATGGGATATAGATCTCTATCTTAAACTTTTTAGAGACAAACTCAAGAGAAATCCTACTGATGTAGAGTGCTTTGATCTTGCTCAGTCAAATAGTGAACATTCAAGACATTGGTTTTTTAGAGGTATTTTGCTTATAGATGGAAACCCTGTAGAAAAATCTTTATTTGAAATTGTAAAAGAGCCCCTTAAAAGGAATTACAGAAATTCAGTGATTGCCTTTAAGGATAATTCAAGCGCTATATATGGAGCAAAAATCAACTATCTGAAGCCAAAAAGTCCTGGAAGTCCTTGTCCTTTCGAGATCAAAAAAAGACTAAATCACTTGATTTTTACAGCAGAAACTCATAACTTTCCCACAGGTGTAGCTCCTTTCCCTGGAGCTGAGACAGGTACAGGTGGAAGAATTCGTGATGTGCATGCCACGGGAAAGGGAGCTTTAACTATAGCTGGAACTGCAGCATACTGTGTGGGTAATCTCTATATTCCAGGATATGAACTACCTTGGGAAGACAAATCTTTTCAGTATCCTAGTAATTTAGCTAAACCTCTTCAGATAGAAATTGAAGCAAGCAACGGTGCCTCAGACTATGGAAATAAATTTGGAGAACCAGTCATTGCAGGATTTACTCGATCTTTTGGAATGAGGCTTACTGATGGAGAAAGGATAGAATGGGTAAAGCCAATCATGTTTACTGGTGGCATAGGCCAAATAGATTCAATTCATACGGAAAAAGATTTACCTAAGAAGGGAATGTATGTAGTAAAAATTGGTGGTCCTGCCTATAGAATTGGAATAGGGGGAGGATCTGCTTCTTCAGTAGTGTCAGGAGAACTCAGTGAAGAACTGGACTTCAATGCTGTTCAACGCGGCGATGCTGAAATGGAAAATAAACTCAACCGAGTTGTTCGTGCCTGTGTGGAGCTTGGAAAGAGAAATCCTATTATAAGTATTCATGACCAAGGTGCAGGAGGAAATTGCAATGTAGTCAAAGAACTGGTTTATCCAGAAGGAGCTAAGATTGATATAAGAAAAGTAATACTTGGTGATGAAACTCTTTCAGTTCTTGAAATATGGGGTGCTGAATATCAGGAAAACGACGCCATTCTTATAAAAAAGGAAAATATAAATTTATTCAATGAAATCTGTAAAAGAGAACGTCTTCCTTGGTCAATTATTGGAGAAGTTACAGGTGATGGAAGACTCATAGTTTTTGATAGCCAAGATGGAAGAGTATTAGTGGATTTTGTCCTAAAAGATGTTCTTGGTGAGATACCAAAAAAAGAGTTTAGGCTTGAGACTATAGACAGAAAACTGGAACCTCTTAAAATCCCTCAAGATTTAACGATTAAAGAAGCATTGAATCGTGTGTTAAGACTTCTTTCAGTAGGTTCCAAAAGATTTCTAACCAATAAAGTTGATCGCTCTGTTACAGGACTTATTGTAAGACAACAGTGTACCGGTCCGGTAGGACTCACTGTTTCTGATGTTTGTGTAGTAGCACAAAGTTATTTTAATAAAAAAGGAATCGCTCATGCTATTGGAGAACAACCTATAAAGGGCTTAATCCATCCTGAAGCAATGGCAAGACTTTCAATAACTGAGGCATTGACAAACATAGTTTGGGCAAAAATTACAGCCTTGGAAGATATAAAATGCTCTGCCAACTGGATGTGGGCTGCAAAGCTTCCTGGAGAGGGAGTAAGGCTTTACAGAGCTGCGAAGGCAATGGCAGATTTTATGATTAAACTTGGAATAGCCATAGACGGTGGTAAAGATTCTCTATCCATGGCAGCGAAAGCAAAGACTAAGGAAGGCATAGAAGTTATTAAATCACCTGGTAGTCTTGTCATCTCAGCTTATGCACCCTGTCCAGATATTAACAAAGTAATCACTCCTGATATTAAAGCTCCAGGCGAGAGTTTAATTATCTTCATTGATTTATCTAAAGGAAAGAGAAGACTGGGTGGGACAGCTTTTGCCCAATGTTTTGCCCAATTGGGGGATAAATGTCCAGACATGGAAGATCCAATGCTTTTGAAAAAAGCTTTTAATAAAGTGCAGACCTTAATAGATAAAAATTTAATTCTTGCAGGCCATGATGTATCAGATGGCGGACTCATAACTGCTCTCTTAGAGATGGCTTTTTCAGGAAGTGGTGGGTTAAGGATTAAAATAGAGCAGGGAGAATCAATTATTCCCGAGCTTTTCAGTGAAGAACCGGGCTTGCTCATTGAAGTTCATAAAAGAAAAGTTAAAAAATTGAAAAATTTTCTTAAGGAAGAAGAAATCCCCTTTTATGAAATTGCTGAAACACTCTGCGAAGATTTAATTGAAATAGATCACAAAGGGAAAAAAGTTTTCTCCGAAGAGATGACAAAATTAAGGGATCTCTGGGAAGAGACAAGCTATCAAATTGACAGGCTTCAGGCAAATCCTGAATGTGTGGATGAAGAAAAAAAGGTTATTTATGGAAGAAAAGCACCTAAATATGAATTAACTTTTATGCCTGAAAAAACACCCACAGTAATAATAAAAAAGGCAAAAAAGCCCCTTGTAGCTATTATTAGGGAAGAGGGTAGTAATGGGGATAGAGAAATGGCAGCAGCTTTTTATCTTGCAGGTTTTGAGCCATGGGATATATGTATGCAAGATCTAATAGACAGAAAAATTTCTCTAAAAGGATTCAAGGGAATAGCTTTTGTGGGAGGATTTAGTTTTGCTGATGTGCTTGATTCAGCAAAAGGATGGTCTGGTTGTATAAGATTCTCTCATCTACAGAGAGAATTTGAAGAATTTTACAAAAGAAAGGATACATTTAGTCTTGGTGTTTGCAATGGCTGCCAACTTATGGCACTTTTAGGGTGGGTTCCTATTAAGGGTCTTGAAGATACAAGACAACCTCGCTTCATATGGAATAAATCAGGTAGATTTGAGTCACGTTGGTGCACAGTGAAAATCCTTCCCTCTCCTTCAATTATGCTCAAAGGAATGGAAGGTTCTCAATTTGGTGTTTGGGTAGCCCATGGAGAGGGTAGAGCCTATTTTCCTGATGAAAATATTCTAAAAGAGGTTTTATCAAGAGGTCTTGCTCCAATTCGTTATGTGGATGACGAAGGGAACATTACAGAGACTTATCCCTTTAATCCAAATGGTTCTCCTTATGGAATTACTGCTTTGTGCACTGAAGATGGTCGTCATCTTGCAATGATGCCTCATCCAGAAAGAGCATTTTTGCTTTGGCAATGGCAGTGGATTCCAAAAGATTGGAGCAAATTTAAAGCTTCACCTTGGCTTAAGCTTTTCCAAAATGCAAGGATTTGGTGCGATAGCTTTTAAATTATCTTCCTACAACCTCACCTAATTTGAAGATAGGTAAATACAATGAAATTACTATAAAGCCTATAGTAACACCCAAAAATACTATTAAGGCTGGTTCAAGCATATTCATGAGGTTAGCAACAGCATTATCAACTTCTTCGTCGTAAAAATCAGATACTTTGTTTAACATTTCATCTGTTGCTCCTGTGGATTCACCCACGCTTACCATCTGGATGAATACTGAATGGAAAAGATCTGGTTTTAATTTCAATACCTCTGTAAGAGATTTCCCTGCAGTTATATCCCTTATCATTTCTATTACCACATCCTCTATCACTTTATTTCCTGATGCTTTTGCAGAAATTTCCATACTGTTGAGAATTGGTACACCGCTTCCAAGCAAAGTGCCCAGAGTTCTGGCAAATCTGGAAAGAGAGGATTTAAGTATAATGGATCCTAAAAGTGGTAATTTAAGTAAGATTTTATCAGTGATTTTTTTACCATTGGATGTTTTGCGAAACAATCTTAAGAAAATAAAAAATCCTATAATTCCAATCAAAATAAATATTCCAGTTTGAACCATGAAATTACTTAAAGCAATTGTAATTCTTGTGGGGAGGGGTAATTGTAAACCCATTTCACCAAACAGTTTGGCAAAGGTGGGAATTACAAAGATCATTATAATTGCCACTACTAATACAGCTACCCCTATTACAATAGTAGGATAAATCATAGCGCTTATAATTTTTCTCTTTAGTTTAATTATTTTCTCAAAATAATCAGCCATTCGGAAAAGAACTTTATCAAGCATACCACCTTCTTCACCAGCTCTCACCATGTTAATATAAAGGGAATTAAATACTTTGGGATGTTTTCGCATAGCCTCTGCAAGGGAGTAACCTTTCTCTATGTCATTTCTCATTTGGATTAGCACTTTCCTGAAATTTTTATTTTTTATTTGTCCTATTAAGGCTTCAAAGGCTTGAACAATAGGTACTCCTGAGGAAAAAAGAGTGGCAAATTGACGGGTAAAGAAAAGAATTTCTTTCTGCGAAACTCCTCCTCTAAGTCTGAAAATTTTCCCTTCTTCTTTCTCTTTTATAGAGCTGGGGATAATACCTTGCTTTCTAAGGGTTAAGATTAAATCGCCTTCACTGGGAGCTTCTGTTTCTCCACTAACAATTACTCCGTCTTCTGTTCTACCTTTCCAGATAAAAATTGTGGGCATTATCTTAACCTCTTTGAAGCTTTTTAAAAGATTACAATTTTTATTCCAAAAAATGCAAGTACCAGAGGTAAAATAAGAGTAAAGATTTTCAGAAAATTTTTCATTGAATTTCCTTTAACATATTCTGTAATTAAACCATTAATTCCATAAAAACCGTGAAAGAGGGCAGAAAGGAGAAACAATATATTGAAAATCTTCCAAGAGGGATCAGCAAGTCTTTGCATTACAGCTTCATAGGAATAATTATCATGGCCTAAAAAATGCATTTGTATAAAATGATACATTAAACCAAATAGAAGAATTATACCTGTTACTCTATGTAAAAGCCAGCTAAACATCAAATCACCTCCCTAAGAAAATAAAAAGCCCCAATAATCCATAATAAAGCTACTGCTATGGCACCTATATATGCCATAGTTTTCTGATATTTTGTTGATATCCCTAATTCAAGTAGGGTAATTCTTAATCCTGCAAAGACATGTTTGAGAATTATGGCAAAAAGAATTAGTTCTCCAACTTTTAAAAGAGGATTTTTCATGATTGCCATGATTTTATTGTATGCTGTTGGATCTTTTAGATGACTCAATACAAAAATATGGGCTATTAAATAAAAAGTAAGTATTATCCCAGTAATTCTATGGGTAATCCATGCTAAGGAACCGACGTTCCAACGGTATCTCATTCCTGTCCTCCTTTAAATCCTTTTTTTATAGCAAGTCTTTTGAGTTTTAGTATGTGTTTGGTAATATCTATTTCCTTAGGACAGACCTCTACACAATTAAAAATTGAATGACAACGCCAAATACCATCTTGACCTGCAATAGCCTTTAGTCTTTGTTCTGTAGCTTTGTCTCTTGTATCAAATAGAAATCTATAGGCTTTAAGCAGAGCAGAAGGACCTAAATATTCTTTATCAGACCAAAAGACTGGACAAGAGGTAGTGCAACTTCCACACATGATACAGGTTATAGATTCAAGAATTTTATGCTGATCTTCGGGAGACTGAATTCTCTCTCTTTGCGGTGGTGGTTCTTCATTTATTAGATAAGGTAATACTTTATCGTTCTTCTGAAAGAATAGAGTCATGTCTACTACTAAGTCTTTTATTACAGGTAAAGAGGGAAGAGGCTCAATTTCAATTATTTCTGGTAAATCTTTTACAAGAGTTTGGCAGGCAAGTCTATTTTTTCCATTAATTTTCATAGCACAGGAACCACATACGCCATGGGCACAGGATTTTCTAAATGTTAAAGTTCCGTCCATTGTTTCCTTGATTTTTATGAGTCCATCTAAAACTCTTTCCATGTTGTTGAGTTTTACTCTAAATTCATCCCATCTTGTTATAGGTTTTTCATTAGGTAAATATCTTTTTATTTTAAAGGTATAATATTTGCTCATTAGTATTTCCTCTCCTCCGGCTTAAATCTTGTTATTTTAACAGGCTTGTATTTGAAAGTGATACCTTTTTCCCTTTGAAAGGCTAAAGTATGCTTCATCCAATTTTCATCATCTCTTTTTGGATAATCTTCTCTGTAGTGAGCACCTCTGCTTTCTGTTCTCTGTAAAGCACTGGAAGCAATAACTTCTGCTAAGGTTAGCATATGACCAAGTTCAATGGCTTCAAGAAGATCAGTATTGAAAGTCTTTGATTTATCTGTAATTTCTATTTCTTTATACCTTTCTTTTAAGGTTTTTATTTCATCTATAAGTAATTTCAATTCCTTTTCTGTTCTGAAAACTGAGCATTTGTCCATCATGGCTTGTTGAAGATCTTTTCTTATAGAAGCTACTGTCTCTTTTCCTTTGTTATTTTTGAGCATCTCTAAACATTCTGTAATTAGAGCTACTCTTTCCCTCTTTACTTTACCTTTTGTAGAATTCTTAAGAATGGAACTGGCCGCTTTTCCTGCTCTTCTTCCAAATACTACGGTATCTAAAAGAGAATTACATCCTAATCTATTGGCTCCATGAACTGAAACACAGGCGCATTCACCAGCTGCAAAAAGTCCTTGTATAAAAGAACCGTCCACATCCCTTAGAACTCTTCCGTCAATATCTGTTGGAATTCCACCCATCGCATAATGAGCAGTGGGAACAACAGGTATAGGTGCTTCTGAAGGGTCAATTCCCATGTAAATTTTACAGAAGGTTGATATTTCAGGAAGTCTCTCATTAAGGATTTTCTTATCTACGTGCCTTAGATCAAGATAGACATAATCTTTTCCGTCGATTCCTCTTCCTTCTCTTATTTCACTGAGAATTGCACGAGATACCATGTCTCTTGGCGCAAGATCTTTTATTGTAGGAGCATATCTCTCCATAAATCTTTCACCTTTACCATTTATAAGAATTCCGCCTTCACCCCTTGCTCCTTCAGTAATTAGAATTCCCAGTCCATAAAGTCCCGTAGGATGAAATTGGAAGAATTCCATATCTTCAAGCGGTAAACCTTGCCTAAAAAGCATGCTTAAACATTCACCAGTGCTTGCATAAGCATTAGAGGTGACTTTAAAAATTTTACCGTAGCCGCCACTGGCTATAATAACTACTTTTGCTTCAAAGACATGAAGTGAGCCATCTTTTATATTAATGGCTATGACGCCTTGAATTGCTTGGTTTTCAATAACTATGTCAAGAACTTGAAATTCTTGGAAAAATCTTACACCTCTTAGTTGACATTGCTCATAGAGAGCAAAAAGTACAGCATGTCCAGTTCTGTCAGCAGAATAACAAGCACGTCTTACTGGTGCTTTGCCAAACTCCTTTGTATGCCCGCCAAACCTTCTTTGAGCAATTTTGCCCTCAGGAGTACGAGAGAAAGGGACTCCCATATGTTCTAACTCAATAATAGTGGGTATGGCATCATAACACATAATTTCAATCGCATCTTGATCTCCGAGAAAATCACTTCCTTTTACAGTGTCATAAGTATGCCATTCAGGACTATCTTCTTCTTCATTTCCCAGGGCAGCTCCAATTCCTCCCTGCGCTGCTGTAGAGTGAGAACGAGTAGGATAAAGCTTACTTAAAACTCCTACAGTTCCCTTTCCTGTACATTCAATGGCAGCACGGCATCCTGCAAGGCCTGAACCAATGATAATAGTGTCAAAATAATGTTTGTTGATCTCCATCAGCCGCTCCTTATTTGCAAAAATTATTTTATTTTGTATAATTTATTACACACTATGTCAAGTATAGGAGGACAAAAATGGGATATGTTCCAAGCCCCAGCTATAGTATAACACTAAGGGTAGAGATTGAAAACAAAATAGGTATGTTTGCAAAAATCGCTTCTGCTATAAGTGGTGCTGGTGGAGATTTAGGTTCCATTGATATTGTTAAGGTAGAGAAAGGACGAATTATAAGGGACATAACAGTAAATGCTCGCAATGAAGAGCATGAGAAAAAAATAATTAAAGCCTTAAAACACATTGAGGGTGTGAAAATTTTAAGAGTTATGGATAGAACCTTTCTTGTTCATGAAGGCGGTAAAATTGGAATATACAACAGGATAAATGTTAAAGGTAGAGAAGATCTTTCAAGAGTTTATACGCCTGGTGTTGCTCGAGTTTGTCTTGATATCTATAAAAATCCTGATCATGTGTATCGTTATACGATTAAGGGAAATACAGTAGCGGTTATAACAGATGGTACCGCGGTGCTAGGACTTGGAAATATTGGACCTGATGCAGCAATGCCAGTGATGGAAGGAAAGTGTATGCTTTTCAAAGAGTTTGGCGGTGTTGATGCCTTTCCAATAGCAATAAGAACAACAGATGTGGATGAACTTGTTGATATAATTAAAAAAATCTCGACTCCCTTCGGAGGTATCAATCTTGAGGATATTGCTGCTCCACGATGTTTTGAAGTGGAGAGAAGACTTCGTGAAGAACTTAATATACCAGTAATTCACGATGATCAGCATGGTACAGCCATTGTAGTCTTAGCTGCATTGATAAATGTAGGGAGGATCTTAAAAAGAGATATAAGGGATTTAAAAATTGTCATAGCAGGAGCCGGTGCTGCAGGAACCGCTACTGCTTATATGTTATTAGACTATGGCATAAAAGATATAGTTGTCTGTGACAGATCTGGGGTTGTTTACGAAGGCAGACAACAGGATATCGATCCTTACAAGGAAGAATTAGCAAAGGTAACTAATCCACGAAAAATAAAAGGAAGTCTATCAGATGCTCTTGTAGGTGCTGATGTATTTATTGGACTTTCTGCTCCTAACATTGTTAGACCAGAGGATATTGAGAAAATGGCAAAAGACAGGATAGTTTTTGCCCTGGCAAACCCAGATCCTGAAATTGCTCCAGAACTTGCCATGCCACTTGTAAGAATTATGGCAACAGGAAGATCCGATTATCCCAATCAGATTAATAATGTTCTTGCTTTTCCAGGATTATTCAAAGGACTTCTTGAGGTACGGGCAAAGGGAGTGGATAAAGAGATATTTTTTACTGCCTCCAATGCCATTGCTAATATAATCAAAGATGAAGAACTGAATGAAGATTATATTATTCCCAGCATTTTTAACAAGAAAGTAGCTCAGGTAGTATCTCATGCAGTGGCAGAAAAGGCAAGGAAATTAAAATTAGCAAGATAATTAATATTGACTTTTTTGGAATTTTTTAATATTATCATTAAAATCCTAAATAAGGAGGGGGTCCATGAAAAGAGCTTTGTTGATTTTATTGAGTACCTTTTTTATTCTTTTCCTGTTTTTTGGCATTACCCCAACCTCTGAAGCTTCGAAGAAGTTTTATGTTAAATGGGGTGCTACCTCTGTCCGTTCTGGTCTTTATGCAAACACTGTTGCTATGGCAAAGGTGGTAAATAAAGCATATCCAGGCGAGATAGAAGTTACCGTTGTGGAGACGGGTGGATTTCTTGAGAATCTTTCAAGACTGCAAAGAAAAGCAATCCATATGGGACCAGCCGATGCTGCAGCAGGATATGCCAATTACATGGGAATAATTGACTACCAAGGGAAAGCCAATCCTAATCTTAGAACCCTTTGGGGTGGCTACATTACTCCTATTCACATTGTAGTGAGTGAAAAAAGTGGTGTTAAGGATGTGAAACAGTTAAATGGTGTGGATTTTGCTATGAATCCCGGTACAACTTCAGGAAGAGTTGTAGAACTCTTTTTTAAAGCCTTAAATATTAACCCAAATTACAAAATGATGGGAATAGGTGCCAGTGTGGATGCCATGAAATCAGGTGTTGTAAAAGGCTGGTATAAAGCAGGATATAAAGATGCTGCTATTCTAGATCTTGAGGCAAATATGGATATAATAATACTTCCAGTATCTAAGGAACTTATAGATCAATTCAATAAGGTTTATCCTGGACAGGGATTGATGATGGACATCCCTGCAGGATTATTTAAGAGTGTTAAGAAGTCTCAACCAAGCTTAGCTTATGTGGTAACAGACTTTGTTGATAAAGATGTACCAGAGGATGTAGTTTTTAAGATTGTAAAAGCAGTTTATGAGAACAGAAAAGAGATTGTAGGTTCTCTCGCCACTTTAAAAGAGGGTAATTTTGAGGATATGTTTGGGATGGCTGTAAAATATGGTAATGTGCCATTACATCCGGGAGCAGTTAAATTCTACAGAGATGTTTTGAAAGTTAAGATACCAGATAAACTAATACCTCCAGAGATGAAAAAGAAATAGGAGGCTAAAATGAGAGAGAAAATTTTGATGGTAGCTCTTTTTATAATTGTCATACCCCTTTTTGCTTTTGCTCAACCAACAGTAACAATAACTCCAGCCAAAGGTGAACCTGCAACAGAAATAACCATAGAGGGAATAGGATTTCAACCTAAGGAAGATATTGATATTGTTATAACTCTTGATGAGGGTGAAAAGGTAGGTCTAGGAACAGAAAAGGTTGATGTAATAACCACTGATGATAAGGGAATGTTTTCAGTAAAATCTGGTATACCCATAAACGCAAAACCAGGCAAACATAAAATAGAGATAATTGGTAATAAAGGTAGCGAAGTGGAGATATTTATAGAAGTACTACCAAAGGAAAAGAAATAAGTTAAGGAGGCTTAAGAAGACTAATGCGTGAATTAAGAGGGCTATGGAAGTTAATTCTAAATATTCTTGTTGGATTATGGGGATTGTTTATCCTATATACAGCTCTTTTGCACGCCCTGCATCCTCTTTTGCAGGGCGGTATCTCTCTTTCTATAGGTCTGGCTATTGTTTTTTTAGTTTATCCCTTTTCAAAAAGAATGTTAAAATGGAATGTTCCTAAAATATTCCAGTACCTTATTACAGGTACCAAGAATGCTCCTTCGCTGGTTGATCTGATCTTTCTAGCCATGAGTCTCATTCCTTGTATTTACATCATGATTCATTGGGAAGATATAGTAAGGAATCCGGGAGTTTTTGAGGATTATCATTTAATTTTAGCAGTTTTACTTGTAATAGCTCTTTTAGAGGGAACAAGAAGAGCTTTAGGGTTAACAATACCTATTCTTGTATTATTCTTCATTCTCTATACAATTTATGGACCTAATATTCCGGGAAGATTTGGCCATCCTGGCTTTAGTTTCACTGATATACTTTATCAGTTATACCTAATGACTGAGGGAATATGGGGTCTGCTCACTGATATGGCAAGTAGAATAATAGCACCTTTTATAATCTTTGGTCCTATCCTTTTTGCCACAGGAGTTGGTTCTACTGTTATGGAACTTTCCACATACTTTGGAGGGAAAATAAGAGGTGGTCCAGGTCATGTGGCAGTAATTTCAAGTTCACTTTTTGGAATGCTCAGCGGTTCTTCTGTGGCAAATGCTGCTACAACTGGTTCCTTTACAATCCCTCTTATGAAAAAGTTTGGTTTTTCCAGATCTTTTGCAGCAGCTGTTGAAGCTGCTGCTTCCTCTGGTGGACAAATCATGCCTCCAATAATGGGAGCTGGTTGTTTTATAATGGCTGAATTTCTTAATATTCCCTATACCAGTATCATGATTGCAGGGTTAATTCCTGCTTTAATCTACTTTGCTGGTATTGCTGCCGGAATATGGATAGAAGCTGGTAGAACAGGCATGGGTAAACTTCCAAAGGAACTCATGCCTGAGCTAAAAAATATTCTAAAACCGAATAAAATTTTAGGCTTTTTCTTACCTATTGGTACCTTAGGTGTTTTACTCTTCATGTTTTTTCCTGCCCAAATATGTGCTGCCTGGGCAATTGTTGTGTCTGTCTTATTTTTCCTATTTTTTGGAGGTCCACTAAAGATAAGAGATGTATGGAATAGAGCAAAATCAATCTGGGGTGGACTCTATGAGGGTATTGTCAAAGCATTGGCGTGGCTAATGATAATGATGGCCTGTGTGCAGATTGCTGTAAGTCTTATTTCTCTTACAGGTTTTGGAGTAAAAGTTTCCGAATTAATTATTGAAATATCAGGCTACAATTTATATCTTGCCTTAATTGCTACAATGCTTACTGCCATAATTCTTGGAATGGGAATGACAACTACAGCTGCCTATGTTATTGCAGCTGCTGTTTTGGTGCCAGCCTTACAGCAAATGGGGATTAATCCATTAGCAGCTCATCTTTTCATCTTTTACTTTGCCATTAAGTCAGGTTTAACACCACCTGTGTGCATAACTGTTTTTACCACTACTGCTATTGCTGGTGGAAGCTGGATAAAGGCTGCATGGAATTCAATGAAATTAGGAATTGGCGGATATATAATGCCATTTTTCTTTATATTCGTACCGTCCTACTTGATGAAAGGTCCTGCCTGGGAGGTTTTATTCATTTTTATAGGTGCCTTTGTTGCTATGTTTGCTATTGAGGCAGGAGTTCTTGGTTATTGGAAGAAACCAGCCACTCCTCTTGAAAGGGCTTTATACATCTCTGGAGGCTTGATAATGATGGCTCCTGGACATTGGACTTTTGTGGGATTAGCAATTTTTGCCTTAGGACTTTTATTGGAAAAATTTGATGTACAAATACCTATTATAGCTAAAAGACCAGTACAGATATTAAAAAAATAAAGCAATTGAATAATAAGTTTTTAAAGGAGCTCTAGAATTTAACAAGAGCTCCAATTTTATTTTCCTATGTCCAAAACTTGACTTTTTTGTCAGGCTTTAAGATATTATTGTTTATGAATAGAAAAGTTGCTTTCATTTATGATGATATCTACTTGAGACATGAAACTCCTCATGGACATCCTGAATCGAAAGAGAGGCTTGTTGCCATTATAAATCAATTAAAAGCAGCAGGTTTGTGGGATAAACTTCTCCATCTGAAACCAAGAAAAGCAACCATTGAGGAATTATCATTAGTGCATGAACCTAATTACATTGAAAGAATTAAGAATTCATCACCTGGATATGTGGACCCTGATACTTATGTTTGTGAAAATACCTATGAAGTTGCCCTATATGCTGTTGGTGGAGTTTTGGAATCCATTGACGGGGTTTACAAAAAAGAATTTGATAGGGCTTTTTGTGCAGTAAGACCACCAGGTCATCATGCTGAGATGGATGCTGCTATGGGTTTTTGTATTTTTAACAATATTGCCATAGGTGCAGCCTATGCTAAAAAATTAGGTTACAAAAAAATTTTTATAATAGACTTTGATGTACACCATGGAAATGGAACTCAGCACATTTTTGAGGATGATTGTGCTGTTTTCTATTTTAGTTCCCATCAATTTCCCTTTTATCCTGGAACAGGCAGGGAGTTGGAAATTGGTAAGGGACCAGGAGAGGGTTGCACATACAATGTTCAACTCAGAGCAGGTTCTGGTACTCGGGAATATTTAACAGTTTTTCAAGATATACTTCCACAAAAAATTAGAGAGTATAAACCTGATCTAATACTTGTCTCAGCTGGTTATGATATGCATCAGGATGATCCCATGAGTTATATAAATGTAACAACAGAAGGAGTAAGAAGTATTGTAAGAAGTATTATTAATTCATCATATGCTCCTAAGATATTCGTTCTCGAAGGTGGCTATAATCTTCAATCCTTAGCAGAATGCGTTCAAGTAACTATTGAGGAGTTACTGAATTAGTCTTTCCACAAAAACAATCCAGTATCCTCATTAAAGATTCTTTCATAAGCTTCTCCATCCAGCTCAATAATTTCAAACTCAAAGGCAAAAACATCTGCTTCAAAGAGATGTCCACCTATGGATGAGTAATCTTCTCTTGATAGAATTATATGTAAATGGGCAAAAGGTTCATTTTCTTTTATTGAAATATTTCCCTTAAGAGATGAGATTTCCATGGGCTCTTTGAATTCTTTCCACATATACTGTCTATTTTTTTGATCATAGTAGCCAATTTTTGCTCTACTTACAGCTCCTATTCCGCTAATAAGTCCTGCCTTTATAGACTTTTCTTTTAGAATTTTTGTGATTTCTGATATTATTTCATCTCCTTTCAGAAGTCTTCCTTTTATGACTCTTTTGATTTTAAAATCTCTAAACATTTTTAGCCCTTCTTTAGTCTTTCTGCGAGTATTTCTATAGAATGTCTCACTTGCAGAGATAATCCTTCTTTGTCAACGCCTCCTCTAATTTGCATAACACAGCCAGGACAGTCTGTGCATACCAGTTTAACTTCTGTTTTCTTAATATTTTCTAATTTTCTTTTTAGAATTGTCTTTGAAATCTCTGGGAATTTTAGAGAATAGGAGCCTCCCATGCCACAGCAGGTATCAGACTCAAACATCTCTACGAGATTTAGTCCTGCACTTATTAAGCTTTCTCTAGGTTCTTTATATATTCCAAGACTTCTTATGAGATGACATGGATCATGATAGGTAAAGCTTTCTTGGGGGGTGGATTTAAACTTAATTTTGTCCTCTCTTATAAGTTTATTTATCAATTCAGAGGCATCTTTTACCTTTTTTGCCAATACTTCAGCCTTTTTAATTAATTCTTCATTGAAATTTTGCTCCAGAAGGTCTTTGGTAAACTGCTTTTTCAAGGCTACAGTACAAGTAGGACAGGCAGAGATTACATAATCAGCCTCTGTGGTAAGAAGGGCTTCAATGTTCTGTTTTGCGTTATTTGCTGCCACATCCATTACACCAGAGTATCGGGCTGGAGCTCCACAGCATGTTTGCTCTATAGGGAACAATACCTCTATTCCTGCAGAATTTAAGAGTTTTACCAGAGCTTCACCAATCTCTGGATAGGCAAAGTCAATTAAACAGCCAGCAAAAAAAATGACTTTTTTGTCAAATTTAGGTTGTATAATCTTTTTAAATCTATCCCTAAAAGGAACATCGGAAATGGCAGGTAGACTTCTGCCTTCAGTTAAATCTGAAAGGAAGAAAGGAAGATGTCTTATAAATCCTTCTTTTTCAATGGGTTTTTGAAATTTAGAGGCAGCTTTTAAAATAGAATGAAAGAGTTTTCTGTTATTCACTATTGAGTAAATCACTTTGGTTTTAAAGTTTAATCCCTCTTCTTTAGCGAGTCTTTTTCTAATCTCTAATATAAGCCCTGGAATATCGATCTTACCAGGACATACTTTTACACAATTACCACACTGTATGCATAGCCCCTGAATGTCTTTAGAGGCTTTTAGTCCTTCTGTCCAAGCAGTAAGTATGGTGCCAATACCACCAGTGTATACTTTGCCGAATACATGTCCTCCGATAAGCCTAAAAACAGGGCATACATTAAGGCAAGAAGCGCAACGAATGCATTGGAATGTTTGCTTAAAATTAGGATCTTTTGCCATAGCACTGCGATTATTGTCAAAAAGTATTATGTGGAACTCTTTTTGTGAACCATCAAAATGAGTATAGGGTTTGTTAACAAAGGATATATAGCTTGTAATTAATTGAGCTGTGGCACTTCTTGGTAAAGCTCTGATTATTGGGAAAATGTCTTCAAATTTAGCAACCAGTTTTTCTACACCAACTACAGCTACGTGAATTTTTGGTAAAGCCATTGTAAGCCTTGCGTTTCCTTCATTGGTAAAAATTAAAAGAGTTCCTGTTTCAGCTACTGCAATGTTTGCACCTGTTATACCCATGTCAGCAGCAAGAAATTTTCTCCTCAGATGCTTTCTTGCAAATTTCACCATTTTGGAAATATCAGGTTCTATAGGCTCTACTTTTTTTGTAAAAACCTCTGAAACATCATATCTTGTAAGATGAATTGCAGGAAGGACCATGTGAGAAGGTCTCTGGCCTGCCAATTGAATTATCCATTCTCCAAGATCAGTTTCGTTTACTTCTATTCCCTCTTCTCTTAGATATTTATTTAGATGAATCTCTTCTGTTGCCATAGATTTAGATTTAACTATGCTTTTAACATTGTTTTTCTTTGCAAGATCTATGATGTATTTTCTGACCTCATCAGGTTTTGTTGTATAGAAAACCTTTGCGCCATTTTCTTGAGCTGATTTAATAAAAGTGTCTATTATTTCGTTAAGATTCTCAGCCACATAGGCTTTCAAGGAGGCAATTTTATCTCTAATTTCCTCAAAATCAAGTCCTTCATAGGCTTTACGTCTACTCACTGAATAAGCTTCTGAAAAACGAGTTAATGCTCCTGCAAGATTTGCATTCTGGAGTGCTCTTTTTATTTCTTCTTTAATCATTAAAAGTCCTCCTATAAATTATCTACTACTAAAATTAAAAGCCTTTCAGGACCATGCACACCTATTGTTAAAACTCTCTCAATGTCTGCAGTTCTGCTTGGTCCACTTATAATGGTCATGTAAGGAATTTTTGAAATGGGAATTTTTTTCATAACCTCTTCTAAGGTAGGCTCAATTCTATTTAGGGGTAAAATAGCTATGTGAATCTCTGGTAAAATAGAACAAAGCCTTTTAAAAATACTATCAGAAATCTCTACAATGCTTCCAGTTTCTGCAATGCCATAATCTACCTCATTTATTCCAATTTTTGCTGAGGATGCTGAGTTTTGATCTATGTTGAATTCAATTTGAGGGACTTCTTTTAGCAAGGAATCCTTGTCAACACCATCAAGAAAAGGAGACTCATGCCATACCACTTCTTTGGTTGAAGTACCTTGTGTATTTTTTGCTATTAAATCTTTTATAAAATCAATTGCCTCTGCTTTGCTATTGAAATAATGGACCTCAGCATTAATTGCCTCAGCCTTTTGTTTAAAAAGTTCAAACATTAATAATCCTCCTCATTTTTAAGAAATCAAAAGCTTTAACTTTAATTTTCTGCTCTGTATGATTGGGCAAGGAGGCTAACTGTATGAATAACTTTACAGTTTCCACCAAATCTATGGAGCCCTTCAAAAAGCTCCATCATGCAAGCAGGACAGCCTGTGCATACAGCATCTGCTTCTGTAGTCTTTATATCATCTATCTTAGATTTTGATATTTTGAGAGCTGTATTAGAATGAGTAAGATGATAGCTTCCTCCACTACCACAGCAGGCATCAGGTTTTTTCATCTCTAATAGAGTTATTCCTGGAATCATTTTTATTAATTGTCGCGGCTCGTTGAAGACTTTCATTGATTTTTTAAGGTGACAGGAATCATGATAGGTTACTTTTAATTCCACTTTTCCTTTTGGTTTTTCAAATTTGATAACTTTCAGAAGAAAGCTTGATATGTCATAGACTTTTTCAGCCCATTTCTTTGCTTTCTCTTCATAATCCGTTCCTTCCAGTATTATGGGATATTCATGTTTTAAGGCACTTCCACAAGAACCGCAGACTGTAATAATATATTGGGCATTACTTTTTTCAAAAGCATCAATATTTCTCTTTGCTAATTCTCTTGCTGACTCTATATCACCATGAACCATAACAGGCATACCACAGCAGTTTTGGTTCTTAGGAGTTATTACGGTAGTATTATTTCTTTGAAGGACATAAATTAGGTCATCTCCTACTTCAGGATAAAGATAATTCACCGAACATCCTGTGAAGAATATGGCAGTACATTGAGGATCCTTAGCTTCTATTTTTTCTTTAACCTTATCTCTAAAGCTTTCCTTAGAAAGTTCAGGCACAATGAATTTTTCATCAAGTCTTGGATTTATGGTTTTTAAAAATCCTTTTGGTTTTCTTTTCTTATGACCTTCAGATTTAAGGAAAAATCCTTGCATGGCTGCAAAGGCTTTCATCCCTTTGTCAAAAAGCTCAGGATTTTTTAAAAGCCCAAAGAGAGCTTTTTTCACGAAGGGTAAGCCTTTTTTCTTTACAATAGCTGACCTTAAGCCAAGAATTATTCTGTCAAAACGGACCCCTGAAGGGCAAGCCATCATGCAGGATTTACATACAAGGCAGTTAAATATAAGTTTCACAAGTGTTTCATCATCAATATCTATTTCATCCTTTAGAACTGCCTCACCCAGGGCAATTTTTCCTCGAGCTACTGAGGCTTCCTTTTTTTCTACGTTATAAATAGGACATACAGACATACAGTTACCACATTTCATGCATCTAATTAATTCTCTCTTTAGGGTTTCCATATCATCAAAAACAGTTTTAACTGATGCCTGGGCCATTTTAGTCCTCCATAGGCACAAGTTTTCCCGGGTTGAGTATATTATCAGGATCTAAAGCTTGCTTTATTCTTCTCATTGTCTCTACACCAGATCGTCCAATTTCATTTTTTAAATACTTTATTTTTGCTACTCCAATTCCATGTTCACCAGAGAGAGTTCCGCCTAAGGAAAGGGCTATCTCAAAGATTTCATCTACTGCTTTGTGAAGTCTCTCCATTTCATCTTTATCCATAGGATCCACTAAAATTGTGGGATGAAGATTTCCATCACCGGCATGACCAAAAGTTCCAATCATGAGATTATATTTTTTTGCAATATTTTGAATTGCAATTAACATGTCAACAAGCTTTGTTCTTGGAACAGTGGCATCTTCTAAAACAGTGGATGGTTTTACTTGCGCAAGGGCTGGAAGGGCTGCTCGACGGGCTGCCCATAAGGAGTCTCTCTCAGAGTCTGTTTCAGCAATTTTGTAGCTACCATTATTTTGCTTTATTATTTCAACACATTTTTCAGCTTCCCAAAGTACTGAATCTTGTCCCATACCATCTACTTCAATTAATAAAAGAGCTTCTACATCAGTAGGTAGTCCTACTTTTGCATAATTTTCCACAGTGTGAATTGTAACTTTGTCCATTATTTCAAGAGTTGCAGGTATTACATGATTACGGACAATATCTGTAACAGTTTTTCCTGCCTCTTCAAGTTTATTGAAGAATGCAATCATTGCTTTACGATATTTTGGAGCAGGAATAAGTTTGCAGATAATTTCCGTTATTATTCCTAGCGTGCCTTCAGAACCTACAAAAAGATGAGTAAAGTCATAAGCTGTCACATTTTTAACTGTTTTACCTCCAAAACGAAATACTTCACCTGTAGGCATTACTACTTCCATTCCCATAATATAATGCTTTGTAACTCCATATTTGAGACCTCTAAGTCCACCAGAATTCTCTGCTACAGAACCTCCTACTGTGGCAGTAGCCATAGAGCCTGGATCTGGTGGATAGAGTAATCCATATTTTGATACAGCTGCATTTAAGTCAGCAATTATTACACCGGGCTGAACAGTGGCTGTTAAATTGTCTGGATCTATTTCAATTATTTTATTCATCTTTTGGAAAGATATGACTACTCCTTTGCTGAGAGGAACAGGTCCACCACTCAGTGAGGTGCCTGAACCTCTGGGGTATATAGGGGTCTTTGTTTGTCTTGCAAGAAATATTAATTCCTGAATTTGTTTTGTATTTTCAGGGAAAACCACTGCCCCGGGAATTTCACGGGGTATCCCGGGGGTGGCATCGTAGCTGTAAGCTATTAGCTCAGCTTTATCAGTAAGAACATTATCACTACCAAAAATGTTCTTACATTTTTCAATGAATGTTTTATCAATCATCTTGCAACTCCTTTACCTACTAATCTTGATACTAAAACTATGAATATGGAAACTGCGAAAGTAATAATCAAATAAGTAACTCCTTCTGTAGAGGGAGCAGCTGCTGCTGGTTTAGCTGCTTGTACTGCAGTTTGCACTGCTTGTTCCCATTGAGGAATCATCCATGTGAATACATAAGCCTGAAGCATTGCTATAACTCCCATTATAAAGGTGAGAATTATAGAATGCTTAAGAGTAAATCTAAATATATCACCTTCATGACCAACATAACCAGTAGCAGCTGTAGCAACAGCAATGGATTGGGGTGATATCATTTTTCCAAAGACTCCTCCAGAGGAATTAGTAGCTACTGTAAGGACAGGGTCAATCCCAAGCTGACGAGCTGTTACTTCCTGAAGCTTACCAAACAAAGCGTTTGAAGAAGTATCAGAACCTGTCATGAAGACTCCAAGCCATCCAAGAAATGCAGCGAAAAGTGGGAATACAGTACCTGTTGACGCAAAGGCATAGCCAAGGGTTATAGCCATTCCAGAGAAATTGTAAAGATATGCAAATCCAAGAATTGTTCCTATGGTTACTATAGGCCATTTAAGCTGATTAAGGGTTCTTCCTGCAACCTTTAAAGCTGTACTTAAGGATGCTCCCATTACAGGGATTGATAGAATTCCTGCAAAAAGTATTGCTGTGCCAGCAGCAGACAAAATATTAAAAGCATAAACAGCAGCCTTTGGTTTACCAAGATGGTCTATGACCATTTTATCAAGACCTGTGATAGGAAATTTTATAGTGGCAATTTGATCGAGATAGGCTTTTACTGGTTTAATTCCCCAGGCAGCAACAAAAATTGACAGAAGTATAAAAGGTGCCCAAGCACGAAATACTTGCCCTAAGGTATAATTCAGACAAGCTTTACCTTCAACACAAACTTCATGGGAAAAGGTCCAAGACTCTTTTGGATGCCATATTTTTACAAAAATAACGGTTGCTAAAATTGAAATAATAGCAGATAAAATGTCAGGAAGATATGGACCCACATAATTTGAAACTATGAATTGAGTGAGGGCAAAGGAGCCACCACTTACAAGAAGAACAGGCCAGATCTCTATTGTTTTCTTCCATCCAGCCATTACCACTACCATATAAAAAGGAACTAAAACACTAAAGAAGGGTAGTTGTCTACCTACCATTTTACTCAAAGCCATAAGATCTACTCCTGAGACTCCAGCACCTACAACAATTGGAATACCTATTGCACCAAAGGCAACAGGAGCTGTATTAGCGATCAAGCATATGCCGCAAGCATAGATAGGATTAAAACCTAAACCTGCAAGCATAGCAGCAGAGATTGCCACAGGTGTTCCGAATCCTGCAGCTCCTTCAAGAAAGGCACCAAAGGAAAAGGCAATTATAACTGCTTGAATTCTTCTGTCATCTGTGATTGTAGCAAGAGAGTTCTTAATAATTTCGAACTGCTTTGTCTCTACGGATAAGTTGTAAATGTAAACTGCTGTGACAACAATCCAACAAACAGGCCAGAGTCCAAAGATAAAACCATTGAAAGTAGAGAGAATTGCTAAATTTACAGGCATTCCATAAGCAACAATAGAGATTAACATGGCAATGACAACTGCTGAAATAGCTGCCCAGTGACCTTTCATTCTTTTGTAGGCAAGTGCCCAAAATAGATAAAAGATAGGCACTGCTGCTACAAGAGCACTTAGAGCAAGACTACCAAGAGGATCAATATTGATGTTCCATTGCATAAAAACCTCCTTATTATGAAATTTTTTATTAATTATGCATGTTTAAGGATTAAATGTAAATCGGAAAAATCTTACAATCTGTAGGATTTTTCCTACAAGGTAAGAAGAAACTCTAGGATAGCTTTTGATGTATGGAGTCTGTTTTCTGCTTGATCAAATACTACGCTTTGCGGTCCATCTAGGACATCATCGGTTATTTCTTCTCCTCTATGAGCAGGTAAACAGTGCATTACTATAGCATCAGCCTTGGCATATTTTAAAAGATTAGAATTTACTTGAAAGCCTTTAAACTTTTCCCTTTTTTCAATCTTTTCCTCTTCACCCATACTAAGCCAAACATCAGTGTAGATAACATCCGCATCTTCTACTGCCTGGAAGGGATTATTAAAAATATTCACTTCTGTGAAGGATCTTGCTTTTTTGATAGACTCTTCAAGTGGTTCATAACCTGCCGGTGTTGCTACATTGATCTTTAAGCCTGTAAGTGCACAGGCTTCAATAAGTGAGTTAGCCACATTATTGCCGTCTCCTACATAAGCCACTTTAATGTTTTCAAGGCTGCCTTTTTTCTCTAATATGGTAAGAATGTCTGCTGTTGCTTGGCAGGGATGATGAAGGTCTGTTAAGGCATTTATTACAGGCACACGAGCATATGCTGAGAATTCTTCAAGGGTTTTATGAAAAAAGGTTCTTATTACTATGGCATCTAAATAACGAGATAAAACTCTGGCAGTATCTCCTATTGTTTCTCCCCGGCATAGCTGTAATTCTTTTGGGCTGAGATAAATAGCATGTCCACCTAGTTGATACACAGCAACTTCAAAGGAAACTCGAGTTCTTGTAGAGGGTTTTTCAAATATCATCCCCACATTTTTCCCTAACAGAGCATAATTTGAAGATTCTTTTGACTCTTTTAAGTTTTTTGCTCTTTGGATTATATGAAGGAATTCATCTTTTGAAAAATCAAATACTTTCAAGTAATCTCTTTTAACTTTTGGCTTCATTGAATACCTCGTTAAGTATTTTTATGGCCTCCTCTATGTCTTCTTTCTCTATTATCAAGGGTGGAGTGAATCTTAATACCTTACCATCGCCAGCAGTACCGATTAAGAGTCCCTTCTCTAAGCATTTTTTTACTATCTCACTTCCATCTATAAAAAGTTCCATTCCAATTAAGAGTCCTAATCCTCTTATTTCTTTAATTATTTGGGGATGTTTCTCTTTTAAGGAGTTAAGTTTTTTTATAAAGTATTTGGAAATTCTCTCGCAGTGATTAAGAAAGTAGCCATCCTCCAGGATTGTTTCAAGAGTTGCTACAGCAGAAGCACAAGCAACTGGATTTCCTCCGAAAGTAGAGGCATGCGTTTTAGGAGCAAAGGCCTTAGAGATTTCTTCCTTTGTGAGTATCGCTCCAATAGGAATTCCACCTCCAAGTCCTTTTGCTAAAGTCATTATATCAGGTTCTATTCCAAAGTGTTCGTAAGCAAAAAGTTTACCTGTTCTACCAATGCCAGTTTGAACTTCATCAAGAATGAGAAGTATTCCCTTTTCATTACAGATTTCTCTAACTTTTTTTAGATAATCTTTGTCAGGCACATTAATACCACCTTCAGCCTGAATTGGTTCTAAAATAACTGCACAAGTTTTATTTGTGATAGCCTCATAAATAGCCTGGGCATCATTGTAAGGAACAAATTTTACTCCACTAAGTAAAGGTTCAAATCCCTCATGGTATTTTTCTTGACCAGTTACACTTAAACTCCCAAAGGTTCTACCGTGAAAGGACTTAAAAGTGGAGATGAATTCAAATCTTTCCTTACCAAACTTTTTCTTCATGTATATACGTGCAAGTTTTAATGCACCTTCAATTGCTTCAGTGCCTGAATTACAAAAGAAGACCCTGTCAGCAAAGGAATTTTTTATTAAAATATGGGCTAAAGCAATCTGTGGTTCAGTATAGTAAAGATTTGAAGTATGGATTAATCTTTGAACTTGCTTTTGGATAGCCACCACTACTTTTCTTGGGCAATGGCCCAGAACATTAACAGCTATCCCAGCAAGGAAATCTAAGTATTCTTTGCCTTCTACATCCCAGACTCTTGCTCCTCTGCCTTTTCTTAGAACAATTGGATATCTTTTATAGGTAGGAATAAAAAGCTTCTCAGAAAGATTCATTATTTCCCTTTCTTCCATAAAGATTTATATTACCACAAAAGTGCTTGTAAATGGTATAATTTTAAATGTTTATTTCCCAAAATTCTGAAATTTCTCAAAAGAGTGAGATAAGGAAAATAATCCTTAAATTAAGGAATGAGATAAATCCACAAATAAGGAAAATCAAAGATGAGCAAATTACTTTTAGATTTATGGAATTTGTGGAGCAAAGGAAAATAAGATCTATTCTTCTTTATGCTTCTTATGGTAGTGAAGTGGACTGTTGGAGGATATTTCATCAATGCAAGGAAAAATCAATAAGAACATCTTTTCCAAAGGTTAACGAAAAAGAGAAGATTCTTGAAATTTATTGGGTTGAAAATCTAAACCAAATTTCTCCAGGTTACAAATCAATCCCAGAGCCTCATGATGGTTTAAGGGCATCCATAGAAGAGATAGATTTAATTGCTGTACCAGGAGTAGCTTTTGACTTAAATTGTAACAGAATTGGCTATGGAGGAGGATTTTATGATAGACTTCTTTTATTTAAAAAAGGATTAGCCATAGGACTGGCTTATGAAGAACAAATTGTTGAAAAAATTCCAGTAGAACCCTTTGACATAAGGGTTGACTTAATAATTACAGATGAGAGGGTTATAAGCTGTGTTTGACAAGAAAAAAATAGAAGAAGGTATAAGACTCTTCTTAGAGGGAATTGGAGAGGATATTAGAAGACCAGGCATTAAGGATACACCAAAGCGTATTGCAAGAATGTGTGAAGAGATCTTTAGAGGTTTACTTCCTCCAGAAGAAGACCTTCTTAAGTGTATTGAAGGTGAATCTCACGATGAAATGGTTTTAATAAAGAATATTCCCTTTTATTCCATATGTGAGCATCATCTTTTGCCCTTTTTTGGTTATGCTCACATTGCATATATACCTGATGGTAGAATAGTAGGATTAAGTGAGTTACCTAAAGCTCTTGATTATTTTGCCAAAAGGCCACAGGTTCAGGAGAGACTAACAAGCCAGTTAGCAAATTTACTAATGGAGAGATTAAAACCAAAAGGATGTATTGTAGTGATAGAAGCTGAACATTTATGCATGAGCATGAGAGGTATCAAAAAGCCTGGTTGTAAGACAGTTACCTCTGCAGTTAGAGGTATTTTCAGAAAGAGTCAAACAACCCGACAAGAAGCCTTAGAGCTTATTAATAAAAAGGAGGACTAATGGGATATACATTAATCAATGGTAAATTTCTTGCCTCTATAATAAAAGAGGACTTAAAGCTAGAGATTGAGTCTCTAAAGAAAAAGGGAATAATGCCATCTTTAGCAGTCATTCTTGTAGGCCAAAATAAAGCATCAGAAAAATATGTATCTTTCAAGGAAAAAACTTGTCAGGAAATAGGAATAAAAAGCATTGTATTTAAATTTTCTGAAGATACAGAAGAGGAAGAAATAACTAAATTAATTGATGAATTAAACAGTAATCCTTCTGTAAATGGAATTCTTGTTCAATTACCCTTACCAAAGCATATAGATCAAAATAATCTTTTGCTAAAAATTGATCCTTTCAAAGACGTAGATGGTTTCACGCCCTATTGTCTTGGTAAACTTTTAATGGATGAACCCTTATTTATACCCTGTACACCCAAGGGAATTTTAAGAATGTTGGATATATACGAAATAGGAATCGAGGGGAAAAAGGCGGTTATTGTGGGAAGAAGCATAATAGTAGGTAAACCTCTCTCCTTATTGTTACTAAAGAGAAATGCAACTGTCACTATCTGTCACAGTAAAACAGAATCTTTAGGAGAAATTACCAGAAGAGCTGATATTTTATGTGTGGCTGTTGGAAAACCCAATTTTATTACTGAAGATATGGTCAAGGAGGGTGCAGTTGTAATAGATATCGGTATAAATGTAAGTGCGTATGGTAAAATTATTGGAGATGTTGATTTTGAAAGAGTTAAAGAAAAAGCATCTTTTATAACTCCTGTACCCGGTGGCGTAGGACCAATGACTATCGCAATGCTAATGGAAAATACAATTTTTGCTACAAAATTACAGAAGGGATTAATCGTATGATTGTTTCTAAGAAGAAACCAATTGAAGATATATCTCAATTCCTCAATAGATATAATTCATTTTTTTTAATTGGATGTTCTGAATGTGCCAGTTTATGTGGAACAGGTAATGAAGAGGCAATTTTAAATTTAAAAGAGTGGCTTGAAAAGGAAGGCAAAAAAGTTACTGGTTGGTTTATCGCTAAAACAGGTTGTCAAATTTTAGGAACAAAAAAAGAGGTTTCAAAATATAAGGATCTCATTCATGAGTCCGAGTGTATCTTAGTTCTTTCATGTGGAGCAGGAACTCAAAGTATTGTGGAGCTTTTTGAAGACAAGCCTGTAATTCCTACCAATGATACTTTATTTATTGGCAATATGCGACGATTTAAAGAATTTGAAGAGAAGTGTAAAGCCTGTGGAGAATGTTTTCTTGCAATTACAGGCGTTTGTGTTGTTACCCTTTGCCCAAAGTCTATGTTAAATGGACCTTGTGGAGGGTATAAAAATGGAAAATGTGAGGTAAATCCTCAAAGGAAATGTGTTTGGATAACAGCATTTTCTATCTTACAGAAAAGAGGAGTTGTTGATAGCTTTTATGAAAGCCTTTTGGGACCAAAAGACTGGTCAAAAGCAAGTTCACCAAGAAATTATAAGGCTATGGAGAAAGGAAGTTGAACATATTCAAGGAGAAACTCTTGGGCAATGAATTTGTCATAACCGTAGAACTTACTCCACCTAAAGGTCCTGATGTTACAGTCATGCTTAATAAATTAGAGGGATTAAAGGATTTAGTTGATGCTGTTAATTTTACTGATAGTCCCTCAGCAAAAATGCGACTTTCCTCTACAGCAGCCTGTAAATTAGCTTTAGAGAGGAAAATAGTACCGGTACTGCAAATGACCTGTAGGGATCGTAACAGAATAGCTCTTCAGTCGGATCTTCTAGGAGCTCATGCTTTGGGTATAAGAAATGTTTTAGTTATGACAGGAGATCATCCTATCTGGGGTGATCACAAGGAGGCTAAACCAGTATATGATTTAGACTCGTCCCATTTGTTGAAAATAATTAAAAATTTAAATAAAGGTAAGGACATGAATGAAAACTCCTTAAATGGAAAGACAGATTTTTTTGTTGGTGCTGTTGTAAATCCTAATGTAGAACCTCTCATGCCCCAATTAAAGAGATTTGAGCAAAAATTTTATTGTGGAGCAGAATTTTTTCAAACACAGATGATTTTTGAACTAGAGAGGTTAAAAAGATTTTTAGATTATGCTCATAAATATGATGGAATTAAAATCATCGTAGGACTTATAATTATAAAAACAAAAAAAATGTTAAATTATATAGCAGAGAAAATCCCTGGTGTTGCGGTGCCCCAAGGCTTAATAGAGAAAGTAAGTAAACTCAAGGATGAAGATGTGGAAAAATTTGGTATAGATTTTGCGTTAGAAATTAGCAGGCAGATAATAGACAGAAAGATGGCCCATGGAATTCACATTATGGCTATTTCTAAGGTGGAAGATGTGAAAAATTTTTTAAATTCATTATAAGGAAAGGACAATTAATATGGGTGTAGTAGGTGCTACATCTTTGGGTCAATACCTGGTTAAGAAGGGAGTTATTACTGAAGAACAACTACTTCAGGCTGTTAAATTACAAAAAATTGAAGGTATTAAAATAGGCTCAGCTTTAATGAGGCTGGGCTATATTGATGAGAATAAATTATTTAACGCTTTAAGTGAAATGCATGGTTTTCCTTTAATAAATATTTTAAAAGTGGAAAAGGATCTTCAAGTTGTTAAACTAATTCCTAAGGAAATAATGAAAAAGTACAAAGTTGTTCCTTTTGGGAAAGAGGGAAATACTATTAAAGTAGCGATATGTGATCCCTCAAACACCATAGTGGATTTTGTAAAATTTCTTCTTACTGGTTTTAATTTACAGATTTACTTAGCAAAATACTCAGAAATGCTGAAATATCTATACGAAGCAGACAAGAGAGAAGATTCAGAAGAGAAAAACCTTGAGCAATTAGATGAATTAGTAGAAAGTGCTGTAGTAGATATGGCATTGGTAGAGGAAACGGAGTCAAAAGATGAAGAGACTGTGAAAGTAGATGCCCCAATTATAAAACTTGCAAATCAGATTATTAATGATGCAATTAAAACAAAAGCAAGTGATATTCATATAGAGCCTCATGAAAAGGGAGTTACTGTAAGATATAGAATAGATGGAGTTCTTCATAATGTGAAAAATCTCCCTAGCCAGATTAAAAGCGCCTTAACAACTCGTTTCAAAATTATGGCACACTTGGATATATCAGAGAGGCGTCTTCCTCAAGACGGTAGGATTAGGATGAAACATGGAGATAAAGCGGTAGATTTTAGAGTTTCTTCTTTACCAATAATACATGGTGAGAAAATAGTCCTAAGAATTCTTGAAAAAAGTTCTTTACAGCTTGATCTGACAAAGCTTGGTTTTGAAGAGATTTCTTTAAAATTTTTTCTTGAAGCTTTAGAAAAACCATACGGAATGATTCTTGTTACAGGTCCAACAGGATCTGGTAAAACAACTACACTTTATTCTGCTTTAATGAAATTAAATAAACCAGAAGTTAACATAATGACAGTTGAGGATCCAGTAGAATATAGTTTCCAAGGAATTAACCAAGTTCAAGTTAAAGAAGAGATTGGGCTTACATTTGCATCAGCCTTAAGAGCTTTCCTTAGACAGGATCCCGACATAATAATGGTAGGTGAGATAAGAGATTTTGAAACAGCAGAGATTGCGGTAAAGGCAGCTCTTACAGGTCATCTTGTACTAAGCACTCTTCATACTAATGATGCACCAAGTACAATAACAAGATTAATAAACATGGGTATAGAGCCATTTTTGATATCTTCCTCAGTTTTGCTTGTAGTTGCCCAAAGATTAGTCAGAAAACTTTGTCCTAATTGCAAAAGGGAAGAGACAGTTTCTAAGGAAACTTTGTTGAAATTAGGATTTACTGAAAAGGAAGTGGAGAATTTAAAAGTATACGGTCCTACGGGTTGTTCAGAGTGTAATTTTACAGGTTATAAAGGAAGAATTGCCTTATATGAAGTAATGCCCATAACAGATGAAATTAGGGAGTTGATTCTTACGGGTGCCACATCCCTTGAAATTAAGAGAGAAGCAATAAAACAGGGTATGTTAACCCTGAGAAAAAGTGGATTAAATAAAATAATGCAAGGAATAACATCTCTTAAAGAAGTTCTAAAAGCATCTGTCGAGGATTAAATGTCATTGGATATCTATACTGACTATCTTATTATAGGCAGCGGTGTTGCAGGACTTAGAGCAGCTATTGAGATGTCAAAAAGTGGAAATGTTCTGGTTGTCACAAAAGATTTGCCTACAGAAAGCTCTACAGAGTATGCGCAGGGAGGAATAGCCGTAGCACTAAGCGACGAAGATGAAATAGGTATACATTATGAAGATACTATAAAAGCAGGTGATGGTCTTTGTAATGAAGAGGCAGTAAAAGTCTTAGTGTCAGAAGGACCTGACCGGATAATTGAATTAATAAATTGGGGAGTTGAATTTGATAGAGAGGGAACTAAATTATCTTTTACTTTAGAGGGCGCTCATTCAAGAAAAAGAATACTCCATGCCCACGGAGATTCCACAGGAAAAGAAATTGAGAGAGTTTTAATAAACAAAGTATCTACAATAGATAGTGTCAAAAAAGCTTCTTTTACGATGGCCATAGATTTAATTGTGGATGACCAAAGATGCTATGGTGCTTTTTTGCTGAGAGACAAAGAAATAATTAGATGCTTTGCAAAAGCTACTTTTTTAGCAACAGGTGGAGCAGGCCAAGTTTATTCCCGAACAACTAATCCAAGAGTTATAACAGGAGATGGCATGGCAATGGCATTTAGAGCTTTTGCTCATCTAAAAGATATGGAGTTTGTTCAATTCCATCCTACTGCTCTTTATAAGAAAGAGGCTCCTCAATTTTTGCTAAGTGAGGCAATGAGAGGAGAAGGAGCTATTCTAAGAAATATTCACGGTGAAGCTTTCATGAAAAATTATCATCCTTTAGGGGATTTAGCTCCAAGGGATGTAGTTTCGAGGGCTATAATTTCAGAAATGGTTCGGACCAATGCTCCCTTTGTTTACTTAGACTTAACTCATCTGGAAGAGAATTTTTTAAAGAAGAGATTCCCACACATCTATAGGACTTGTTTAAGTTTTAATATTAATATTGCTCACCATAAGATTCCTGTATCTCCTGCAGCTCATTACATTATGGGTGGAGTTGAAACAAATATTGATGGAGAAACAAACATAGAGGGACTTTTTGCTGCTGGTGAAGTAGCTTGTACCGGTGTTCATGGGGCAAACAGATTAGCAAGTAATAGTCTTCTGGAAGGACTTGTTTTTGGCTATAGAGCAGCAAAAGGTGCAATTAAATATGTAGAGGGTTTTGAAATCTTTAAGTTTAAAAAAGATTTTCCAATGGTAGGTAAAATTGAAAATTTAGATCCAACAGAGATGAATAGTATAAAAAAGCAGTTCAGAGAAATAATGTGGAATAGAGTTGGAGTCATAAGATGTGCAGAATCCCTTAATAATGCAAAATCTTTTATTCAACCCCTTTATGAGAGGTTTTCTTCATCTTTATTTCTAGATCCTTTTTCTGTAGAGCTTAAAAATATGATAACAGTGGGATTTTTAATTACAGAATCAGCTTTAGCTAGAAAAAACAGCGTGGGTGCTCATTATAGAACTGATTACAAAGATAAATCAGGAAATTGGAAGAATCACACTATAATAAAAAGGAAAGACAATGATATACAATTCATATCAAAATGTTAAGAAGAGCTAAAATAGTCTGTACTATAGGTCCTTCCACAGAGAAAAGAGAAGTGATCAGACAGTTAATTCTGTCTGGCATGGATGTAGCTCGATTAAATTTTTCCCATGGCAGTTATGAATGGTTCAGAAAAATAATCAAAATTATTAGAGAAGAATCAGAAAAACTTTCTAAGTCTATAAGTATAATACAGGATCTCCAGGGCATTAAAATACGAATAGGAGATGTTGAGGGTGGACAGACAGAATTAATTGATGGAGAGTTAATAGAGATTTTCCATGGCCATGAAGTCTCCACAAATAAGCGCCTATACATATCTTATCCTTCACTATTGGAGGATGTTAGAGCAGAAGAGGAAATTTTAATAGATGATGGACTTTTAAAGATAAAAGTCATTGAAAAACATAAGGATAGACTCGTGGGTGTAATTGTGGAAGGAGGGATTTTAAAATCTAAAAAGGGTGTAAATTTACCTCATACAAGAACCACTATAAGTTCTTTTACAGAAAAAGACAAAAGAGACCTTTTATTTGGTATAGATCAAGGTGTTGATTATGTAGCTGTTTCTTTCATTAGAAACAAAAGTGATTTATTGAGAATTAAAAACTGGGCAAAGGAAAATAATATTGAATTACCTCCGCTCATAGCTAAAATAGAAAAAAGAGAAGCTTTAGAAAATATTAATGAAATACTTGATTGCTGTGATGGAATTATGGTTGCAAGAGGTGATTTAGGGGTGGAATTGCCTACAGAGGAAGTTCCTGTATATCAGAAAATGCTCATAGAAATTGCTAATCAGAAAAAAAAGTTAGTCATAACTGCTACCCAAATGCTTGAATCAATGCGGGAGCATTCAAGACCTACAAGAGCAGAGGCAACTGATGTGGCAAATGCTGTGCTTGATGGTACTGATGCTTTAATGCTTTCTGCAGAGACAACTACAGGTAAGTATCCTATAGAATCAGTTAGAACAATGGATTCAATAATAAGATACACGGAGGAAAAATTAGGAAAAAACATATTATCACCCTTCAAAGTGAGCACCTATTTTCCAGAAGCAATAGCATCAGGAGCAGTAAGAGTTGCTCAAGATATTGAAGCTAAGGCTATTGTAGTTTTTTCTCATTCAGGATTCTCTGCTTTACTAATCTCAAAACTTAGACCTCAAATGCCCATAGTTACTTTTACTCCAGATTACAAAGTATATCTTCGACTTTCTTTACTTTGGGCAGTTATTCCTATGCATATTCCTTCTCAAATAGACGTAATTGACGATATTTTCCTAAAAGAGACAGAAGATAGACTTAAGAGTCTGAATCTTGTAAGAAATGGGGATGCTGTTGTATTTGTTGCAAGCTCTCCTTTCATGGGCAACAAAAACGTCATTAGACTTCATAAAATTGGAGATCCTTTATAGGAGTAAGTCGTTGTAAGGATAGTTTCTGAGGTAAGAGATAAATTCTTCTACTGCAGGAGAAAGAATTGAATTTTTTGGTAAAACAATGTAGAAATCTCTTGTTATTTTACCCTCTTTAAGTTTCAGAATTTTTAAGTTTCCACAGGATATTTCCTTTCTAATTGCCCATTTAGAGACAATAGAAAGCCCCATGCCTCTTTCCACAGCTTCTTTAATTGAACCAGTTGACCCTAAAATCAGAGCAATATGTAGATCAGAAATAGTGAGACCATTGTCAGCAAAAAATTTTTCAATAATAGCTCTTGTGCTTGAACCTTCCTCTCTTATGACAAAAGGCTCTTTTACTAAATCATATAGAGAGAAGGTTTTCTGTTTTGTTAAGGGATGATCCGCTGGACATATTACACAGAGTTCGTCAGAGATGATGGATTCTATATTAAATTTACTCTTTCCTGGCATTTCAGAAATAATTCCAAAATCTATCATGCTTGTGGAGAGCATTTCTAAGATTTTTTTCGCATTACCAATTGAAATACTAACCCTAATTTTGGGATGCTTCTTTTTGAAGTCTACTGCTACTGCAGGAAGAATGTAATTTCCTACAGTTGTACCAGCTCCTATTTTAACACATCCTTTTATCAAACCAGTTATTTTACCAATCTCTTTAGCAGCTTCTGCATACAAGGTTAATATCTCTTTAGCATACTTATAAAGAATTTCACCCGCTGGGGTAAGGGTTATGGTACCAGAAGAGCGATCAAAGAGTTTGGTCTCATAAAGTTCCTCTAAAGCTTGAATTTGAAGGCTTACTGCTGGTTGGGTAAGATGAATAATTTCAGATGTTTTAGAAAAACTTTTGGTTTCAGCGACAGTGCAAAAAATCTTTAATTTATGGTCTTCCATAGTAAAATAAATTTTAGCATAAAAAATTTTAATATTCAAGTAAAATAATACCCCCTATGTTGACATCCAAATTAATCATATTTTAAACTATAAAAAAAGAGTTAAGGGGGTAAGGTATAAAGATGGATAATAAAACCAAGTTGATGCAGAGGTTAAAGAGAATAGAGGGGCAAATAAGAGGACTTCAAAAAATGATTGAATCTGGCAGATCCTGTGAGGAGATTATTACTCAATTTGCTTCTATAAATGGTGCTTTAAAGGGAGCAGGGTTGATGATTGTAAAGTTTTATATTAAAGACTGTTTAACTAAAAATGAAAGCTCTCATGAAGAAATTGAGAAAGATATAGAGAAAGTTATTAAAACATATATATCAGCTGTTTAGGAGGTGATCTTATGCCCTTATATGAATAAAGATGTAAAAAATGTAACAATACTTTCGAGTTTTACAAGCCAATTAATAGAAAAGACGAAAAACAAAAGTGTCCTCTCTGTGGAAATTTTGAGACAGAGCGTTTAATCTCTTCATTTTTAAATAAGTCAGGCAGCTGTAGTTTTTCCTACAATTTCGGTAGTTGAAAAGTAAAGTAGTCGGTAGTTTACCGAAGGAGGATATGATGAATTTATCAAGAAGAGGTTTTTTTGACATTATCATCTGTATTTTGTAGCACTCTTTTATTAGGCAATTATGTGGATGCTTCTAAAGGTAAATATGCTACTTTAGTTGATATTGATAAATGTGACGGTTGTAAGGATGAATCTATACCACTCTGCACAAAGGCTTGCAGAGAATACAATAAAGATAGAATCCCAGAACCTCAAAAACCAATTTTACCCTATTGGCCAAGAAAGACTTATGAAGATTGGTCTAATAAAAGAGATAAAATCGACACCTTAACACCTTACAATTGGATATTTATTCAAAAAGTTAAAATTGAAGATGAAGAAATTTTTATTCCTCGAAGATGTATGCACTGTGATAATCCTCCTTGTGTTCGGCAGTGTCCCTTTGGCGCATTATCTAAGTATTCTGAGGGAAATTCTGTAATTAATGATAAATTATGTTTTGGTGGAGCAAAATGCAGAGATGTTTGTCCTTAGCATATTCCTCAAAGACAAGCTGAAGTTGGAATTTATCTGAAGATCTTGCCTAAGTATGCTGGAGGCGGAGTAATGTATAAATGTGATTTATGCAAAGATCGAATAAAAAAGGGACAAGAACCAGCCTGTGTTGTTGCTTGTAAAGAACGACTGGGAGAAAAAGCAGTATTTACTTTTGGTTTAAGAGAACAAATTTATGATATGACATTGAAGAGAGCAAAGAATGAAGGATTATACATATATGGTGATAGACAGAACGGAGGAACTTCAACTCTTTACCTTTCTAAAATTCCCTTTGAAAGGATAAACAATGCTCTTAAAGCCCATAATGAGAGATTTCAAATGCCTCTAAAGGTGGAAAATAAAATAGAGTCTACCTTTAATCCAATTGGTAAAGTAGCGCTCCTTTCTGGAGCTTTATCCATGGTGGGAGCTATTGTGGGAGCAATAAAATCTAAGAAAAATCCATAAAAGGAGGAAAACAATGAAAAGTAAAATAAGAAGACACAGTAAAATAGAACTTATAGAGCATTGGAGTATTGCTTTGTCAGGTATTGTACTTCTTTTTACTGGTTTAGGTTGTTTACCTCTTTACAAAATATAAGTGAAATACCAGGTTTTGCTTGGACAGCTGATTTTTACAATGTTACTCTTATTCATTACATTGCTTCAATAGTATTTCTTTGTGGTGTTGTCTTTCATATTTTTTATCATGGACTAAGAAAAGATTATGGTCTTTTGCCCAAAAAGGGAGATATTTCAAAGGGTATTAAAGTTTTATTGGCAATGATAGGTATTGGGAAAGAACCACCTTCAGAGAAATATCTACCAGAACAGAGAATTGCCTATGTAGGAATTGGATTTGTCATAATTTTACTTCTCATAACAGGTATAATAAAAATTCTAAAAAATTTGGAGTGGATTTTATTATCGCCAGAAGTGGAAAGCATAAACACTATAATTCATACTCTTTCAGGTTTTCTTTTTTTGCTTGCCTTCATAGTTCATGTAGGTACAGTACTAATTTTTCCTTCAAATTGGCCTCTTTTGAAAAGCATGTTTACTGGTTATGTAGATGAGGAAGATGCTAAGCACAGACATTCTTTATGGTATAACAAGATTAAAAGAGATTTGACTGCTATAATTTTGGGCAAGTAAAAATTTATTTATTTTTTATCAGAGGTTTTTTTGAGGTTCAACATAGTTTTCAACAAAAAATGTTAAAAGATAGAAAAAGCTCTATAAAGAAATAAATTTTTTGTGAATTTTCTCCCTAATTTGTTCATCTGTGGCATCGGGTTCAGACAGAAAAAGTTCCATGAGTCTCACGTTGTTATGAGATAGACAATTGGGGCATCTGTCTTGAATATGGATTGTAAAACAATCTAAGCAAAACAAAGCAGATCTTAGAGGAATAAGGCATTTCCCAAATTTTTCTTTAATGCTACATTTTTCTTCAATCTCATAGATTTTTTTCATAAACGATTTTAACACATATTGCAATAAGAGTGTTAAAATTTTTAAAATATATTATCTTGCGCCTGTAGCTCAGTCGGATAGAGCAACTGCCTTCTAAGCAGTGGGTCAGGGGTTCGAATCCCTTCAGGCGCGTTGGCGGATGTAGCTCAACGGTTAGAGCACTGGACTGTGGCTCCAGGTGCTGCGGGTTCGAGTCCCGTCATCCGCCCCATTGTAAAGTCCGTTGAGACTTTTTTGCATCTTCATTCAGACAAAAGACTCTTAGCCCAAACTCCCATTTCCATATTTAATCAACCCTATTTATTAGCAATTATGGATAGAGGTTTTGTATTGACAAAAGGATATAAAAAGAGATAATTTAAAACTTCAATGAAATCAATTTTTAGATATTTAGGAATTAATGTATTAAATTTGTTTGTCTTCTTAGGAAAAATGTTTTTATTTCTCACGGAGATATTCTATTGTCTCCTAATTCCTCCTTTTAGATTTAAAAATTTATTGAGGCAGATAAGATTCTTCGGAAATAAGTCTATGATTGTTGTTGTTTTTACGGGTGCTTTCAGTGGGATGGTATTGGCTCTGCAGGGTTTTTATGCTCTCAACAAATTTGGAGCTGAAGCTTTATTAGGTCCTGTGGTAGCTCTCTCTCTAATTAGAGAGCTTGGTCCTGTTTTATGTGCTTTAATGGTTACAGGAAGGGCAGGTTCGGCAATAACTGCAGAAATCGGGATTATGAAGATTACTGAACAGCTTGATGCTCTTACTGTTATGGCAGTAAATCCAATGAAATATGTAGTTGTTCCAAATATTCTTGCTGGTGTAATAACTTTTCCTCTCCTTACTGCTATATTTGATGTAATAGGAATTTACGGTGGTTACTTAGTTTCTGTTCATGCTTTGGGGCTAAGTGAAGGAACATACTTTGCACAAATGGAACTATATGTTGATATGGAGGACATTAGAATTGGTTTATATAAAGCGTTAAGCTTCGGACTGCTTGTAAGTTGGATTTGCACTTTCATGGGCTATAATGCAGGTTATGGTGCAAGAGGTGTTAGTAAAGCCACTACAAATGCTGTAGTGCTCTCTTCAGTAGTAATTCTTTTGTGGGACTACATGCTTGGAGCTTTTCTTTTATGATTGAGATAAAAAACCTCTATAAATCTTTTGGAAAACAAGAAGTTTTAAGAGGTGTTAATCTTGTAATCCAAGAAGGCCAGGTAACAGCAATTATTGGAAGAAGTGGGGGAGGTAAATCAGTCCTCTTGAAACATATTGTGGGGTTACTAAAGCCTGACAGAGGAAGTATTTTCATAAAGGGAGAAGATATAACTAAGCTCAAAGGCAATAAGCTTGATCAAATAAGAAGCCAAATTGGAGTAGTCTTTCAGGGAGGAGCACTTTTTGATTCCATGACAGTTTATGAAAATGTTGCCTTTCCCTTGAGAGAGAAAACAAAGCTTGATAAAAATGTTATTCATGAGGCTGTGCTAAAGTCTCTTCATGATGTTGGATTAGATGGTATGGAGTATAAATATCCAGCGGAACTAAGCGGAGGAATGCGTAAAAGAGTTGCTCTTGCCAGAGCTCTTATTGGAAAACCCAAGATAATACTTTTCGATGAACCCACCACTGGACTTGATCCAATTTTAGTACGTTCCATACACAAACTTATTAAAAATACTCAGAAGCAGTATGGGTTCACAGGCTTAATAATTAGTCATGAAATTCCTGAAATATTTGAGATTTCAGATACTGTTGCCCTACTTCACGAAGGTACGATTATAGAGGTGGGAACTCCCCAAGAGATTCAAGAAAGTGATAACATTATTGTAAAAAAATTTATAAAGGGAATAGAACAGGGAGGTAATAATGAAACGGGAAAATCTTGAAATAGCTGTGGGAATATTTGTTTTTATTGGAATTATAGCTTTAGGTTATCTTTCCTTTAAGCTGGGTAAAGTTAATCTCTTTTCTACTGGAGCTTATACTTTATATGCTGAGTTTGATAAGGTAGGAGGAATCAAGAAAGGCTCTATTGTTGAAATTGCAGGCGTTCCTGTGGGATCAGTTGAAAAAATTGAAATTAATGAGAAATATCATGCAGTGGTTTCAATTAAAATTGACAGTTCTATTAAAATCCCTGAAGATTCAATTGCATCTGTTAGAACTAAGGGACTTATTGGAGAAAAATATATCCAGATTACTCCAGGAGGCTCTGAGCAATTTTTATCAAAGGGAGATAAAATTAGAGAAACAGAATCATCAATAGACATAGAGGAGGTGTTATCTAAGTATGTTTTCGGTAAAATTTAAAACTTTATTAATTCTGGTATTTTTTTTATTTACAGGAATCTGCCATGCTGAGGATGTGATTACTCTTGATCTTAAAGCGTGTATTGATAGAGTTATTAAATTTCATCCTGAGATAGGTGAATACAAAAAAAATATTGAAATTTATAAGGCAAAACTTAGTCAAGCTGAAAGTGCTCTTTTACCTCAAATCGAGCTGATAGCTCTTGGAGGACCTTCTCCCAAAGCAGAAAAAGAGGCTATTTCACCTGAAATAAAGACAGATGTGAAGTCTTCAACAATCAATGGCCTTTTTGGGATGATCACTCTGCAAGTGATACAGCCGATTTATACTTTTGGAAAACTCTCAGGTTACAGGACTGCTGCAGAAGGGGGAATGAAAGTCTCCGAGGCAGAGCTTGAAAAAAAACGTTCTGAGTTAATCCTGAAAACTAAAGAACTTTACTGGAGTTTAGCTTTAGTAAGAGATTTAAAAGCATTGGCAACAGAGATTAACGATGAACTTCAAAAGGCAATAAAGAGAACTGAAGAAGACTTAAAAAAGGATATACCTTCTGCAGATGAACTGACTCTTTACAAACTTAGAACATTTCTGGGGGAGGTAAAGAGAAATTTAAATGAAATAGAGAAAAACGAAGCAATCCTTACAGAAGCAATTAAATTTATGACAGGTATTCCCTTATCTCAGAAAGTTAATATACTAACCTTTCCTCTTCAATACGAAGAAGCTTACATCAATAAAGAGGATATGATAAATAAAGCTTTTAATTTAAGGCCGGAGATGACTCAAATAAAAGAGGGTCTCAAAGCAAAAGAAGCCCTTATAGAAGTAGAAAAGAGTAATCTTTATCCTCAAATTTTTGCTCTATTGAAAGGCAATTTTTCAAGTGCTACTAACAGAGATAGAATTCATAATCCCTATATTACAGATCCTTTAAACTCTTCATATATGGCTGTTGTCGTAGGAATGAAACTCAACATTGATTTTGGAATCACTAAAGGTAAAATAAAAGAAGCCCAGATAGAATATGAAAAGATTCTGGAGAAAAAAAAGCTTGCTGAGAAAGGTATTCCAGTTCAGATTACAAAGGCTTATTTAGAGTATTTGGAAGCAACAAAGAGTGCAAAAGACATGGAAGAGGCTTATCAGAATGCCAAAAAATGGCTTATAAGTGCAGATGCAAACCTTGACATGGGAATTGGAGAGACTAAGGATTTAGCAGATGCTGTGCTTGCCTATGCAACAACGAGAATAAATCAATTGAAATCTCTATATAATCAAAAAATGGCCTTGGCAAATTTATTACATGCTTCTGGATTTGATAAAGAGGAAAGGGAGGAGAAGTAATGATGATTAAAAATATTATCATTTTCTCATTAATACTATTATTTTTTAACTTAGATATTTCCTTTTCAGCTACATCACCCCAGGAACAGATAAAAAAAACCATTGACAGTGTTTTACAAATTGTAAAGGATCCAAAATTTAAAGGTAAGGAAAATACACAAAAAAGAAGAGCGGCTTTAAGAAATGAAATAAGTAAGGTCTTTGATTTTGAAGAGATGTCAAAACGTTCCTTAGGAATTTATTGGAGAGAGAGAACTCCCCACGAAAAAAAGGAATTTGTAGAGCTTTATAGAGATTTATTAGAAAGATCCTATGTGGGTAAAATTGAATCATATACCAATGAAAAAATCATTTACTATGATGAAAAGATCGAAAATAAATATGCAGAAGTTAAGACAAAAATAGTTACCAGCGACAAAAGGGAAATTCCTATAGATTACAAACTTTATTTTGATGGCAGGGATTGGAAGGTATACGATGTGGTAATTGAAGGTGTAAGTCTGGTGAGTAACTATCGCTCTCAATTTAATAAAATAATTCGGAATCAATCTTATGAAGAGCTTATTAAAAGAATGAAAGCGAAACAACAAGAGGAACTCTTAAGGGAGAAATAAATGAAAACCATTGCTTTACTTGAAAAAAATAAGGTTTTACATAGGATGATTAGAGATTCTCTTTCTCCTGATATAAGGATTAAAGAAATAAGTGATGCTCATGACTTCATAAGGAACTATGACAAAATAAATCCCTCTTTAATTGTTTTAGATGAAAATTTTGCAGAAATACAAACTCTTGATTTTTGTATAATGATAAGAGAGAAACGCTCCCTTCTTACGCCCATTTTATTGGTTCTAAATTTTTACTCCACTATGGATTTAGAAAGGTTAAAAAACTTAGGTATTCACCATTTAGTTAAACCAGTGCCCAAGGAAGTGATGTTAGAGAAGATAGAATCCTTTTTCAAACCATTTGTTTCACTAAAAATAAAAGAAGCAGAAATGATAGAAAAAAGTCAATTTTCTTCTCTTACGGAGAGTTTAAAGCCTATCATAAGGGATGAAGTAAAGAGAGAGATTTTAAACATTTTTAAACAATTCATGGAGGTTGTGGAGAAAAGAAATGGTTGAAGGAAATCTTTCTATTTCAGAAACTTATAACTCTGAAAAAATTGAGACAAATCTTTATAATTTTTGGCAAGAAAAAGGATATTTTACCCCTTCCCTTGATTCTAACAAACCTTGCTATTGCATTGTTATTCCTCCACCTAATGTTACAGGAACTCTTCACATGGGACATGCTTTAAATGCCACATTACAGGATATCTTAATCCGCTGGAGAAGGATGCTTGGGTATGCTGCTTTGTGGATCCCTGGAACAGATCATGCCGGTATTGCCACCCAGAATGTAGTGGAGAGACAACTTCTTCAGGATGGTTTAGACAGATATACTTTGGGAAGAGATGCATTTCTAATGAGAGTCTGGCAATGGAAGGAATCTTGTGGGGGAAGAATAATAGATCAACTTAAAAGATTAGGTGCATCCTGCGACTGGTCACGTCTTCGTTTCACTATGGATGAAGGGTTAAGTAAGGCTGTTAAAGAGGTTTTTATAAGGCTTTTTGAAGAGGGATTAATATACAGAGATTTAAGGCTTATTAACTGGTGTCCAAGATGTCATACTGCTTTGTCAGACCTTGAGGTTGAGCACGAAGAAGCAGAAGGTAAGCTTTATTACATCAAATATCCTTTTAAAGATGAGCCTGATAAATACATTACCGTTGCCACTACAAGACCAGAGACAATGCTGGGAGATACTGCAGTTGCTGTAAATCCTGAAGACAAAAGGTATAAAAATCTTATTGGGAAAACCCTTGTGCTTCCCCTTATGAACAGAGAAATCCCATTAATTGCTGATAGTTCAGTTGATATGGAATTTGGAACTGGTGCAGTAAAAATAACGCCATCCCATGATTTTAATGATGCTGAAGTTGCTCAGAGAAATAATCTTCCTTATGTTTGTGTCATAGATGAAGACGGTAAAATGACTGAACAAGCTGGTAATTACAGAGGATTAGACAGGTATGAAGCAAGAACAAGAATAATAAATGATTTAACAGACCTTGGGCTTCTTGAAAGGATTGAGAAACATAAACATTCAGTAGGTCATTGCTATAGATGTAAAACAGTAATAGAACCATTTCAAACTGTTCAGTGGTATGTGAAGATAAAACCTCTGGCAGAGGAGGCAGTAAGGGTTGTTGAAGAAGGCAAAATAAAATTCATTCCAGAGGGATGGGTAAATAACTATTATGCTTGGATGCGAGATATTAAAGACTGGTGCATATCTCGTCAACTTTGGTGGGGACATCGAATTCCTGTCTGGTATTGCACAAAATGCAAAACTGATGATGGAAGACAGCAAGGTGATTTGATAGAGATTCTTTTTTACAAGCCCTTAACACTTAATGGCAAGGAAATATGGGGAGGAAGTTTTAATGAATTAAGAAACCTAGGCATTTCAAAAGAAGAGATAGAGCAGAGAGCAAAAATTGTAAAAATTCCAAAAGAAATCATACCCTTTGCAAGCAGACAGGAAATTAGAGCATGCCCTCAATGCGGAAGTGAAGAGATAATTCAAGATCCTGATGTTTTAGATACATGGTTTTCTTCAGCTTTATGGCCCTTTTCAACGCTCGGATGGCCTGAACAAACAGAGGATTTAAAGAGATTTTATCCCACAGATGTTCTTGTAACAGGTTTTGACATAATATTTTTCTGGGTTGCAAGAATGATTATGATGGGTTTGAAATTCATGCAGGATGTTCCCTTTAGAGATATATATATTCATGCTCTTGTGAGGGATTCTAAAGGACAAAAAATGAGCAAATCAAAGGGAAATGTTATAGACCCTCTTGTGATGATTGATAAATATGGTGCTGATGCTTTTAGGTTTACCTTGGCAGCTTTTGCAGCTCAGGGAAGAGACATAAAGTTTTCAGAAGAAAGAGTAGAAGGCTACAGACATTTTATAAATAAAATGTGGAATGCCCTAAAATTCATCATGACCTTTAGACATTTTAGGACTAAAGATGTGATTACTGTAGAGGAAGTAAAAAGCTTAAAAGATAAATGGATTTTATCAAAACTATATGATGCTATATATGAGACAAATAGAGCTTTAGAAGCTTATAGATTTAATGATGCAGCTGGAGCAATTTACCAGTTCCTCTGGCATGAATTTTGTGACTGGTACATTGAGCTTTCAAAAGTTATTTTGTATGCTCAAGAGGAAGAAAAGGAAGACACTGTTAATTGTCTTTTCTACGTATTTGAGAACATTCTTAAGCTTCTTCATCCCTTTATGCCTTTTGTTACAGAGGAAATTTGGCTTAATATTTTGAAAAAAGAAAAATCCCTTATGATTTCTTCCTATCCCACTGTGAAAAATTTGATTAGAGATGAAGAAGCTATAAAAAAAATGGCTTATATAATTGATGCTATATCAGGAATAAGAAGCATTAGAGGTGAATTAAACATTTCTCCTGCTTTAAACATTGAAGTTTTTATAAAGCCTTTAACAAAGGAAGTAGAAGAAATTCTCAGATATGGCTCTAAATTCATAATGAAACTTGCTAAAGCAAGTAAGGTTAACATAGCAAAGGAGATAGTAAGAGAAAAAGGTTCAGCAATGTATGTTCAAAGAGATTATGAGATTTACATACCATTGAAAGATCTTATCGATATTGGTCAGGAAAAAAGAAGACTTACAAAGGAGCTTCAGAAGACTGAAGAGAATATAAAATTTTTAAATAAAAAACTGATGAACGAAGACTTTATTAGAAACGCTCCCAAGGAAGTGGTGGAAAAAGATAAAATAAAATATGAAGAGCTATTGATAAGAAGTGATAAAATAAAAAAGAATCTTGAAGTAATTGAAGAAATATCATAGGAGGAAAGAGATGGATAAAAAAATAGAGATTGAGAGCCAAAATATGGACATAGTGGAGGCAGAATTTTTAACAGTAAAACAGAGTACTATAAGGGCTGTAGAAGCAGGAAAAGTAGAGATGCAACAAGTTTGTACCCTAAGTGTTGATTCTGAGAAGTCTGAAATGACCCAAGGATTAATAGGCTTTGTAAAGGCCAAAGAATTAAATATGAATCAATGCGTTAGCGGAATCTCCATGGGAGAAAAAGCCCATATAAATTTTTCTCTTTGTCCCTTAGCCATTGGAAACGAAGAATCTAATATTGAGAAATCAGCTGTAGGAGTTTTAATGGGAAGTAATATTAAAGCAGAGAATTCAGCTGCTTTTATAATAGTAGGTAAGAATATAGAAGGAAACATAACAACTCTCTTTGATTGGAAAAGTGCCCTTGCAGTTACAGCGGTGGCAGGGGGAATTTTTGGACTTCTTAGGCTTTTTCTTAAGAAAAAATAATAATGTTTACTCTCTTTATTGATGATATTTTCAAGCTTGCTATCCTAGAAGATGTGGGATATGGAGATATAACATCTCAATTAGTAATTCCTCCAAAATCTTTTGCAGTAGCTCAAATAATAGCAAAAGAAGACTTTCTTCTGGCAGGTATGCCTTTTATCAGGAGATTTTTTAATCTGTTGGCAGAATACTTTCATTTTCCTGAAGAAAAGCTCAATTTTACTGAACACCGTAAAGATGGAGATTTTATCAATAAGGGTACAATTATTGCTGAAATAAAGGGAGAGGCAATGCTAATTCTTGCAGGAGAAAGAATTGCCCTTAACATTCTTCAAAGGCTTTCAGGAATTGCCACACTAACAGCAGAGTTTGTAAAAAAAGTAGAAGGCTTTGAAGTAAAAATCCTTGATACTCGAAAAACAACACCAGGATTGAGATTTATGGAAAAATATGCAGTTAAGATTGGAGGAGGCTTTAATCATCGCTTTTCTCTCTATGATGCAATTTTAATAAAAGACAATCACATTAAAATCGCAGGCTCTGTAAAGCAGGCAATAGAGAGGGTAAAGAAAATCAATATTCATCAAAAAATAGAGATTGAAGTTAAAAATCTTGACGAACTTAAAGAAGCTGTTGAATCTGGAGTAGATATTGTAATGCTTGATAACATGGATATTGAAACTTTGAAAAAGGCAGTAAAGATAGCAAAAGGTAAAGTACTTCTTGAAGCTTCAGGAGGAGTAAATCTCTTAAATGTAAGGGAAATAGCTTCCACAGGAGTAGATTTTATATCAATTGGAGCTCTGACTCATTCTGCAAAGGCTGTTGATATAAGCATGAAAATTAAGGAGGTATTATGACAATTACCTATAAAAAAGCTGGTGTTGACATTGATGAGGCTGACAGATTTGTAAATATGATTTCTCCTATGGTCAAAAAAACCTTTCGTAAAGAAGTATTAACCAATATTGGGCTTTTTGCAGGACTTTTCAAACTAAATACAAAAAAATATAAAAATCCTATTCTTGTGAGCGGCACAGATGGTGTAGGAACAAAATTAAAGATAGCCTTCATGGCAGACAAACATGATACTGTTGGTATAGACCTTGTTGCTATGTGTGTGAATGACATATTAACCTTAGGAGCAGAACCTCTTTTTTTTCTTGATTATTTTGCCACAGGAAAGTTAAAAGCAGAAAAAGCTTCTGAAATTATAAGAGGAATAGTGGAAGGCTGTAAACAGGCAGGATGTGCCTTAATCGGTGGAGAGACAGCAGAACTTCCGGGATTTTATAAGGAAGATGAATACGATCTTGCTGGGTTTGCTGTTGGGGTTGTGGAAAAAAATAAAATTATAAATGGTTCTCAAATAAAGGAGGGTGATGTAGTTTTAGGAGTGGCTTCTTCTGGTTTACATAGCAATGGTTTTTCTCTTGTAAGAAAAGTCTTATTGGAAATTGGCAAATTTGATATCGACCATTACATACCTGAACTTCAATGTACCTTAGGAGAGGAATTACTTAAACCAACTGAAATATATGTGAAAGCTTATTTTGCTCTTAAAGATAAAATAAAAATAAAGGGAATGGCTCACATTACTGGTGGTGGAATTCCGGGAAATTTACCAAGAATATTCTCATCAGGTCTGACAGCTGTTATATATAAGAATAGCTGGCAGTGCCCACCTATTTTCCCGTTGATTCAGAAGTTAGGAAAAATTGAGGAATCAGAGATGTACAAAGTTTTCAATATGGGAATAGGTTATATTTTTATAATAAGTAATAAAGATGCAAAGAGAGCAATCAGTATTTTGAAGAGAAAGAGTTACACAGCTTATATAATTGGTGAAATAGTTAAAGGTGAAGAGAAAGTAATTTTAAAATGAGAGTATTTCAAACTGAAACAAAATTTGGAGAGATTTTTTTAAAATTCATTGAGAACTATGTTGATCCTCTAATTGTTTATGAACCAGAGCGCTATGAAATTTTATATATAAACGAAAAAGCAAGAGATTTTCTCGATAACTCTTTAGATTTTTCAAGAATCTTTAAAGAAGAAGAATACCTTAATTTAATAAAACTTATAAGAGATTGCCACCACATAGAAGAAAACAGAGCTATTACTTTTCAGAAAAGAGAGGGAGAAAGTGGAATTTTATTATTTAATCTTTATCCAATAGCTGACGGAGAAAACAGATTTGTTATTTTAACTTTCAGGGATATTACTAATAAAATTAAACAAAAAGAGGAAAAACGAAGAAAAAATGCTCATCTTATATTTCAAGATAAATTGAAATCCATAGACCTTGTCACATCAAGTATTTACCATGAAATTAATAATATTTGCAATTTTATGTCAAATAATTTGAGGATTTTACTTCCTATTTGGAACGATATTTTTAATCTAATCAAAGAATATGAAAAGGAAAATGGAGAATTTATTTTAGGAGGAGTATTGTCTTCAGAAATTGACAAAATAATTCCGAGGCTGATGATCTCTATATTAGAGGGGATGAACAGAATTACTCAAAGAATTGACAACTTTAGAGACTATATAAGAGAGGGCCTTAGATCAACTTCTTCAATTATTGATGTTAATGAAACCATAAAAAAAGTGGTAAATATTTTAAATCATCAGATATTTCTTTATACTGAAAATTTTGACCTTGCCCTGGATGAATCTTTACCTAAAATAAAAGTAAACTTACAAAAGTTTGAACAAGTTCTAATAAATTTATTAATAAATGCTCTTCAGGCATTGCCTAATAGAAATCGCGGTGTCCACATCATAACAGCTCGACAAGAAAATAGAGTTTTGATAGAGATTAAAGATGAGGGAATAGGAATTCCTAAGAGTATAATGCCCTATATTTTTGAACCATTTTTCTCCACAAAGTATGCCACTGGAGGATCAGGTCTAGGGCTTTATTTAGCAAAATCTATAATTGATGAATTTGGTGGTGAAATAATTATAAACTCAGAAGAAAATAAAGGTACTACTATAAAGATTTATTTACCTTATGAGGATGAAAGTGGATAATTTTAATTATAGCGTTGCTATAGTTGATGACGAAAAAGAAGCCCTTTACACCTATTCAATTATGTTAAAACAAGCGGGGATAAAAGACATTACACTCATTGAAGATCCCAGAGAACTTCCCATATTACTTAGAGAAAGGTCCTTTTCTCTAATTTTACTAGATTTATCTATGCCTTTTATTTCAGGGTTCGAACTCCTTAAGTTTTTAACTTTAGAATATCCGGAAATACCCATTATAATAATCACGGCAATAAAAGAAATAGATACAGCTGTAGAATGTATTAAAATGGGAGCCTGTGATTATCTTGTCAAACCAATTGAAAAAAATAAAATCATTTCTTCTATAAAGAAAGTTCTCGAAATGAATCGACTTAAAGAGGAGATCAAAGGGTTAAAACATAGACTTATTGAAGACAAATTGGAATATGAAGAAGCCTTTTCTGAAATAATTACCATTAACCAAAAAATGCGAGGAATATTTAAATACATAGAAGTAGTATCAAAAACGGATCAGCCTATTTTAATCACAGGAGAGACAGGCACAGGCAAGGAACTTATTGCTCGAGCAATACATAAAGTCAGCAGCAAAAAGGGAGATTTTGTTGCAGTAAACGTGGCAGGTCTTGATGATACTATGTTTTCTGACACGCTTTTTGGTCACAGGAAAGGTGCTTTCACTGGAGCTATATCACCCCGCGAAGGACTTATAGCTAAGGCTAAAGAAGGGACCCTTTTTCTTGATGAAATAGGTGATATTACTGAAGCTTCTCAACTTAAACTCTTACGAGTCCTTCAAGAGAAAGTTTACTATCCGCTTGGTTCTGATTTGCCGAAATCTACTGATGCAAGAATCATCGTGGCAACAAATCAGGATATTCATGAATTAGTTAAAAATGGAAAATTCAGAAAGGACTTATTTTTCAGACTGAAAGCTCATCACATTCATTTACCTCCTCTTAGAGAGAGAAAAGATGATATACCTCTCTTAGTAGAACATTTTATTTCAGAGTCAGCTAATTCATTAGGAAAGAAAGCACCTAAATATCCACCAGAATTAATAATACTTTTAATGAACTATGATTTCCCCGGTAATATTAGAGAATTAAAAATGATGATATATGACGCTGTTGCAAGGTGTTCTTCTCAATTTTTATCATTAGATATATTCAAAGATATGATAGACATTAGTAATTCAATAGACAATAACCTGAAAAGCGAGATTGTGAAATTTTATATTCAAATGAGATTTCCCGAGAAATTACCGACTTTAAAAGAGATGGAGAATTTACTTATCAAAGAAGCCCTCAGAAGGTCAAAAGGGAATCAGGGTATTGCAGCAACAATGCTTGGAATAACAAGACAGGCTTTAAATAAAAGATTAAAGAAATTAACTACCCCTGAAATAAATTTTTACAAATCTCAGAATTAGCAAAAATTTTTTCACCCCCCTAATAAGATAATTCCTTGAACATATTGGAAATTTCTATGGTATGGTAATTGATTATAGAAAATATTTTAGATGAGCCGATTAAATTTTCCATACTGCCCCCAAAAAATTTTAATCGGTGATGGAGGGTTGTTTTTGAGGTACTTAACCTCAAAACAACCCTTATTTTTTTTTGAAAAAAACTAAAAAGGAGGAGGTTCTATGGAGTTGACAAGGCGAAGTTTCTTAAAGCTCTCCACAGGCGCTTTGCTTCTCAGTTCAATTGGTCTTAATCTTGAGCCAGCAAAGGCATACGCTGCTGAACTGAGAACAAAAGGCGCTAAGGAGACAACTACAGTATGTCCTTACTGTTCTGTAGGGTGTAGTATTATTGTTTCTGTGAAAGATGGTAAGGTTATTAACACAGAGGGTGACCCTGATAGTCCTATTAATGAAGGATCTCTTTGTCCGAAGGGGGCTTCAATCTATCAAATGGCAAATAATCCTTACAGACTAACTGAACCCCTTTACAGAGCACCTGGAGCAAATCAATGGAAGAAAATCTCATGGGAAGAGGCATTAGATAAGATTGCAAAGCTAGTTAAAAAGACAAGAGACAAATATTTTATGGTAAAGAATGAAAAAGGTCAAGTAGTAAATAGAATTGATGCTATTGCCCATGTGGGTTCAGCTGCCCTTGATAATGAGGAATGTTATCTTCTACAAAAATTAATGCGTTCTTGGGGGCTTGTTTATATTGAACATCAAGCCCGTATATGACACTCCCCCTCTGTAGCGGCTCTGGCAGAGTCGTTTGGTAGAGGAGCAATGACCAATCAATTTAACGACCTTAAAAATGCTGATGTAATTCTCATAATGGGTGGAAATCCCGCAGAAAATCATCCTATTGCGATGAAGTGGATAATGAGAGCAAAAGAAGAAAGAGGTGCTAAGCTTGTTGTTGTTGATCCTAAATTCACAAGAACTGCCTCCAAGGCAGATCTCTATGTTCCAATCCGTTCCGGGACTGATATCGTATTTCTAGGTGGACTAATAAAGTATATAATAGACAACAACTTATACTTTAAAGATTATGTTCTTAACTATACTGACGCATCTTTTCTGGTTGATCCTAACTTTAAACTTCCTGATGAATTAGATGGAGTATTCTCTGGTTATGATGAGAAAAAGAGAGCTTATGATAAATCCACTTGGAAATATCAACTTGATGAAAATGGAGTTCCTAAAAAAGATCCTTCATTGCAGCATCCAAATTGTGTATTTCAACTTTTGAAGAGACATTACACGAGATATACAATAGATACTGTTTCTGACATAACTGGAGCTCCTAAGGATAAAATTGAAGAATGTTATAAGATTCTTGCTTCCACAGGCAAACCAGACAAAGTAATGACAGAATGTTATGCCATGGGTTGGACGCAGCATACTGTGGGTACCCAAAATATAAGAGCATTCACCATAATTCAACTTCTACTTGGCAATGTGGGAATGGCTGGAGGAGGTGTTAACGCTCTCAGAGGTGAGTCCAATGTTCAGGGTGCCACAGATGCAGGACTTCTTTTCCATATCTTGACTGGATATAATCCAACCCCTGTGGCCAGTGATGTTGATCTTAAGACCTATATTGAAAAATATACGCCAAAAACAAAAGAGCCAAAAAGTGTTAACTGGTTGTCTAATAGACCTAAGTACATAATCAGTTATCTAAAGGCATTGTATGGAGACAAAGCTACTAAGGAAAATGATTTCTGTTACAGTTATTTACCTAAGAGAGATGATGGTCAAAACTGTTCTTGGCTTATGATTTTTGATCAGATGTACCAAGGTAAGATTAAAGGGTTCTTTGCTTGGGGACAGAATCCTGCCTGTTCTGGTGCTAACTCAAACAAAACAAGAAGAGCTCTTGCTAAACTTGATTGGCTTGTTTGTGTAAATCTTTTTGATAATGAAACTGCTTCCTTCTGGCGTGGACCAGGAATGGATCCAAAGAAGATTAAAACAGAAGTATTTCTGCTTCCATGTGCTTCCTCAGTGGAAAAGGAAGGAAGCATCACGAATTCTGGCAGAATAGCACAATGGAGATACAAAGCAGTTAATCCTTATGGTAAATCATTGCCTGATGCAGAGATTATGAATGAATTATACTTTAGAGTTAAAAAGTTGTATGAAAAAGAAAAAGGAGCATTTCCAGAGCCCATAATCAATCTTACTTGGAATTATGGAGAGGCCGACAAGAATGGAAAAATCAAACATATAGACATTCACAAAGTTGCAAAAGAAATAAATGGTTATTTCACTTCAGACATACCTGAACATCCTGTTGATAAGAAAGCTTATAAAAAAGGTCAGCAGATTCCCAGCTTTGTTTACTTAAAAGATGATGGAAGTACTGCTTGCGGAAACTGGATTTATTGTGGTAGCTACACCGAGGCAGGAAACATGATGGCAAGAAGAGGAAAAGAAGATCCCACAGGACTAGGTTTATTCTCTAACTGGGCATGGTCTTGGCCTGTAAATAGAAGAATTATTTACAACCGAGCAAGTGTAGATCCACAGGGTAATCCATGGGATCCAAAGAGACCATTAATTAAATGGGATGCGGCTAACAAGAAATGGGTAGGAGATGTACCAGATGGTCCGGCTCCACCTCTTGCTTTGGAAGGTGGAAAACTTCCATTTATTATGAAACCTCTAGGTGTAGGAGCCCTATTTGGACCAGGTTTAGCAGATGGACCTTTCCCAACTCATTATGAACCTCTGGAATGTCCATTCCAGGAAAATCCTCTATATAAGAAACACAGAATTAATCCAACAGTGAAAATTTTTGATACGGAAGAGGATGTCTTTGTTTTCTGTGATACAAGATATCCTTATGTTGGAACTACCTATAGAGTAACTGAACACTGGCAGACAGGAGTTATGACAAGACATTCTGACTGGCTCCGTGAGCTTGAACCTCAAATTTTTGCAGAAATAGATCCAGTTCTTGCAAAAGAAAAGGGGATTAAAAGCGGTGATAAAGTTATTGTATCCTCAGCAAGAGGAAAAATCTGGGCAATTGCTATAGTAACACCAAGACTTCAGCCCATGAAAGTTTTAGGACAGACAATACATATTGTAGGCTTGCCATGGCATTATGGATGGAGATTCCCTGAAGATGGTTCAGGTGGAGATAGTGCAAATCTTCTTACACCAACAATAGGTGATGCAAATACCATGATACCTGAGTCTAAGGCATTCATGGTAAACATAGAGAAGGCATAGGAGGTAAAAGATGGCACGTAAGGGATTGTTAATAACACCAGATATATGCATAGGATGCAGAGCTTGTCAGGTAGCCTGCAAAGAATGGAATCAACTTCCTGCTAGTAAAACAAAAAACAATGGTACCCATGAAAATCCTCCAGACCTTGATGAAAATACCTATAACAGAATTAAATTTATAGAGCATGCTGATACAAAAGGAGTAAGATGGCTTTTTGTAAGCCATCGTTGTATGCATTGTGGTGAACCTGCTTGTGTTAGCATATGTCCAGTTGCAGCATTAATTAAGGACAAAGAGACAGGGATTGTGTATTATGATAAAAAGAAATGTATAGCCTGTCATGCCTGTAGAACAGCCTGTCCCTATGATATACCGAGGTATGATCAGGGAGGTAAAGGTAAGATTTCGAAATGTCATTTTTGTATTGACAGAGTAAAGGCAGGACTTACTCCAGCCTGTGCAAAGACTTGTCCTACAGATGCAATAAAGTACGGAGATAGAGATGCTCTTATAAAGGAAGCGAAAGGGAAGGGATTCAAGCTTTATGGAGAGACAGAATTTGGAGGACTTGGAGTAGTCTTTGCACTTAAGGATTCACCAAAGGTATACAAACTTGCTGAGAATCCTCGAATACCAGAGACAGCCCTGTTTTGGGGTTCTGTGTTGAAGACTCTTGT
>CALLBR010000005.1 GCA_937998865.1 uncultured bacterium
ATTCTTCATATTTCCTCTGATTTAAGGCATACTGCATCAGTTGTAAAAACAAAGAAAACTCAAGAGATGCTTTTTGATATTTTTAAGGGAGACCACGAAAGATTAATGATAAGAGTTAATGCCCATCTGAAAGGTATTGACAGACTTGATCCAGAAAAACTTGCTAATTACAAGGAATGCGGATTTGGAAAGTGGTATTACGGAGAAGGGCAGAGATTTAGGGATTTACCAGGCTTTGTAGAATTTGAAGATATTCATAGAGCTTTTCACCAATTAGGGAGAGACATAGTTATTGCTCATAATTCTGGTGACCATGAGAAAGCAAAAAAACTTTTCCGTGAAATGGAAAAGAGAATCCAAGATATAAAAAGATACTTAGATAGATTAAAAGAAGGTTATCTTGCAAGAATTAGTTAAAGAATGGTATGATTAAAAAAGGCTTGGAGAGGTGGCCGAGTCGGTCGAAGGCAGCCGCCTGCTAAGCGGTTGTAGGGCCAAAAGCTCTACCCAGGGTTCGAATCCCTGCCTCTCCGTTTTTTCAAAAAATGGATCCCTATTCATTAATATCTCAATTTTCATATGTGGGACTCTTTATTCTCCTTATCTTGGGAGGTCTTGGGATTCCCTTCTTCCCTGAAGATTTAATTCTTATATCCTGTGGAATGTTAATATCTTTTGAAATTATTGAACCAGTTCCAGCCACTGTAATTGCCTATTTAGGTCTTGTGATTTCTGATTCTATGCTCTACTACGCTGGAAGAAAGTTTGGAAGAAAAATTATTACAAATAGCAGATTTGCGAGAATTATATCACTGCCTAAATTTCTTCTCTTGGAGAGAAAATTTAAAAAACACAGTATTCTCATTATGCTTGCAGGAAGGCTTCTTGTAGGTTTTAGAGCTCAGGTTTTTCTCTTGGCAGGAATGACCAAAGTTTCATTTATAAAGTTTTTTTTAATAGATGCTATAGGTGCTGCTATTGTTCTGACAATTATGATTTATGCTGGGTATATGGGAGGAGTATTTCTTGATAAAGTGAAAAAAGGGATTCTTTATATGGAATATGCTCTTGCTTTTTTAATAATCCTTGGAGTTATTTTATTATTAATTTACCTTTCTCGAAAGTATCTAAGAATAAACAACAAAAATTCTAAATAAATAGCCTTTTAAAAAGCATTAAAGTCTTTTAAGATTCCTTGTTGTTCCAAATGGCACACCTGAAGATTTTCATGTGCAAAATAGACCAATCTAAGTTTTTTCTTCTCTATATATTTCAACAATTTTTAATTGGCAAGCCTATTGCATGCGGATTTTTTAAGAACTTAAAGGAGGTGTGTTGATGAAAAGGATTTTAGTATGTTTTGATGGTTCTGAGTGGTCACAAAGGGCTCTAAATGAAGCCATCAATTTAGCACAGAAATTTGACTCTCACATTACTGTTCTTTCTGTTATCCCAAAAGTTTGCTTTTTAGAGGTTGGCGTTGATTGCGCTACAGTGGAGGCAATATTTAAAGCCGAAATGGAGGGAAATCTAAACAGAGCAAGACAAATTCTTGAGGAAAAGGGGGTGAAAGGAGAAACCATTATACTGGAAGGTACACCAGCAGATGTTATAGTGGATTATTCTAAGAACGCTTTTGATTTAATTGTCCTTGGCTCCAAAGGCAAAGATGCTACAGAAAGGACACTCTTTGGAAGTGTAACTCAAAGGGTGGCAGCAAACGCCACTCAATCAGTCTTAATAGTCAGATAATATTTTATCGGAGGTAAAACATATGAAAAACTTTTTAAAATTCTTAACAGTTCTGATGATTTTATCAGTCTTTTCCGTTACAGTTTATTCTCAAACATCAACAGAGAAAAAAGATTCAGAACCACCGAAGGAAGCATCTCCTGCAGATAAAATTATTGTTCAGGTAGACAAAAATCAGCTTTCTGGAGGAGGTAAGATAATAATTACTGGTAAAGCACCAGCAGGAAGAGATGTGTATATTGAAGTTTGGTCAGAGAAAACTGTTAGAGCAGCAAGATTAGATGCTGATCCTGATCCAAAAACAGGTAAAAGGCCCTATATCTTCTATATGACTGATGAGATGCCCGGTTTTTACAGATTAATTTTACCTGAAAAATACAAATCAATTTTGGAGGAGGAAAAAGCTAAAGGCAAAAAATGGAGTGTTTCTGAAATAATTAAAAAATCCGGAGCAGATGCTGTTTATGGCTATCCAGCAAAAATTAAGATTGACAGATATCAAACCACTCTATGGGAAAGTATCATTGGTTCAAGAGGTACTAAACTAGAGCCAATGGATGAAAAGGAAAATAAGCGGAGATCAATGCAACTTCTAAAGGCAAGATTTCGTACCGTTGGCAATGTCTTCTCTTCAAATTTAAAAATTGAAGAAGACGGAACTTTTAAGGCAAGTGTTGAACTTCCAGAAAACGCTGCACCTGGTAAATATTTTGTAGTTGCAAAAGTTGACAAGGATTTAAAAAGTGAACCCCTGGTAGTTCAGAATGACATCTCTTTCCCAAGTGTATATTTGCCTAATGCAGGAAGAACTGTTAATGTCCTTTGGCCCTTCCTTTTAACAGCTGCCATTACAACTTTTGGAGTTTTGATGGGTGCTGGTGGTGGATTTATTCTTAATCCAATCCTCGTTATGCTCGGTCTTCCTCATACAGTTGTGGCAGGAACTGTAATGCCCACAGTTCTTTTCTCCCAAGGTACAGGAATCTATAACTATTCCAGAATTAACTTTATAAGCTTAAAACTTGGTATAACCTTAGGAATTGCAATGCTTGTGGGTGGTTTTATTGGTCCAAAACTTACAGAGCTCATAACTTTAGAACAGTATAAATTCCTATTTGGGTGGGTTTTGATAATTTTAGCAGCTTTAATGTTCTGGCAGACAACACCAAAATATCTCGAGAAGAACAAGAAAGAACAAGCTATATTGAAGGAATTTAAAAAGAGAGCTGAAGAAGCTGCAAAGAAAAAAGCTGAAGGAGGTAAATAAATATGAGGATTGAATTTTGGGGACAAGAATTTAAGGCAAATCTTTTTATAGGTATACCAGGTGCTTTTCTCATAGCTGTTGTATCGTCCATGTTTGGTTTTGGTGGAGGTCCTTTTATGGTTCCTCTCATGGCAGTTGGTATGAGGCTACCCATGTATGTTATAGTGGGAAGTTCTCTCCTTGCTATTTTCTTCAATACCCTTATGGGTACCTTCAGGCATTATGGATTCGGTAATTTTGATTTAATATTTTTCTTGATTATGTTTCCTGGAGCAATTTTGGGAGGATATTTAGGACCTAAGATTGCAAAAAAACTAAATCCTGTTATTGTAAAAAGAGTTGCCTGTCTTGGTCTTTTGATTCTTGCACTACAGTTATTGGGAGTATTTTAGGAGGTCAGAGAAATGAAATATTCAGTTTTTAGCCATTGCAGTATGTGCTCCGTAAGATGTCCTGTTAGAGTGGAAGTTCAAGATGGTAGGGTAAAATGGCTTGAGGGAAATCCTTATGTTCCTGGCATGGAGGGTAGCCTCTGTGCCAGGGGCTCAGCAGGTATTGCTCTTCTTTATGATTCTGAGAGACTTCAATATCCTATGATTAGAACTGGGCAGAGAGGTTCAGGACATTTCAAAAGAGTAAGCTGGCAAGAGGCATTTAGTTATGTTTCTGAAAAAGTAAAGGAAATTCAGTCTAAATATGGAAATAGAACTCTTGCATTACTTGACAGAGGAGGAGGGTTATTTGGCGAGATCCAAAGGTTAATAGTAAGAGGTATGGGGTCTCCAAATTATTTTAGTCATGACGATTTTTGTAGAAATAATGTGAATCAAGCATATCAGTGTCTCTTAGGTTATACGAGACCAGAGGTAGGATATGACTTTGCTAACACAAAACACATGGTATTCTTTGGTAGAAATGCCATTGAGGCTTTAGGAGTAAGAGAGGTAAATAACATTATTAAAGCTCTTGAGGATGGAGCTGATCTGACTTACATTGATGTGAGAGTATCAAAGACTGCCACAAAAGCCACAAGATTTTTCCAAATAAGACCAGGATCAGACTATGCTCTCACTTTAGCTCTCATTCACACAATTTTAAGAGAGAATCTATATGACAAAGATTTCATCGATAGATTCATGACGGGCTTGCCAGAACTGGAAGATTTTGTTAAGAACTACACACCTCAGTGGGCTGAAAGGGAGACAGGAATTCCAGCTTATGAAATTCAAGGTTTAGCAAGAGCATTGAGTGAGGCAAAGCCAAGAGTTATCCTCTATCCGGGATGGTTTGCCGCAAGATATATGGATGCTTTTTATTTTGCTCAATCTGTAATAATTCTAAATGCTCTCCTTGGAAGTATTGAACAAAAAGGAGGTCTTATTTTAGCTAAGACACCAAAAGAGGTAGGTGCAAAGGGATTAAACAGTCTTTTAGAGAGAATTCCAGCACCTCAGGAAAAAAGAGTTGAACAAGAAGAAGGTAAAGGTTTTCTATTTGATGGTACAGGTCATATTCTACATCTCTACAGAGCAATAAAAACTGGCCAACCCTATCCCATAAAAGCGCTATTTGTAGTTAGGTATGATCCCTTTGCAGGAATTCCAAAAAAGGACATAGAAGAACTCCTAAACGGTTTAGATTTATTAGTGACAATTGATGTTAACTACTCAAACACCTCTTGGTATGCAGATGTGGTTTTGCCAGAATCCACCTATCTTGAAAGAGACGATATAATTGGAATGCAAAGAGGAGCCAAACCTACTTTAGTTATGAGAAAACAGGCAATAAAGCCAATTTATGATACAAAAGGTAAATGGGAGATTGTAAAGGGTCTTCTTGAAGCTTATGGAGTTGGTGAATACATGCCCTATGAGACTATTCAAGATCTTTGGAATTACCAACTGGAGGGAACAGGAATCAAGATTGATGATTTTAATAAAACAGGACAGGTAGCCCTTTGTAAAGATCCTAAAATGTATTCAAGAGATGAACTTAAATTTAGAACACCTTCTGGTAAAATAGAGATTTTATCAACTAAGATGGCTGAAAGAGAGGTGCCCTTTTTCTTGGAATATCAATCTCCTTTAAAGCCCAATACTGATGAAGGCGAATTCAGACTTCTCTTTGGAAGAGTAGCTACTCATACTCATGTTCAGACTCACAATAATAAATATCTTAATGAAATACTGCCTGAAAATGACCTTTGGATTAATGATAAAGTAGCTTCCAAACTGGGCATAAAAGATGGTGACTGGGTAGAGGTTTCTTCTGGTGATTTTACGGGTAAGATTCGTGCTAAAGTGACTCCCTTTATTCATCCTGAGGCTGTATTTATGTATAGAGGTTTTGAAAATGAAGTTCCTTGGAAGAGTCGTTCCTATGGTAAGGGATTAAATGAAGGAAGACTACTGAAAGGAGCTTTTGACAGAATGGCATATGGAAGCCATACAGGTGCTCTCTTTGAAAATTTTGTAAAAGTAAAGAAGGCTTAAGGAGGATATTATGAGCATCTACTACATATATCAAGATCACGACCGATGCATAGGTTGTTATGCCTGTGAAGTTCACTGTAAAACAAAAAATGAACTTCCCCTTGGACCTAGGCTTTGCAGAATCATAGAGACTGAGATAAAACTCTTAGGTGGACTTCCAAAACAAAGATTTATTTTTATGCCATGTTTTCATTGCGAAGATCCATGGTGTGTGAAGGCTTGCCCAACAGCAGCTATGCAGAGGCGTTCAAAGGATGGAATAGTATTTGTTGAACAGAGCCTCTGTGTTGGGTGTAAATCTTGTATTACTGCTTGTCCATGGGGAGTACCTCAGTGGAATCCTGAGACAGGTAAAGTGGTAAAATGTGATTATTGTAAAGACAGAGTAGATGAGGGTCTTAAGCCTGCCTGTGTTACCAAATGCACTACAAAAGCTTTGAAATTTATTACTGCCGATGAAGCTTCAAAACTCAAGAGAGAAAGATTCGTAAAGGATACTTATGCCTCTTTATACTGATAATAAAGATTTAATTGTAGTAGAGGAAAACACTAAGATAATAAAGGGTAGTAATGTTATCATTACTACCCTAGATAAGATTGTCAATTGGGGAAGATCTAACTCTTTATGGCCACTTACTTTTGGATTAGCCTGTTGTGCTATTGAAATGATGGCTGCAGGAGCTTCTCATTTAGATCTTGATCGCTTTGGCATTCTTTTTAGAGCCTCACCTCGGCAAGCTGATGTCATCATTATTGCAGGCACTGTTACTTATAAAATGGCACCTATTGTAAAGCGTGTTTATGATCAAATGCCAGAGCCTAAATATGTAGTAGCCATGGGAAGCTGTGCTTGCACAGGAGGTATATTCGATACTTACAGTACTGTTCAAGGAGCAGATCAATTTTTACCTGTAGATGTTTATATTCCAGGATGCCCTCCAAGACCTGAAGCTTTAATGCAAGGTTTAATTAAATTAAAAGAAAAAATAATGAAGGAAGAGGGAAGATGGGGCAGTTGGAAATAGAAAAAGTAGATGAAACAACTTTTGTTCTACAAATGGGACCTCATCATCCTGCCACTCACGGGGTGCTTAAACTTTTTTGTGAATTCGAAGGTGAAAGAGTAAAGAAGATTTTACCTGAAGTAGGTTATCTTCACAGGGGAATAGAAAAATTAGCTGAGTTTAAAACTTATCCAGCTGCTATGACTCTCACAGATAGACTTGATTACATATCAAGCATGTCAAATAATATTGCTTATTGTTTAGCTGTTGAGAGATTAATGGGTATAGAGCCTCCAGCTCGAGCAAAATTTATAAGAACCATGGTGGCAGAGCTTACAAGACTTAGTAGCCACCTTCTTTGGCTTGCCACTCATGCCCTTGACATTGGTGCCATGACTGTTTTTCTTTATGCTTTCAGAGAGAGGGAACAAATATTACAATTTTTCGAGAAAATTTGTGGTGCACGTCTCACTGTGAGCTACCCAAGAATAGGAGGGGTTAGATTAGACATAAAGAAACATGTTTTAGAAGAAATTTATGAATTTATGAAGGTTATGGTAAAAAGAGTAGATGAATACGAAACTCTTCTCACGGAAAATCGTATTTGGATAGCAAGAACCAAAGGAATAGGAGTTATCTCTCCTGAAGAGGCTGTTTCCTTAGGAATTACGGGTCCTGCTTTGAGAGGTTCAGGAGTTTATTATGATATAAGAAAACACGCTCCATACGATGCCTACAGTGAGGTTGATTTTGAAGTGCCCTTGGGAGAGCATGGTGATACCTATGATAGGTATTTATGTAGAGTTCGTGAGATGAGGCAATCTGCTTTCATTGTAAAGCAATGTATTGAGAAAATGCCCGAAGGTGAAATTCTGGCTGAAGACTCACCTGACATAGATTTAGCTCCTCAATCAAAAAGGATAATAAAAGGGGGGGAATCTCTTTGGAGTGGTTTTGTAGAATTTACTGATGAAAAATATGAAGTGCTTCCAAAAGGGGAAATTTATTCAGCTGTGGAAGCTCCCAAAGGAGAATTAGGGTTTTACATTGTAAGTGATGGAGGAGGCAAACCCTATAGGATGAGAGTGAGAGCTCCTTCCTTTATTCATATATCAGCTATACCAAAGCTTTGTGAGGGACATCTCCTTGCAGACATAATTGCCATAATTGGAACTCTTGACATTGTTATGGGAGAGGCTGACCGATGAGCAATTTTTTAAAAAGATTATTTTTCCTTGATTTGATTAAAGGATTAATTATAACCTTTAAGACCATATTTACAACACCAGTAACGATTCGTTATCCAAAACAGAAAAGGGCAATTGAGCCTGGTTTTAGAGGTAGACATGCTTTTGTTCGTGACCCAGAAACTGGCAAAGAAAGATGCGTTGCCTGTACTAAGTGTGCTCAAGTTTGTCCTTCTCAATGCATATACATAGACTTCGTCATAAACTCAGAAACTGGAGCAAGAGTGCTAAGAAAGTATGAAATTGATGCTCTAAGATGTATTTTTTGTGGTTACTGTGAAGAAGTCTGCCCAGTTAATGCCCTTGTGCTTACAGAGTTTTTCGAGTATGCCTCCTATGACAGAGAAACTAATTATTTTAATAGAGAGAAGCTTCTTAACAATTGGGATGACTTTATCAAACATCATGAGGAAGAGGAATACCTTAATAAATTTTGGTATCTGCCGGGAATAAACAGACGGAGATTACCTTCAGCAAAAAGAAATCCCAAGGCAGTTTTGAAGTTTATGAATAAAGGAGAAGAATATTAAATGGAACCAGGAAATTACATACCAACTAAATATTTACCTGTTATCATTGCTTTAGCCTTTTCAACAATTTTTGGGGTGGGAGGATTATTGATTAATAAAATATTGGCTCCAAAAAAATTCAATCCTGTCAAACTCATGAGCTATGAGAGTGGTAATCTTCCGAGTGGAGATACTAGAAGTAGATTTTTTATAGGATTTTTTTTGCTTGCCATACTATTCGTGGTATTTGATGTAGAGGTAATATTTTTATATCCCTGGGCTTTAGCATTTGATTTGATTTCCTTAGAAGGATTTTGGGCCATGTTAATTTTTATTAGCCTTATTTTATTAGGTTATATTTATGAGATTTTTATAGGAGCCCTCCAATGGCACAAGAAATAGGAAATCTTCAAAAGTTAATAGAAAAAGTGAGAGCTCTCTTTGCAACAGAAATAATTGAGATAAAAGAGTTTAGAGGGCAGACTGCAATACTGATAAATAAACAAAATGCAAAGAAGATTATTAAATATCTAAAGGAACAAGAAGGTTTTAATCATCTTCAGGATCTTTGCGGAGTTGATTATTATCCAGAAAAACCAAGATTTGAAGTTGTTTACAATCTATACAGTATTTGGAGAAAAATGCATCTAAGAGTAAGAGTTAAAGTTCATGAGGAAGACCCCGAAATAGATACTATTACAGATCTTTGGCAAGGGGCTAATTGGCACGAAAGAGAATGTTATGACATGTTTGGTATTAGCTTTAAGGGACATGCAGATTTAAGAAGAATACTCATGCCAGAAGACTGGAATGGTCATCCTCTTAGAAAAGATTATCCTTTAAAGGGCAAGGAAATTTGGAGCGGCTTTAGACAGTTATTTAATCAAAATTACCTTGATGATGGAGGATATTAATGTTAGAGTTCCTTTTAATGATAATAAAAACTATGATTGTTTTTGCAATTGTCCTTGCTCACGTTGCCTATACCACTTATGCAGAGAGAAAAATAATTGGCCGTGCTCAAGCAAGAATGGGTCCTATGGAAGTTGGTCCTCATGGATTACTTCAGCCTATAGCAGATTTTATAAAAATATTTTTCAAAGAGGATATTATTCCTGTAAAGTCAGAAAAGTTTATTTTTCAGATTGCACCTTTGATTGTTTTAGTCTTTACAATGGTTAATTTAACTGTTATACCTTTTACTGCCAATTTTGTATTAGCTGATTTAAACATAGGATTGCTCTTCATATTAGCTTCTGCATCAATTGCTGTGTATGGAATTATACTTGCTGGATGGGCGTCAAACAGCAAGTATTCTTTTCTTGGAGGACTTCGATCTGCAAGTCAGGTTTTATCTTATGAAATTGCTCTTGCTCTAAGTCTTGCAGGAGTTGTACTTGCTTCGGGCTCTCTTAATCTAAAGGATATTGTGATAGCTCAGCATAATACAATTTTTGGCATTTATGCTATACCTCAAATAATCGGGTTTGTTGTTTTCATTGTTGCAGCCTTTGCAGAGACTAATAGAGCTCCCTTTGATCTTCCAGAAGCTGAGACAGAACTTGTAGCAGGATATCTAACAGAATATAGCGCCTTCCGCTATGCTTTGTTTTTCCTTGCTGAATATGTTGCTATGTATATAATGGCATCTTTATGTGCCCTCTGTTTTTTGGGAGGTTGGACTGTTCCTAAGTTTATAACCCATATATTTCCCTTTCTTCATAAAGTTCCCGGCTTACTATGGTTTGCCATTAAAGTTTATGCCTTTATATTTTTATATATTTGGGTAAGAGCTACTTTTCCAAGATACAGATTTGATCAGCTATTAAACATAGGCTGGAAAGTGCTTATCCCAGCTGGAATAATTAATTTAATTATAATTGCCTTTGTTAAGAAATTCCATTAAAGGGGATTGAAAATGGTAAAGATAATTTTCGTATATTTTGCCATACTAATTATAGCCTCAGCCTTAGCTGCTATAACGAGGAAAAATCTTGTTTATAGTTTGTTTTGGATACTTCTTATGTTTATTCATCTTGGTGGACTTTATCTTTTACTAAACGCAGAATTTCTGGCTATGGTTCAACTTATAGTTTATGCTGGTGCTATTCTTGTAATGTTTCTTTTTGTAATATTTTTGCTCAACTTAAAGGAGGAGATTAAAGAAGCGGTATTCCTACATAAATGGTCTTCAAGGCTCTACGGGATACTTTTTTTACTATTTTTTGCTTTTCTAGGTGTCTGGAGCTTTAAAAATAACTTTAAAGGCATTTACTCTATTGAATTAATTGAAAAAGAGGGACATACAAAAGTATTAGGCACAGTCCTTTTCAATGAATATTTATTTCCTTTTTTAATTCTAGGTTTTATCTTACTTGTTCCTTTATTGGGAGTAGGGATTGTGGCATTGAGGAGGAAAACTAATGGTACCACTTAGTTACTACCTTATCTTGAGCGTAATTGTCTTTTTTATTGGAGCATTTAGCTTTTTAACAAGAAGAAATCTTATCATGATGTTTTTATCTATTGAAATAATGCTTAATGCTGTAAATATATCACTTGTGGCTCTGAGTCATTACATGCAGGATATAAGAGGTCAGATACTTGCCCTTTTTGTTATAGCTCTGGCAGGTGGTGCAGTGGCAGTAGGTTTAATTATTCTTGTTTTGGCTTATAGAAACAGAAAAACTCTGAAACTTGAAGATTTTAATCTTTTAAGGGAAGAATGATGAACATAGAGTATTCTTTCTTACCTTTAGTACCAATAATAGTCTCTCTTTTAGCGATTCCTCTCATAATTGCAACAGGTGAGCGAAATCCTAATCTAAGGGAGTTTTGGTCTTTATTAGCAGGTATTATTAAGTTTTCAGCTATAGTCAGTATGCTTCCTAAGGTTTTATCGGGCACAATCATAGAATGCCAAGTTTTTCAAATTTTGCCAGGTATAGAGATAAAATTTAGGGTGGATGCCCTAGGAATGTTATTTGCCATTGGCGCATCCTTTCTATGGATAATTACAACTTTCTATTCTATCGGTTACATGAGAGGTCACAAAGAGAGAAAACAGACAAGATACTTCGCATGCTTTGCAGCAGCTCTTTCAACAACCATAGGTGTTGCTTTTTCAGCAAATCTTTTCACTATGTTTTTATTTTATGAAGGATTAACTTTTGTAACTTATCCCTTGGTGGCTCATCATGAGACTGAAGAAGCAAAGGCAGGTGCAAGAAAGTATGCTATATATCTGATAGGTGCTGCAAAAGTTTTTCTGGTGGCGGCTATTGTTGTTACCTATTTAATTGCTGGAACCCTTGATTTTAAAAAAGGTGGCATATTTTCTGAAACAGTAAGGCAAACTTATTCAGGAATTCTTAGCATTGTATTTTTCATGTATCTTTACGGATTTGCAAAGGCTGCTTTAATGCCTTTGCATGGATGGTTACCTGCTGCAATGGTGGCTCCAACTCCTGTAAGTGCCTTACTTCATGCTGTGGCAGTGGTTAAAACAGGCGTATTTACAATTTTAAGAGTCATATTTTTTGTTTACGGTACAGATTTTCTTAAAGAACTTCCATCCACTGACATAGCTTTATTTATGGCTGCTTTTACCATTACAGTGGCTTCAATGATTGCATTAACAAGAGATAATATTAAAGCACGATTAGCTTTTTCCACAGTGAGCCAACTTTCATACATTATTCTTGGAGCTTTATTGCTCACCTATAACGGAATGATAGGAGGCATAATTCACATTTCAAACCATGCCTTTGCAAAAATAACTCTCTTCTTCTGCGCTGGTTCACTTTATGTGTGTGCCCATAAAACAGAGGTTAGTCAGCTTGATGGAATTGCAAAGAAAATGCCTTGGACAATGGCAGCTTTCACAATCGGAGCATTAGGAATGATAGGCGTTCCTCTAGTAGGAGGTTTTGTAACAAAGTGGTATCTTCTTTTAGGAGCCCTTGAGAGAGGAAGCATAGAAATATTGTCCCTTTTACTTTTTAGCTCTCTTCTTAATGCTGGATACTTTTTACCCATAATTTACCGAGCCTACTTTAAGAATTTTCCTGAATCTCTCCAGGAAGGACATACTCATGACATTAAAGAAAACCCCCTCATGGCAGTAACTTTGACGATTACTGCCCTATTAAGCATAATTGGTGGTTTATATCCTGATTTAATAGTTAATCTTGCAAAGGAGGTTTTAAAGTGATGGATAGGGAAAGAGAGGAAAAAATGATTCTAAAACATGATCCCATACCTCTTTATAGAACTATATTTTATTTAGTTTTTTTATTAGGTTCTCTTTATCTTGCACTAATAGTATTTTTAGGAGCTAAATAATGAGCAGTAAAAAGATGGATAAAGGCTTAAAAAGAATTTTAACGATTTTCTATATCTTTCTTTTAGTTCTTATTGTAATCGATCTTTTTATTCATAAACATGATTTTTTCGGGTTTGACGGATATCCCTCTTTTTATGGTGCCTATGGTTTAGTTGCTTGTATTCTTCTTGTTCTCGTTGCTAAATATGTTCTTCGCCCTCTAGTTATGAGAAGGGAGGATTATTACAATGAATAACTTCACACCTCCAGCTTTGATTTTAATATTTGGATCTCTTTTGATTCCCTTTCTAAGGGGTCGAACAAGGCAAGTATATTTAGTCCTTCTTCCCCTTCTTACAGTAGCTTATCTTTTCAGCCTCTCTGAAGGTATTTATTGGAAATTGAAAATTCTTGATTATGAGTTAATATTTGGAAGGATAGATAGGCTCAGCCTTGCTTTTGGATATATTTTTGCCATCATCACCCTAATAGTATCAATATACAGCCTTCATGTGAAAGATAATCTTCATCTTATATCAGCTTTCATCTATGCTGGAGGAGCTTTAGGTGCAATTTTTGCCGGAGATTTTATTACTCTATTTGTTTTTTGGGAGATTATGGCTTTTTCTGCCACATATGTGATTTGGTCTGCAAAAACAAAAAAGGCTGTAAATGCAGGTATGCGATATCTTATGGTACATATTTTTGGTGGACTTCTTCTGCTTGGTGGAATAATGGTTTATTACAAAGAAACAGGATCTCTAGTATTTAACTACATAGGCTTAAAAGGCTTGGCAGAATGGCTTATTTTTCTTGGATTCGGCATAAATGCTGCTTTTCCAATTCTTCATGCATGGTTACCAGATGCTTATCCAGAATCTACTGAGACAGGAACAGTTTTTTTATCAGCCTTTACTACCAAAACAGCTGTATATGTCTTAGCAAGAGGATTTCCCGGAACAGAGTTATTGATATATATAGGTGCCATAATGACAGCTTTTCCAATATTTTATGCTGTTATTGAGAATAACTTGAGAAGGGTTCTCTCCTATAGTCTTATTAACCAAGTTGGTTTTATGGTAACTGGCATTGGAATAGGAACACAACTTTCATTGAATGGAACAGTGGCTCATGCTTTTTGTCATATTCTCTATAAAGCCTTATTATTCATGTCCATGGGTGCAGTGCTTTATAGAACAGGTAAAATAAATGCCACAGATTTGGGCGGTCTTTATAAATCTATGCCTTTAACAACTCTTTTCTGTATTGTGGGGGCTGCTTCCATATCTGGAGTCCCTTTAACCAGTGGCTTTGTAAGTAAGTCTATGATAGTGTCTGCAGCAGCAGAGGGAGGGATGCTTCTTATTTGGATTGCTCTACTTTTTGCTTCTGCTGGTGTTTTTCATCATTCTGGAATAAAGATTCCCTTTTTTGCTTTCTTTAGTCACGATTCTGGCTTAAGACCAAAAGAGGCTCCCATCCATATGTTGGTTGCCATGGGATTAGCTGCATTTATGTGTATTGCTATAGGTGTTTTACCAGGACCTCTTTATTCAATCCTTCCCTATCCTGTGGATTATGAACCATATACTCCTTCCCATGTAATAGATCAGACCCAACTTCTTGCTTTTTCAGCCTTAGCTTTTACTTTGCTTATGCTTTCAGGGATTTATCCACCTGAAATTAGATGTATTAATTTGGATACAGACTGGTTTTACAGAAAAGGAACCCGCCTTTTTGTTACCTTTAGCCACAATGTTCTTGCGAAAATTGAATATAACATCATAGGTCAAGCCTATGAGTATGCTGTTATAAAGCCTTTGCTTAAAATAGCCAATTTTTTGAAAATTCTGGATTCATCAGGAATAGATGGTACTTATAATGGGATGGCAAAGGGATCCATGAAAATAAGTAACATCCTAAAGGAAATACAAACAGGTAGAGCCCATGATTATGCTTTTATAATGATTTTAGGGATAATTTCAATGATTTTCATAATGCTAATTTCTTTCTTAATTTAGAGGTGAAATATGGCAGAAACAACATTTAGTTATCCTCTTGTCTCCTTCATAATTTTCTTTCCTTTGTTGGGAGTTTTATTGATTTTAATCCTCAGAAAGGAGACAATAGCAAAGTTTGTGGCTCTTTTTGTAACCCTGGCAAATTTGATTATATCACTTCCTGTCTTTATAAATTTTGATAAAACAAATCCTCATTTTCAGTTTGTTGAATCATATAAATGGCTATCATCAATAAATGCCCAATACAAGATAGGAGTAGATGGCTTAAGCATTTTATTTGTTTTATTAACATTGATAATTAGCATACTTTGCGTAGCCGTTTCCTGGAGTGCCATTAAGGAGCGAGTTAGGCTTTTTTATGCCATGATTCTCTTTATGGAAACTTGCATGATAGGTGTTTTCTGTGCTATGGATTTACTTCTATTCTACCTCTTTTATGAGGCTATGTTGATTCCTATGTTTTTATTAATCGGTATCTGGGGAAGTGCAAACAGGGTCTATGCTTCCGTAAAGTTTGTAATTTTTACCTTTGCAGGCAGTATTTTAATGCTTATTGGAATTATAAGTCTATATTTTATGGCAGGGAAAACTTTTGATGTAACAGAAATCCTAAAGATAAAACTTCCGTTAGAATTTCAATATTGGCTATTTTTTGCATTTTTTGCTGCTTTTGCCGTGAAAGTTCCCATGTTTCCCTTTCATACTTGGTTGCCTGATGCTCATACAGAAGCGCCTACTGCAGGAAGTGTAATACTTGCTGGAATACTCCTAAAAATTGGAGGTTATGGATTTTTAAGATTCTCTATCCCTTTCTGTCAAGAGGCTGCCCTTTCTTTGAAATTATTCATGCAAATACTGTCGATTTTCGCAATAATTTACGGAGCTTTTGTAACCTTAATGCAAAATGATTTTAAAAGACTCATTGCCTATTCAAGTGTAAGCCATATGGGGTTTGTTACCTTAGGAATTTTCTCTTTTAATCAAGTTGCCATGGAAGGTGGCATACTTCAAATGATCAATCACGGCATTGTGACAGGAGCATTATTTATGTTAATTGGGGTTATTTATGAAAGGACTCACACAAGGGATTTAGAAAAATATGGAGGTTTAGGAAAAGCTGTTCCTATTTTCGTCTTATTCTATACTTTTTTCTCAGCAGCTGCTATTGGTTTTCCTGGTACAAATTCCTTTATAGGTGAATTTCTGGTAATGCTTGGAGCTTTCAAAAGCAGCATATACATTGGTACTCCTCTTATTTTAGGCATAGCTCTCGGTACAACTTATATGGTTTGGCTATACTATAGGGTTGTTTTGAATGAGATAAAAGCGGACATGAGAGAACAATTGTATGATTTAAATTTAAGAGAAATTGTAATGTTCATTCCATTAATTTTTCTTGTTTTACTTATCGGTTTTCAACCTTCGGTGGCTCTTGATTATATGACATCCTCAGTAAAGATGTTACTCGAAGATTTATTTATGAATTCTGCTTTAACTTTTAGATAAGGAGGCTGTTAAATGGAAAAATTCTATGCTATGGTTCCTGAGATAACTCTTACATTTTTTTTCATACTTTACTTTTTTGAGGGATTACTGTTAAAGAACAGAAAACTTAATGGTATTACTGTCATCATTATTTCAATCCTTACAGCTTTAACTTTATTTTCATTCCAAGGAAAGGCTTTCAATGGCATGTTTGTTGCTGATAATTTTAGTCAGAGCCTTAAGCTGGTTTTTCTAATAAATTTAACCTTTTCCATTCTTATCTCCCTAAAGTATGAAAAAATTAAAGATGAACTATTTTACGAGTATTCTCTTTTGATGATACTTAGCACCCTTGCCATGATGCTTATTGTGTCGTCAAAGGATTTAATTCCTCTTTTTTTAGCAGTAGAATTAATGTCACTTTGTCTCTACCTACTGGCAGGTTTTGGGATTAAAGACCTTTTTTCAAATGAGGCATCAATGAAATATTATATTCTGGGAAGTTTTGCCTCTGCCATTTTTCTTTTTGGAATAGCAGGCTTCTACGGACTTTTTGGTACTACAGATTTCCATGGAATTTCACAAATTCTTAAAAATCAAAAAGATATTACAATTTATCATTTCATGGGCACCTTTGCCATTTTATCTGCTCTTTCCTTCAAAGCTGCCTGCGCGCCCTTTCATCAATGGTCTCCAGATGTTTATGAGGGAGCACCAACTACAGTTACTGCTTTTATGTCCGTGGGTCCTAAGGCAGCAGCCTTAGCTGCTATAGGAAGATTCATCTTTGAAGCCTTGATTTCAAAACCTGAACTTTGGCTACTCCCTATTTCCACAATAGCTCTTCTTACAATGGCCTTAGGAAACATACTTGCTCTAAGACAAAACAATATAAAAAGACTTCTTGCCTACTCATCTATAGCTCATGCAGGCTATGTAATGCTTGCCGTTTTAGCAGGATCTCCAGAAGGTATGTCCTCTTTAGTGTTTTATATGATTGTTTATGCTTTCATGAACTTGGGTGCTTTTTCTGTAATTTTGGCGAATCCACAAGGAGAAAAAATTGAAGGTTATAATGGTCTGTATAGTGTAAATCCTATAATAGCTTTATGTATGTTATGTTTTATGTTTTCTTTAGCAGGAATACCTCCCTTTGGTGGTTTCATAGCTAAGTTTTTAGTTTTTAAATCAGCAATTCAAGCAGGACATTTGTTGATTGCAGTTTTTGGAATTTTATTTTCTATCTTGTCAGCCTACTATTATCTTAGAATAGTTATGAAAATGTTTTTTGTCTCAAAAGAATATATGGAAACGGAGGCATTTGGTGTTCCTTCAAACTTAAAATTAGTCATTTTATTGAATGCAGGCTTTGTCATTTTATTTGGTCTAATTCCCGATTTTATTTTCGCTATGTGAGCTTAGGCTCTCATCCCACCCCCACCCTCCTTTGGTAAGGGCTTGGATATTATTATCCAGGCCCTTATTTTTTACTCCTCTTCTGAGTAAGGAAGCAATCCATGATGTTTCATTTTTGTTCGAAGTTGTTTACGGGAAATGCCCAATATTTCTGCTGCTTTTGTTTGATTCCATCCCGTTTTATTTAATGCTCTTAAAATTAATGACTTTTCTACTTCGTGAAGATTCAATGTATTTTCTTTGATTATATTCCAACCACTTTTCTCTTGAATTCTTCTTGGAAGATGTTTCATGGAAACTAAACCTGAAGGTGACAAAACGATAGCTCTCTCTATTACATTTGCCAACTCTCTAATATTACCAGGCCAATCGTAATTCATGAGGGCTTCCATTACTTCTGGCTCCAGTTGTGGAATTGGTTTATTATTCTCCTTTGAGAATTTGCTCACAAAATGATTTACTAAAAGAGGTATATCTTCTTTTCTTTCTCTTAAAGGTGGAAGGTTTATTCTGACAACATTAAGCCTCCAGTAAAGATCTTCCCTAAATGAACCTTCTTGAATTGCTTTCTCAAGATTCCTATTTGTAGCTGAGATTACTCTTACATCTATTTTTACTCTCTGAAGGCTACCAATTCTTTGGAGTTCCTTTTCTTGAAGGAATCTCAGAAGTTTTTTCTGAAGTGCCATAGGTAATTCTCCAATTTCATCTAAAAAGACAGTGCCTCCATTTGCCATTTCAAGAAGTCCAATTTTTTTGTCTACCGCTCCTGTGAAAGCTCCTTTTTCATGTCCAAAAAGCTCACTTTCTAGAAGATTTTCAGGAATAGTGGTGCAATCAACAATTACAAAAGGATTTGATTTTCTGTGAGAATTTTTATGGATAGCTTTTGCCACAAGCTCTTTTCCTGTTCCAGACTCACCTGTTATAAGGACATTTGCGTTGCTCTCCGATACCATTTGCATTATGTAGAAAATTTCTTGCATGGTTTTACTTTTTCCAATTATTTCAGGGAAGGGATTTTCTATGCTCTCTATTTCTTTAATTCCCTTAGATTTTTCAATTGCCTCTTTTATTACATTTATAAGAAGAGCAGTATCTACAGGTTTTACTAAAAAATGATAAGCTCCAAGTTTCATTGACTCTACTGCTTTTTCAATGGTTCCAAAGGCAGTTATCATTATGGTAGGAATTGTAATTTCATTGAATTTTAGCCATCTTAATAAATCTATTCCATCCATTCCTGGCAATTTATAATCAAGGAGGAGGCACTCAATTTCATTAGCTTTAAGAATCTCTATGCCTTCTTCTGCAGTAGTGGCAGTGAAAATTTTATAGCCTTCCTTCTTAAGAATTGCTGAGATTGCCTTTAAAGCACTAATTTCATCATCTATGTATAATATATTTGCCACTTTTGTCTCTACTTAAGCGGTAATTCTATCATAAAATTTGTACCTTCTTTTTGTTTACTGATTACTTTTATGGAACCTTCATGATCCTTGATTATTCTCTCAACACAAGCAAGTCCAAGTCCTGAACCAGTAGTTTTTGTTGTAAAAAAAGGTTCAAATATTTTATCTAAAAGTTCTTCTGGTATACCAGTACCTGTGTCTTTTATAACTATTCTTATTTTGTTATTAAGTTTTTCGGTCTTTATCTCAATAAGGTCTCCGCTTTTCGTTGCATCAATGGCATTTACTAGTAGGTTGAGTATTGCTTGTTTAATTTGATGGTGATCAAAATAAAATTCAGGTATAGAGTTTTCAAATTCTGTTTTCAATATTTTATTCTCTTCCACTATCTCCGTCTCTACAAGTTTTATCACCTCTATTATTGTCTCATTAATATTACCTTTTTCATATTTAATGGGCACAGGTCTTGCATAGGATAAAAAGCTTGTAATAAGTTCGTTTAGTCTTTCTGTCTCTTTATCAATAATCGATAAAAATTCTCTGAGTACTTCTCCCTGAAAATTAGATTTTATATAAGCTGTTGATGCTTTGATAGCATTTAGAGGATTTTTTATTTCATGGGCAACAGTCATGGCCATCTCTGCCATAGCAGAGGATTTTTCCAGTTTTAATTTCTCCTTAGTGGCTTTGTCAAGCTCTTGAAGAGAGTGTTTAAGTTTTATTATCATTTCATTGAAGGTTTCAATTAGATATCCTATTTCATCTCCACAGGAGATTTTATATACATAACAGTCATGACAGTCTATGATATAAGACATTTTGCAATTTTCCTTTGCTTCTTTGATAATCCAGCATCTTTCCTTGCCAAAGGCGGGGCAGTCCTTTTTTTCACATTTTAGAATATCTTTACAAAGTACAGTGTTTGGATTTTCACATATTTCAAGTTTGTCTGTACCTATGTTAGCTATTTTATTTTTCAATTTTTTCAAGGGGTTTAGGAGTGTTTTTGATAACATGAAAGACAAAAAGATTGTCAAAATGAAGGAAAAAGAACTAATAATATATATATAGTTTTTAAGTGCCTTTGTAACTTCATCTATATGATGATTTATCTTATTCTCTGAAACTCCTGCTCTTAAGATTCCGAAATAGGTATCACCAGCTCTAATTGGTAAATTAATATGTAGAATTCCTTCTTTATCTGTTTTTTGCCATTTAATAAAATCTATGTCAATTTTTTTACCAAGATATTTTTTATCACTGTGTCCTACAATTCTTCCCCTTTGATCAGCTATCATGACATATTCTATCCCCGGATTATTCATGGTAAGAGCTAATTTTTCATCTATTGCCAAAGGATCAAAAAAAACTAAATTATCTATTACATCTTTTGATAGATTTTCTAATTGTAAAAGCACGTTGGTATTTATTTGCTCCTTCAAGGATTTTTTCTGATAGTTAATTATTAAAAAATTAATCAATAAAACTATAATCAAAAAGATAATCAAAAAGGAAAAGAATATTTTCCAGCTTATGCTTAGTCTAACAATATTTTTCAGAGATTTTTTAATAACTGAGTTTTTGAAGTGTTGACAAATCTTCATCTTTTGCTTCTTTAAAACCTTTAACTTTTGCTTTCTTTAATATTTTTTCATCATTGATATCAATTATCAATTTTTTAACTTTCTCTGTTAGAGCATTATTTCTGTTGTTCACAACGGCAAAGGGCCAATTTGGGAGGTATTCACCATAATCGAGAATTTTTATTTTGGATATATCTACTTCATTTGCCCAGACACTAAGGGCAGCTTCTCTTACAAATCCTGCCTCAGCTTCTCCTTTGTATACTCCTATGATTACTTTTTCTTGTCTCTTTGCATCAATTAATTTGAAATCTTTATTTAGATTAAAACCCTTCTTTTCAAGATATATTTTTTGAGATAGATAGCCACCTGCTGAGGTAGGAGAGACTATCATTATTTTTTTACCTTTCAAATCTTCAATCTTATTGATATTGCTATCTTTTCTTGTAATTATAATGCCACGGAATTTTTCTCCTCCGCAAATTCCCTCTTCAGTAGTGCAGTCTTCCCCTATTGTTATAGCAAGGGGTTTTATGGGATATTTTTTGGATATTATTGAGTAAACATAAGGATTTTGATAAGAAAAATCCACTTTTCCTTCACTTGCTAACTTTATAAACTCTTCAAAATTTTTAGGAATTACCAATTTGAATTCATATCCAGTGTTTTCAGAAAGGTATCGCATAAGGGGTTCATATCTTTTGTATATAGTGAGAGGGCTATAAAGAGGAAGTATGGCAACCTTAAGTGTTTTTGGTCCATATTGAATGTAATCAACTCCCTTAATGTTTTTTATTATGATTCTAATATAGTCAAAATCTCTGTCTTCAGCAATTAGAAATTTTTCTATTCCTAAGGCTTTACGTACTGTGTCCTCTGCTGATGCTTGGATTATAGCATCCTTTACTTTATCAATTTCTTCATTTGATAGCCCCTTCACATAAGATATTAAAAATCTCGGAGTGGGTTCAGAATATCTTATTATTTTCAGTCCATACTTTAAATATTTATTTGCCACTACTTCGCTCATAGCACCTATGTCATAGTCGCCTATCATTATAGATAGAGCTATTTTTTGTTCCTTTCCTAAAATTCCTACTGATTTGAAATCTTTTAATGATATATCAACATCTCTTAACATGGAAAGAGGAATAAGATAGCTAAAGGATGACTTTTCATCACCAAGAGCAATTCTTTTACCCAGAGAGTCAAATATTTTTTCAATTTTACTTTCCTCTTTGGTAACAAAAACACTTCTTGTCTCAGCTATTCCTCCTTCAGGTTTAATTAGAGGAAATATTTTATTTTTCATATGCCACTTAAGTTCACAATAAATCGCTGGATCTATGAATAGTAAATGGATTCTGTTTTCCTGTATTTTATTCTCTAAATCAGCATAATCCTTAGCTATCTCTATGTGAACAGATCTCTGAAGTTTTTGAGAAAGGAAATTTTTTAAAGGATATAGTTTTTCATATATAGTTCTTGGAGACTCTTCAGGTAATACGCCAATAACAAGGGGAGATCCACTAATATAGTCTTCCCTCTGTATTTGATACTTTTGCTCTTCAGAACTTTTACTACAAGATAAGATAAATATAAACAAAAATAATGCTAAAATTCTAATGAATCTCATGATAAAAGGGATTTGTCATTATCTCTATCCTAAGCTGAGTTTTTGGGCCATGACCAGGTAAAATAATGGTCTCAGGAGGAAGAGAAGATAATTTTTTTAAAGAATTAAGAAGTTGTTCCATACTACCTCCCATAAGATCTGTTCTTCCTACAGAGCCTGCAAAGAGGGTATCACCTGTAAAAAGGTAATTGTCAATATAAATACAAATACTTCCTAAGGAATGACCTGGAGTATGAATAAATTTAATCTCTTTATCAATTAAATTCATTGTCATTTCATTTTCTAGTAAAATTTCAGGTTCTGGTTGAGAATCTATCCTAATGCCAAAAAATTGAGAAGCGATTTGGGGCGCATTCCTGTACATTTCAAGATCACTTTGATGAAGAATAACTTTTGCTCTACTTTCTTCTTTTAATTCCTTTACAGCACCAATATGATCAAAATGACCATGCGTACAAATGATGTATTGAAGGGATAAACCCTCTTCTCTTATGAAATCAAGAATAAGTTCTGGTTCATCACCAGGATCAATTACTAAGGCTTTTTTTGTTTTTTCATCATATAGGACATAACAATTTACACCAAGGGCTCCTACTTCAAATCTCTTAATTTTCATTTCCTGCTCCTTAACTTTTTTAAAATATAACCAAGTTCTTCATGTTTAAGCAAATAACAGATAAGAACATAAAGAAAAACAGCAATAAAAATTGCAAAGCCAAGCCATATAAATTTTATTAACATTTTTTCGCTCTTTAGCCAAAGAGAAGAATTTATATCACAAAATCCTTTTGCTACAGCAACACTTATCAAGGATGCTATTGTGCTTTTTAAGAAAGAGGGGAAAATATTATTGAAAGAGATTTCTTTGACTGATTTTTTAATAAGGATTGCAAGCATTGAAAACTGAACAGTTGCTGCTAAGGAGTAGGCAAGGGCTAATCCATTATGTTTCATTGTATTCATGAGAAGAATTGAGAGGAAAATATTTATAAACATTCCTACAGCTGCACAAAATACGGGAATTTTAGTATTCTGTAGAGAATAAAAAGTGGCTGTTATTGTCCTTGAGCCAACTGTTCCGAGGATTCCAAAACTGTAAAAAAATAGCGCTTGAGCAGTATTTAATGTAGCATTTACATCAAACATTCCTCTTTGAAATAAGGTGTTCACAATGGGTTCTTTAAGGAAAATTAGACCCATTGTAGAGGGAATAGTCAGGAAAAAGAGAAATTTTAGGGAAAAGGAAAAATCCTTGGCAAGTTGATACTTGTTTCCTTCAGCTACATGTTCAGACAGAGTAGGTAAAACTGCCATACCCACTGCTACGCCAAAAACTCCGATGGGAAGTTGAATTAATCTCATGGAATAATATAAGTAAGTTATACTTCCCTCAGGTAGAAAGCTTGCTATTATAGTGCTCACGAATATATTTATCTGATTTACAGCCATGGCAAGACTCGTAGGGATAATTAGAAGCACTATTTTTTTTAAAGCAGGATGGATGCCCGAAAATCCAAAAGAAAACCCATTTTTATAAAAATGGGGAACCTGTACTATCCATTGAAGTAATCCTCCTATTGTCACTCCCACAGCTACTGAGACAATAGGATTAAAAAACATATTGCTAAATCCTACAACCAACAAAATTATGGCAAGGTTTAAAAAACAAGGAGCTAAAGCAGGGACAAAAAAAATACTATTTGTATTTAACGCGGCCATTGTAAGAGCAGCGAGGCTTATAAAAAACAAAAAGGGAAACATTATTCTTGTAAGTAGAACTGTTAAATGGAATTTTTCAAGATTTTCAGTAAATCCTGGTGCTATTAAAGTAACAATGTAAGGACTTAATAATATCCCAAGTAGTGTTATGGTTCCAACAATTAAGATGATAAAAGTGAATAGTGATCTCACAATTTTTTTTGTCTCTTCCTGTCCATATTTAACTTGAGCTTCTTTAAGAACTGGCACTACTGCTGACGACATAGAACCTTCGGCAAAAAGTTCTCTCAGTAGATTAGGAATTCGAAATGCTACAAAGAAGACATCACTTAGGCCTGTTGCTCCAAAGTATTTTGCCAGTATCATGTCTTTTATATAACCTAAGATTCTACTGAATGTAGTTGCTAAAGAAATAGCACCGGCAGCTCTAACAATCTTTCCCTTCGCCATTTTTATTTTTAGTATTTTAGAATTTCAAGGATATCTAGAATATCCTCTTTCGGGAAAGTTCCTTGACCAGATTTTAATGACATGATTAAATCACTTCTGAATTTTTCTGTATCACCTTTGTAGGTTGAGTCAAATTTGAGAGAATTTCTTAAAATTCTGGATGCTTCTGAATAAAGTCCTAATTTTTGATAACTAAGGGACATATATATATGTGCCTCTAAGAGCAAAATATTTCTTTTTATTGCCTTATCAAAGGAGTTTTTTGCTTCATCATATTTCCCAAGTCTGTAAAAGGATAAGCCTTGTCCAAAATAGGCTTTATCTTGAGTGACAAAGAGAGGATTACTTAAGGCATTACTGAAAGCTTTTATTGCTTCATTATGCATATGGAGATTCTGATAACAAATTCCAAGATTAAACCAAGCATCTCCGTCCTTTGAGTCAAGGGAGAGAGTTTTAAGGAAAAGCTCTTTTGCTACTTCAAATTCCTGAAATGCCATATGAACTAATGCCAATCCATGGAGAGCTTTTTTGTTTTGGGGATTGACCTGTAAAGCTTTATGAAACTCAGCATAGGCAAGTTGGTAATTTCTCTCTATGTAGTAAGCATAACCGATTTCTGTATGAAAATCAGATTCATTGGTTTGTCTAATTATTTCCTCAGAGGCACATGCTGTGAGAGTAATGATAAATATTAAGATCATGAATACCTTCATTCTCATTGACATATAGTATATCATTTTTTCTCTTCTAATTTTGATATCAATTTTTTAAGTAATATAATTATACTATCTAAATCTTTGATGCTGACCTCAAATCCCTGCGGATAAAATTTTAAATCTTGGATAATTTCTCTTTTTTTAAATTTATTGAGAGTAAAAATCAATTTATTGATAAAATTCTCCTCAAGATTTTCCTGCATGATAAATTTAAAACCCTGTTTTTTCTGTTCAATTCTAGCAATTTTAAGCTTAAATGATAAAATTCTTATTAATGATGCTTTAAGTAAATTTTCTACTTCTTGAGGAAGTTTGCCAAATCTATCAAAAATTTCCTCTTTAAGCTTTTTCACTTCATCAACTTCAACAATTTGACTTAGTTTTCTATATATTCTAATTCTCATGGAGGTATCTTCCATATAGTCTTCTGGAATAAAAGCTTTACCAATTAACTTTATCTCTGGAAGATTAGTCTGGACAATTGATTCTCCTTTGCTCTCTCTAATAGCTTCGTTTAACATTTCTATATATAGATCAAATCCTATTCTGTTTATTCCGGATTGTTCAATTCCTAATAGTTCTCCAGCTCCTCTTATCTCAAGATCTTTAAGGGCAATGTGGAATCCAGCCCCCAGATAACTCATTTCTTGAATGGCTTTAATCCTTTTTTTTGCATTTTCAGTTAGACCTTCTTCCTTAGGCACAATAAAGTAGGCATAGGCTTGTTTGTCTGCTCTTCCTACTCTACCTCTTATTTGATAAAGGTCACTTAACCCAAAAATATCAGCCCTATTTACAATTATGGTATTAACATTGGGAATATCTATTCCCGATGCAATGATGGAAGTACATACTAATATGTCAATTTCTCTGTCTAAGAATTTTATCATGATTCTATTTAGCAAGTTTTCGCTCATTCTACCATGAGCTACAGCAATTCTTGCTGAAGGTATTAACGTTTTAAGTCGGCTCTCATAAACACGGATATCTTGAATTCTGTTATGTAAAAAATAAACCTGTCCATCTCTGCTTAGTTCTCTCTCTATGGCTTCCTTTATAATTTGGTAATCTTCTGAAATAATGAAACTTTTTACAGCTAATCTCTCTTTAGGAGGAGTTTGAATTATACTTATATCCCAAAGTCCGCTTAAACCTATTTGTAAAGTCCTTGGAATAGGAGTAGCAGTAATAGTTAGTAAGTCCACTTGAGGAAATTTCTCTTTTATTTTCTCTTTTTGAACTACACCAAATTTTTGCTCTTCATCAATAATTAACAGACCAAGATCAAAAAAGTCTATTTCTTTTAAAATTAAAATGTGAGTTCCTATTAGAATGTCTACCTTTCCTTTTTGTGTATCTTCAATAACTTTTTTAATCTCTGATTTTGTCCTAAATCTATTAAGGTATTCAATTCTAACGGGAAAGGCTTCAAATCTTTTTTTGAAAGTTCTATAGTGTTGTTCACATAAAAGCGTTGTGGGAACTAATACAGCCACTTGTTTTTTATCATAGACAGCTCTAAAAGAAGCTCTCATAGCCACTTCTGTTTTTCCATATCCTGCATCACCACATAAAATAATATCCATGGGATAAGTTTCTCTCATTTTTTTTAAGATTAAATCAATGGCTTTTTTCTGATCTTCTGTTTCTTCATAAGGAAAAAAGTCGTCAAAATTTCTATGTATTTCAGTGTCCTCACTGTATATAAACCCTCTTTCCCTTTTTCTTTGAGCATAAAGTTTGAGGAGTTTTTCAGCCACATCATGTATCTTTTTTCTCTCTCTTTCCTTTAATTTTTGCCATCTCGTAGTTCCTAATTTATCAATTTGAGGAACATATCCTTCTTTTGCTGAATATCTATAGACTTTTTCTATGCTCCATGTGGGAAGATAAATAATATCTCCACCAGCATATTCAATTACTAATACATCTTCTTCATTATCCTCATAATTTTGCCTTTTTATTCCTCTAAAAATTCCTATTCCATGTTCCTTATGAACGACATAATCTCCCTCTTTAATCTCTAATCCCTCTAAGGGAATTTTTTGTAAGAGAGTTTTTTTTCTTTTGTGAAATTTTTCATCAAAAATTTCTCTATCTGTAAGGATTAGCAAGTTTTCCCTATGGAATCCCTCATGAAGTTCTCCCAAAGTAATAGCGTATTTACCAGAATAATGAGCCACATCATTTCTGTTAATAATAGGGGCGATTATTCCATGATTAAATAAAATTTCCTTTACAGTTTCAGCTTTTCCTAAAGAATTAAGGATTATAAGAATAGGGATTTGAAGTTCTTTTATATTTTTAGGAAAATCAAAAAGGCTTTTTCTCTCATTTTTGAGTATATTAAGACCTGTTAATGATTTGTCCTTACCATCCATGGCATTTATAGAAAATTGATAGGGAAGATGCGATACATGAATGATTTTAAAATCCTTAAAGGTTTCATCCCTTAGATCAGAGCATGATATAATCAAACTTTTAGGTCTAATTACATTGATTATATTTTCATTGCGAGAGGCTTCACGGGTGGGAAATATGGTAATTTCTGATAAACTTTTGAAAGATTTTTGTGTATCAGGATAGAAAAATTTTATTTCCTCTATAGTTTCACCAAAAAATTCAATTCGGTAAGGATATTCTTCTCCAAGGTTCCAAATATCAAAAACCCACCCATGATGAGAAAACTCTCCTTCCTGTAATACCATTTCTACTTGACGGTATCCAGCTTTAATTATTTTTCTTATAAATTCATTACGAGATATTTCCTCTTCTTTCTTAATTTTGAAAGATAGTTTAAGAATTTCTCCATCAAACATTAAAGCATTCTTTGTTGTGATTAATCTTGGTTCACTAGAATTAAGAATTTCTATGATTGGTTTTGTTCTGCTTTCTTCCTCTGATGGAAGATAAATAACTGATAATTGAATATTAAAAAAATCAGAAAAGGTTTTTAATGCAGTGAAGACCTTCTGAGCAGCCTCTTCATTTTCTTCAATCACCACAAAGGATTCTTCATAAAACAAAAGTCCTAATGCAAAAGAGGAAATGGAGAGATTGTAGATTGAGTTATGATCTCTCAGTAAGTTTGCTATTGTATCTTTTTCTTTAGTTAAGGCCTGCGATAAACTTCTGTATCCTTTTTCGTTATAGTTCATTAAAATTTAACAAGTAAAGAGAGGGCTACAAAGACAAAAAAGGTAACGCTTATATATCCATTCATATTAAAAAAGGCAATATTAAGCTTGGACAGATCATGGGCTTTTACAAGAGAATGTTCTTTAACAAAGAGCAAGGCAATTATAGTCATGCCAATCCAGTAAATAATGTTTAATTTAAAAAGCCAACCAATTATTAATAAAAAGGAGAAAGAAATGAAATGAAATATTCTTGAAAAATATATTGCCTTATTTATCCCGAAAACTCTTGGAATAGAATAAATACCATATTTTTTATCAAATTCTACATCCCATAAGGCATATAAAGTGTCAAATCCTGCAAGCCAAAAAACAACTGCTAATGCCATAGGCAAAATTTCCCAATTAAAATCACCTTTAATGGCAATCCATGCTCCTAAGGGAGCTAAAGCTAAGGCTAATCCTAGAAAAAAATGACATGCCCAGGTGAATCTCTTTGTATATGAATAGATAAAGAGAACTAATACAGCAACAGGAGAGAGTTTAAAACACAAGGGATTTAACATCCAAGCAGAGAAGATGAAAATAACAAGACATACACTGGTAAATAAAATTGCTTCCCAAAGTTTAATTTTTCCAGTTGGGATTTCCCTCTTGGCAGTCCGAGGATTTAGGGCATCGATTTTTCTATCTATGATTCTATTAAAACCAAAGGCTGAAGCTCTTGCACTTACCATTGCAAAGGTTATCCAGAGTATTTTTTTTATCTCTGGAATACCACCTGCAGCAAGCATAGCAGCAGCAAAAGCAAAGGGAAGGGCAAACACACTATGTTCAATCTTTATCATCCTTAAATACAATATAGCTTTATTAAAAAGGGACATCAAATTATTATAACATCATTGAAGAATATGAAAATATTTAGCTTATATTTTCCTTTAATTTGCCTTCTCTGCCAAAGGTCATTTCTGAGAGATTTAATACTTTAAATTTCTCTTTTTTTTCTGTAAAATTTATTTATGGAAATTAAAACTCAAATATTTTCAATAAACTCCATTGAACAAATAAAAGTCAATGAAATAATTCAGACTTTGAAGAGAATCCAACAAAGGGTGATTTCCCATGAAAGGGCTCATAAAGCTGTTGGTGGGAAATATGCTGGCACAGTTCATTATTCCTATACTAAAGGACCTGATGGAAAAAAGATGTATATAACAGCAGGAGAAGTTAGTCTTGATTTGTCGGAGGAGGCATCTCCTAAGGAAACAGCAAAAAAAATGGAGATAATTCAGGCTGCTGCTTTAGCTCCATCAGATCCATCTCCACAAGACATTCGTGTAGCCCAAATAGCAGCTATAAAAAAAATGCGAGCAGAAATAGAAAATTCTGTTGAAGAAGAGAGGAACAAAAAGGGATTAATAATAAATAGATCTATTTAAATTAATTTTTTCAGAAAAAGAAAAAGCTTGCCACGATTATATTTTTTGGATGTCTTCTTTGCTCTCTCCATGAAGAAATAAATTAATTCGATTTGTAATGAAAGAATTATGATAAAGGTTTACACTACCCATGTCAGGAATTTGTATAAGTGTCTTTGGGCGACAGAGGCAAAGGAATTATTTAATTGTTAAAAAACTTGACATATAGTTATTAAATATGATTTCATATAGGAAAATTTTTTGTTCTTTCACAAGACTGTTTTTAAAAAAAGGGAACAGTCTGAAAAAATTGAAAATAAAGAATTTCAAGCATGCTTCGAAATGATCACTTTTGAGGCTTTAAGAATTCTCTGTCAAGGGGAAAGTGATTAAAAAATTATTCCAAATATCCTTGAGCATATTGAGAAATAAATAAAAAAACAGAGTATGAAATGCAGCAACTTATGTGCTTTTTATTTCTTATTAATAGGAGGAAATAAAATGATAACCAAATTATTATCAAAAGTTTCATTTTTAATGTTTGTTTTGCTATTTTCAAGTTATTCTATTGCTCAAACAAATCCGGATAAACCAAAACAGCCTAATGTTAGTGTTTCAATGAAAAATTACTGGTGTGCTGAAGTAGAAAATTTGATTTTTTCAAAGGAACCAAAACAAGGTGAAAAATTAACAGTTGGAGTGAGAATTAAGTTTACAAAAAATATGGCAAATTCTCTTCCTCTACCCAAAAAAAATTGTCAATGTGCTTTTGAAGGCCCTCAAGGTAATCTTGTGTCTTCATGGTCAAAAATTCTGTCTTTGAGATTAATAGGCATAAAATATTCTGAAAAGGAAGTAAATTTCTTAGAATATTATGGACCTACTCCTGCCTTTCCTCCCTATTATTACAGCGGTTTTCCAGTAATTGGATTTAGAGTTACAGAGAGTGATCTAAAAAGGGGTTATCTGGATATATGGAGTTGGGTATCAAAAGAACCTTTACAATGCAGAGAATCGTCAATATATGCATCGTTAGCGATTTACAATAAATTACCTTATAATATAGAAAATGAATGTCATCCCAAAGAAGATTTTAAAAAAACCTTTAAAACTACTTGCTTAGATATTTCTGGCATTGATAAAGAAAAATTAACAAAAGATTTGGATAAAACTAAGAATATTAGGTTGCCCGATCTTGAAATAGATAAGGTAAAAAGTTTTTTCAGAATCAGTAAAAGAGAGAATGAACAAGCTATCATTTACGATGAATTAGATTTAGTGATATCTATTAAAAATTCAGGAAATGTGGATATTTCCAAATTTAAAATTTTAATAGAAAAAAAACGGGAAGGCGACACTCAGTATACCTCTCTTGAACAATTAGAATGGTCTTATGATGGTAAAAAGGGATCATCACAAAATGGCATCATTGAAATAGATAATTTAAAAGCAGGACAGACAAAAGATATTATCGTATTTACTAATAATTCAAAAGCTCCTAAGTTAGATTGCTGGCTTAGAGTTAAACTCGATCCAGAAAATGAAATATCAGAGATTAATGAGACAAATAACATGATAGATAATATTAGATTTCCAAGTCATTATAATAATCCCGGTGAGTATGGTAATAAGGTAAAGAGAGCCCCTTAAAAATAACTGGACAAAAGATTGCTGGGCATTACTTTTTCCTCTCTAAATGACTAAACAAGTCAGAAGGTTTCATCGTAAGAAAATAAATTAGTGAGCATTTCAAAAAATAAGATTTTTCCTTTCATAACAGAAAAATCTCCCTGTTATGAAAGAATAGACTTTGTCGATAAAATTAATTAAAAGAATTAAAATTACATCTTGCTATTTAATGCTTTGTATCTAATGATAAATAGTCAGATATGTGGAATTTCTTACAATAGGTCGGATTTTGATTTCTTATTAGCAACTTAAGGTTTTCTTGGAAAATTCCTGTAAAAATTTGGTATTATTTTTAGATAAATTTATTTCATTTAAATTAAACCTAAAGGGGGGAATAATGATTGATCAAAGAATTCAATCAGCAATTGAGAAAATCAAATCTCTGAAAGCAGAAAGGGAAGAATTAAAAAAGAGAGTTTTAAGTTTGGAAGAAATAATAAAAACTAAGAATCAAGAAATTGAAAATCTTCTCTCTGAGAGAGATTTAATAAAGAGGCAAATTGAGGAATTACTTAAAGAACTTGATTTAGAATCACATGAATAAAACTGAGGTTTATATATTAGGGCAGAAATACATAATAAGAGGAGAAAAACCTTCTGAATATATTCAGGAACTAGCTGCTTACGTGGATAAAAAATTAAGGAATGTTTATGAACAAAATCCTAACATCACTCCTCTAAGGGCAGCTATTTTGGCTTGTTTTTATGTGGCAGATGAGCTTGAAGAGACTAAAAGAGCTTATGAGGAAACTTTAAAAAAACTTCATGAAATAGATATAAAAACGGACGAATTAATTAATTTGCTTGAATAATTATATTTCTTTTCTTCTATCTATGGCATATCTTTTATCTTTTTGATGTTTTGCGATAGATTTCATTTGAGAGGCAGCTTCTGCCATTTCACTAAAATGTTTGAATCTTCTGTATTTATTAGAGGTAATACCTACAGACACAGTCATAATAGGAAATTTATGTGTTTCATTTCTTCTGTCAATTGATTCTATATATCCTCTTCTGATATCTTCTAAATCATAGAAATTTATGATTAAGTTTTGAAAAGTATCTATTATTTTTTTTGTTGCATCCTCTATTAATTCAGGAGACATTATATAGACAAAATCATCACCACCTATATGGCCCACAAAACTTCCCTTTGGTTGGATAGATTTAGTGATATTTAATACGATTCTGCCAAGGACTTTTATAACTTCATCTCCTCTTGAAAATCCATATTTATCATTAAAAGGTTTAAAATTATCAAGGTCTGCGTAGGCTAAGGCAAAAATCTCTTCTTTAGTAAGTCTTTTCTGTATTTCTTGATGAATTACTAGATTGCCGGGTAATTTTGTCAATGGATTAGTGGCTATCATTCTTTCAACTCTTTTCAGTGATAGCTCTATTCTCATTTTTAATTCTTTATCTAAATTCCCAACTCTTATGTAATCATCTATTAACAATTCATCCCACTTTTCATAGGTAAAATCATCAGAAACTATGGATATAACAATCATTGATATAAAAAGAGGCTCACTTTTGATCTGATTTATTATTGATCCCGACATGTTTTCATCATTGATAGAATCAAAAATAACTAAATCTGGAATTTCTTCATAAATTATATCAAGTGCCTGTTTTACATCATCAAAATAGTATATTTCATAGTCTAATGAGGCAAGTTTTTTGCCTATCTTTTTTCTCAAAGTTCTATTTTCAATGATAATAATTATTTTTTTATTCATCTGATAAGAATATTTCTTGAGATGATGAAAGAGGGTCTTCTGCTTGCGTAAAAATATCTTTTATTTCTTCATAATTAAGATCAAGATCTTTCCAAATAGTTGGATTTACGGGATTGACGTATAAATCTCCAGAATAGCCCATTCCTCTTGCTAGAGCTAAAATATTTGATAGATGAACAACGGCAGTTTCTGTAGTGAAATTCTTGCTAAGTTGGGGTCTATGATGATTCATTATGGGTTCAATTAATTTTGTTGGAAAATTCCATTTTTTGCAGACTATTCCGCCTATTTCAGCATGAGTTATGCCAAAATATTCCTTTTCAATTTCATGGAGTAAACTTTCTCTTTTTTGGGCTAATTCAATTATTTTTGTATAATCTTCTTTAAAAGCAATGAGGAGAATTACCTTGCCAATGTCATGTAGCAAAGCAGCTACAGATATTTCTTCAGCAAATTCAAGGTCTTTCTTCTTGGAAATAATTCTTGAATATATTGCTGAAGCTAATGAGTGTTCCCAAAGCCCCACCATATTTTTTTTCATAACCTCAAAGACAGAAACACCTATGAGAAGTCCTTTTACTGCATTTAAACCCAGGATAACCATTGCATGATTTACAGAAGAGATCCTTCCTGGGAATCCATAAACAGGAGAATTAACCATTTTAAGTATTCTTGCTGTTAGAGTAGGATCTGATGCGACAAAATCTGAGATTTTTTGTAGCGACACATGGGGATCTTCTATTATTCCAAGTATTTTTCGAAGTATTGAAGGAATAGTTGGCAGGTTTTCAATTTTTTCAATTTTTTGAATTATTTCTTGAGCATTCATTTATACATTTCCTCGATGTGTTCCTCTAAAGCCCTTTTTATAAGAAGGGTAGGTTGATCAGTTATTTTTTCAAATCTTTTCTGGATTTCACTAAGAAGGGATTCCTTAGGAGGCAAATTTCTTTCACCTTCTATGTAGATTATGTCAATATTCATTCTTAATATTTTATCAATAAGAGAATCTGTGAGCTCTTTACCAGCAGGAATCATAATAATACCTGCTTCATTTATTATATCTTGAGCTAATTTCATGCCTGGCTTTGCTTTATCAACAGAAATTTTTAGCATGGTATATTATATCAAACATCAAGCTTGATGTGCAGCTCTTTAAGCTGTTTAAGATCTACCTCTGAAGGAGCCTCACTTAAGGGACAATAGGCTTTCTGAGTTTTTGGGAAGGCAATCACATCTCTAAGGGATTCAGCTCCTGTCATAAGCATAACAAGCCTATCGAGTCCTAAGGCAATCCCTCCATGAGGTGGAGTCCCATACTTTAGAGCTTCAATGAAGAAGCCAAATCTCCTCTTTGTTTCATCCTCAGGAAGCCCTAAAACTTTAAAAATTTTTTCCTGAATGTCTGCTCTATGAATTCTAATGCTTCCACCTCCCAGCTCATAGCCATTTAAAACTATATCATAGGCTTTAGCTTTAATATCTTTTAAAGCACTTTTAGGGTTTTTAAGAGCCTCAGGAGAAATGTTTAAAAGTATCTCTAAATCCTCTTCACGAGGAGATGTGAATGGATGATGCATGCTTACAAACCTTTTTTCATCTTCATCCCATTCAAAGAGAGGAAAATCTGTGAGCCATACAAATTGGAAACCTTCTCTTTTTAACTTAGTCATTTCAGCAATTTCTAAGCGGAGTCTTCCTAGAATTTCATTTGCTTTCTTAGGCTCATCACCTATAAAAAGAATCATATCACCCTCTTCTGCCTTAATTTTATCAGCAATTTCCCTCAATAATTCCTTTGAGAAAAATTTTACGATAGGTGATTCAAAACCATTTTTAACTTTTATCCACGCCAAGCCCTTTGCACCAAAATTCTGAACTTTCTGAACTAATTTATCTATTTCACCTCTTGTTAAGGATGCAAACCCGATACCTTTAATAGCCTTTATCACTCCACCTTTTTCAATAGTGTCAAGAAAAATTTTAAATTCAGAGTGCTTTACAAGCTCTGTTACATCTTCTATTTCAAGATTAAATCTTAAATCAGGTTTGTCAGTACCATATCTATTTAATGCCTCATCATAGGTAAGTTTTTTTATGGGAATTTTTATTTCCCAATCTAATACTTCCCTGAAACAGTAAAGGAGCATTCCCTCCACTGTAGCAATAATGTCTTCCATTTCTACAAAGGACATCTCCATATCTATCTGAGTAAATTCTGGTTGTCTATCTGCTCTTAAGTCTTCATCTCTAAAACATCGTACAATTTGAAAATATCTATCAAATCCGGAGATCATCAGAATTTGCTTAAAAAGTTGGGGTGACTGGGGTAATGCATAAAAAGTTCCCGGATTTAACCTACTGGGTACAAGAAAATCCCTTGCTCCTTCAGGAGTAGATTTGGTAAGCATTGGTGTTTCAATTTCAATGAATCCCTTGTCATTTAGATAATTTCTGATGGCTAAAGTTGTACGATGCCTTATTAAAAAGTTTTTTTGCATTTGAGGTCTTCTTAAATCAAGATATCGATATTTCAATCTTAATAATTCATTTATTTGTTCTGTTTCTTCTATTTGGAAAGGTAAAGGCTTTGCCTGACTTAGGATTTTTAATTCTTTTACATAGAGTTCAAAATTTCCAGTCTTTAGTTCAGGATTTTCTGTTCCCTCAGGTCTTCGTCTTACAGTGCCTACAACACTTATGACATACTCACTTCTCAATTCGTGAGCTTTTTCATGAGTCTCTAAGGATATTTCAGGGCTAAAAACTATCTGCATTATTCCGCTACGATCTCTTAAATCAATAAAAATTAATCCTCCATGGTCTCTTCTTCGAAATACCCATCCACATAATTTAAGGTCTTTGCCTAAGTCATCTTCGTTTACTTCTGCACAAAATTTATCTCTCAGCATTCATCCTCCTTTTTTTCGATTTCTCTCAAACTCATTTATTTTAATAAACTTTTCTCTTTATAATTTCACTATTAATTAATGTGGTGCAACAAAAATTTATTATAGCAAAATGAGATAATTTGTTAAAATAAAACTTAAACTTCGAAAACTGAAGGAGGTAATAATGAAAATAGTTTTAGCCTACTCAGGAGGGCTGGATACTTCAATAGCTATCAGGTGGCTGAAGGAAAAATATTCAGCAGAAGTAATAGCCTTCTGTGCAGACATTGGGCAGGAGGAAGATTTTGAGAAAATTGCCGAAAAAGCAAAGAAAACTGGTGCTTCTAAGGTATATATAGAGGATTTGAAAGAAGAATTTGTAAGGGATTATGTTTTCCCTATGTTAAGAGCGAATGCTGTATATGAATCAGGATATCTTATGGGAACATCCATAGCAAGACCTTTAATTGCAAAAAAGCAAATTGAAATTGCCATAAAAGAAAAGGCAGAAGCTGTTGCCCATGGAGCAACAGGGAAAGGTAATGATCAAGTGAGATTTGAATTGACATACTATGCCTTAAAACCTGATATAAAAGTAATAGCACCATGGAGAGAATGGGAATTCGATTCACGTAGTGCTCTTATTGAATATGCAAATAAATATGGAATACCTGTTGAAGCCACAAAAGACAAACCCTATAGTATTGATCAAAATCTTTTTCATATCAGTTATGAAGGGGGTATTCTGGAAGATCCATGGAATGAACCTCCTGAGGATATGTATAAATTGGTAATTCCACCTGAAATGGCACCAGATAAACCAACCTATGTTGAGATTAATTATGAAAAAGGTAATCCTGTTGCTATAAATGGAGAAGTTCTTAGTGCTGCTCAGTTATTATCTAAATTAAATAAAATAGCGGGAGAAAATGGCATAGGAAGAATTGACTTAGTGGAAAACAGATATGTAGGAATCAAATCAAGGGGTGTCTATGAAACTCCAGGAGGAACAGTTTTACATATAGCTCACAGAGCAATAGAGTCTTTAACATTGGATAGAGAATTAATGCATTTAAGAGACAGCCTTGTTCATAAATATTCTGAACTTATTTACTACGGTTATTGGTTTTCTCCTGAAAGATTGGCGTTGCAGACATTGATTGATGAAACTCAAAAACATGTTACAGGAACAGTAAGGTTAAAACTTTATAAAGGAAACTGTATAGTAACGGGAAGGAAATCCCCCTGTTCTCTCTACAGCAAAGATTTGGCAACTTTTGAAAGAGAGGAGATCTATAATCAGAGGGATGCTGAAGGATTTATAAAAATAAATGCATTAAGGCTAAAAATGGCTAAGAGGATCTTTGAATAGACAGGAAGCAAGATATACTATAGCTTTAAGGGAAATAAAAGATATCGGTCCTGTTTTGGTAAAAAGGATACTGACACATTTTGCCTCTGCAGAGGATGTCTTTCTTGCAGATGAAGAGGAACTTTTATCCTTAGAAGGATTCAATCTTGAATTAGTCAAAAGAATAAAAAATTTTAATCTTTGGGACAGGATTGACAATGTTATCAATACTTGCGAGAAAAGACAAATAGAAATAATTACCATTAAGGATGAAAAATATCCTAAGCTTTTGAGAGAAATACCAGATCCTCCACCAGTTTTATTTTGTAGAGGAGAAATCAAAGAGGACGATAATCTGGGTTTGGCAATTGTCGGTTCGAGAAAATGTAGTGACTATGGAAAGAGAGTTACTGAAAAGATTGCTTTTGAATTAGCCTCATTAGGAATTAATATTGTAAGTGGGTTAGCTCGAGGTGTAGACTCCCTTGCTCATAATTCAGCTGTCTGTGCAGGAGGAAGAACAATTGCCTTCTTAGGTAGCGGTGTGTCTGTAATATATCCTCCAGAGAACAAAAAATTAGCTGAAAAGATTATGAATAATGGAGCTATACTAAGTGAATTTTACCCTGATGAACCACCTAAGAGAGAGAATTTTCCCAAAAGAAACAGACTTATAAGCGGTTTTTCCTTAGGTACTCTTGTTACAGAAGCCACTTTAAACTCCGGTGCTTTAATAACAGCATCTTTTGCACTTGAACAAGGCAGAGAGGTTTTTGCAGTACCAGGTAACATAAACTCAAAAAACTCGGAGGGAACTAATTTTTTAATAAAAAAAGGGGCAAAATTAGTGCAGTCAGTAGAAGACATCCTTGAAGAGATTAAAGCCTTTGTTCCATTATTAAAAGAATTTGAAATAGAAAAAAATACGAAAAAAAGAGTTGACTTAGATGATAGTGAAAAAGCTATATTTAATTTGCTTAATTCACCCATGTTATTAGACGAACTTGTTATGAAAACGGGAATGAATATATCAAAAGTACTTGAGATTTTATTACAGCTTGAAATAAAAGGGTTAGTAGAAAAATTTGAAGGGAAATATGTGAGGAGGAATTTATGAAACTTCTCGATTTTTTAAGAGTCTTAGCAAGAGAGTTAATAAATAACGATTATAATGACGAAGCATTAAAGGACTTTTCTCTCTTTGAAGTAGATTGGCATCAAATAAAGGAAGAGTTAAATTTTTTGGAAGGAACAGAATTATTAGATATGGAAGAAATAGATATGATAAGAGCCTTACTTGTATATTTATTAATGAAAGAAACGGATTTACACGAAGATGATATTTACAGCTTTATCTTTAGCAAAGGGAAACAAATTGTATGGAATTAAAGAGAAAAGATCTCCTAATAGTTGAGTCCCCAGCAAAAGCAAAAACAATAAATAAAATTTTAGGTGAAAAATTTAATGTTAAAGCCTCCATAGGTCACATTAAAGACTTACCAGAGGATAGATTAGGGGTAGATGTTAAAAATGGTTTTAAACCTGAATATCTATTAATTCCCGGTAAAGAAAGGATAGTAAAAGATCTGAGAGACAGTGCTCAAAAAGCATCAAAGATTTACATAGCAACAGACCCTGACAGAGAGGGCGAAGCAATTGCTTATCACATATTTGAAGAGATAAAAGTTCCTGAAGAAAAAGTGTATCGGGCTATTTTTCATGAAATTACTCCCCAAGCAGTGAAAGCTGCTATTGAAAATCCTACAAAGATTGACATAAATAAAGTTTATTCTCAACAAGCCAGAAGAATTCTTGATAGACTTGTAGGTTACAACCTTAGCCCCTTTCTATGGCGTAAAGTAAAGGGAGGCCTAAGTGCTGGGAGAGTTCAATCTGTAGCCTTACGACTTGTAGTAGAGAGAGAGAAAGAAATATTAACTTTTCAACCTCAGGAGTATTGGACTATTTTGGGTAAATTTACCTATCAAAATAGTGAGGGCATTTTAATCTCTGCTAATCTTCATAAGTATAGAGGTAAAGTTCTTGTTGATAGAAAAGAAAATGATTTCTTAATAAAAGATGAAGCTTTAGCTAACAGAATAAAAGAAGAGTTGGAAGCATATACCTATCTACTTTCCAAAGTAGAGAAGAAAACAAAAAAGAGAACACCTCCAGAACCATTTAAAACAGTTACTTTGCAAGCTCAAGCATCTTCTATTTTAGGATTTTCTCCGAAAAAAACAATGATATTAGCCCAACAACTTTATGAAGGAATTGAAATAGAGGGAAATTCTGTAGGGCTTATTACCTATATGAGAACTGACTCTGTTAGAGTATCTGATGAAGCTAAGGGATGGGCAAGGAAGATTATTGAAAAAACTTTTGGGAAAGAATTTATAGGAACCTCTACTAAAATATCAAAAAAATCAAATATTCCCATACAAGATGCCCACGAGTGCATTAGACCCACTTATCCTGAGATGACACCAGATAGAGTAAAGTCCTATTTATCGAAAGATCAATATGCTCTGTATAAATTGATTTGGGATAGATTCCTTGCCTCTCAAATGGCACCCGCAGAGATTGAACAGACCACTTATATTATTCAAGACCCTAACAATATTACAGAATTTAGAGTCACTGGGTCTGTTATAGTATTTCCAGGTTTTTTAATCCTTTACAGAGACGAGGAAATGGAAAGTGAAAATCAACTTCCCAAGTTAGAAGAAAAAACTATACTCAATGTGCATGAGATAATACCAGAGAAACACATTACCGAACCCCCGCCGCGATATACAGAGGCAACATTAGTAAAAGCTTTAGAGGAAAAAGGAATTGGTAGACCATCTACCTATGCCACTATTTTAAGTACAATTCAGGAAAAAAATTATGTAAAAAAGATTAAACAAAAATTATACCCTACTTACCTTGGCTTTACTGTAAATGATCTCTTAGAAGAGAAATTTCCTGAACTAATGGATTACAATTTTACTGCTAAAATGGAAGGAGATTTAGATAAAATATCACTTAGAGAAGCTCAATGGGACAAGGTAGTGGAAGAATTCTATAGAGATTTTGAAAAAAATTTATCTCAAGCTCTAACTATTTCTAAAATAACCAAACCAAAAGAAATAAAAACCTCCTTTAAATGTGACAAGTGTGGTAAAGAGATGGTCATAAGATGGAGTAAAGGAACCCCATTTTTAGCTTGCTCTGGATATCCTGAATGTAAAAATACTAGATCTTTATCAGAAAAGACAAGAAAGAAGGATTCCGAACCTATAGTAACAGAAAAAATTTGTCCTCTCTGCCAGGGTTCTTTGCTTCTAAGAAAGGGAAGTAAAGGTGAATTTATTGCCTGCTCAAACTATCCTGAATGTAAATATACTGAACCAATCAAAGCAGATGCAAAATGTCCTAAGTGCGGAGGAGATATAATAAAGAGACGATCTAAAGGTGGCAGAATTTTTTGGGCTTGTTCAAACTATCCCGATTGTAAATTTACTTTATCTCATGAACCTGCACCTGTTTCTTGTCCTAAATGCGGAGCTCAATATATGTTGAAAAAGAAGAATAAAGAGGGCGAAGAATATTTTCTTTGCCAAAATCGTCAATGTAAGTATACAATAAATTATAAAGAGAATTCAGCTGGGACCGACCCTACGCAACAGAAGGATGCGAACCCCGCCAGGTCCGGAAGGAAGCAACGGTAAGCATTTTATTCTGGGTGCCGTAGGTAGTCGGTCCCTTTTATTTAGGGAGCATTTAAGGTATGTCATATTTAGGACTTGCCAGAAAATATAGACCACAAAAGTTTTCTGATTTAATTGGACAGGAAATAGTAGTGAAAGTACTTGAAAATTCCATAAAAAACAATAAAATTGCCCATGCCTATGTATTTTCAGGACCTAAAGGCGTTGGTAAAACTTCTACTGCTCGAATTCTTGCAAAAGCTTTAAATTGTAAAGATCTCCTTAATAGACCCTGTGACAACTGCTCTTCTTGCATTGCAATAAAAGAGGCAAGGGCTATGAACGTGATTGAAATAGACGCAGCTTCCCATACCTCTGTAGAAAATATTAGGGACTTAAGAGAGAATGTAAAGTATGCTTCAGCAGAAGGTGGATATAAAGTATATATAATCGATGAAGCCCACATGTTGAGTCAAGCAGCTTTTAATGCCTTTCTAAAAACTCTTGAAGAACCACCCATGCATGTGGTATTTGTTTTGGCGACTACAGAGCCAAGAAAAATTCCCATTACAGTAATGAGCAGATGCCAACACCTTCAATTCAGGAGAATTCCCATAAATTTCATTAGAGAAAGATTGAGATTTATATGTGAACAAGAGGGAATAGTAGCTGAAGAAGAAGCTCTTTATTTGATTGCCTCCAATGCAGAGGGAAGCATGCGTGATGCTTTAACATTGCTTGATCAAATAAGTTCTTTCTCTGACAAGATTACTATCGACAGCGTTAATTTGTTACTAGGACATACTGATATAGAAATTTTAGCTAAACTAACAGAGTTTGTAATAAAAGGTGAAAAGGAAAAGATAATTGAAGAGGTAGAATCTCTAAATGATAAAGGGACAGATTTCAAAATTTTAGTTAGAGATTTGATTTATTTTTTAAGGAATCTTTTGATGAAAAAATTTTTACCTAATTACAGGCTTGACATTAGTGAATTTACAGAAAAAATTGTAATGAAATTGAGTGAATTAACCTCAGAAGAGCACCTCATTGTTCTTTTAAAAGATTTGATCAATGCTGAGTTATCAATAAAAAATTCTCTTTTCCCTCGAATAATATTTGAATTAACACTCTTAAAACTAAGCCTTATGTCTCATTTCCAAAGTATTGATAAGACCATTGAGGAACTTAAAGGCAGGGCTCATAGTGATAGGGAAAAAAATATGACTCCAGACAATAAAACTCCAAACAACAAAAAGGATTTTTCTACTCCTGAAAGCCATTCAAAAGATATTGTAAAAATTTGGGAAAATTATTTAGAACAATTAGAGATAAAAAATCATCTATTAGCCATAAAATTAAAGCAAGCCAAAGTCCTATTTCATGAAAACGAGATAGAACTCATATTTAACGGAGGAGCTTCTGTTCATGCTGACTCTGTAAAAGAATCTCTCCCGGAAATTACCAAAGAATTGAAAGAATTTTATCCAGAAGTCAAAATAAGGATTGATGAAAAGGATCATGTAAAAAAGGATATTAGAAGTGAGGCTATAAATAATCCTTTAGTCAAAAGGGCATTGCAGCTTTTTGAGGGAAGAATTTACAATATAAAATTAAAAAAAGGAGGAAGCACTGATGTCTAAAAAAATGTTTGGCGAAATTATGAGACAAGCGCAAAAAATTCAAGAAGAAATTCAGAAAAAACAGGAAGAAATAAAGAAAATGACAGTAGAAGCATCAGCTGGCGGAGGGATGGTTATAGCTAAGGCTAATGGTGGAGGAGAGATAATTTCTATTAAAATCGACAAGGAAGTTGTAAATCCTGAAGATATAGAAATGCTTGAGGATTTAATTCTTGCTGCTGTAAATGAGGCATTAAAGCGTGCCCATGAACTTGCTCAAGCAGAAATGGCAAAATTATCCATGCCTTTTAATTTGCCAGGAATGCCAGATCTGAGTAAGTTATTTGGAAATTTATGAGAAAAAATCCCCTTGAAAATCTTATAGAAAACTTATCAAAACTCCCTGGTATTGGTAGAAAAACAGCCCAGAGACTTGCCTTCTTTATTATGTCTATGGATAAGGAATCAGCCCTTGAAATAGCAAATTCCATAGTAACAGTTAAAGAAAAAGCTCGATATTGTTCAATTTGCTTTAATATTACTGAAGATGAAATATGTGATATATGTTCGAATCCTGAAAGGATACACTCTATCATCTGTGTTGTAGAGGAATCCAGTAATATTATTTTGATTGAGAAAACTGGTTACAGAGGACTTTATCATGTATTGGGTGGTAACATCTCTCCCCAGGAGGGCATAACTGCAGAAAAGATAAAAATAAAGGAATTAGAAAATCGAGTTGCTCAAGGTGGGATTGAAGAGATTATAATAGCTACAAGTCCCAATACAAAGGGAGAATTAACTGCCCAATGGATTGCTGATGTCTTAAAAAAATATAAGGTTAAAATTTCAAGAATAGCCTATGGACTTCCTATAGGTATTGATATTGAGTTTGCCGATGAAGTAACATTATCTAAAGCCTTAGAAGGAAGGAAACCTATTAATGCCTGAGGATTTAAAGAAAAGACGTATAGAACTTGGTAAATCACTAGATGAGATCTCTGAGCATACTAAGATAAAGAAAAGCTACCTTGCGGCAATAGAGGAGGGAAATTGGAAAGACCTTCCTTTAGAGATTTTTACCAAATCTTACATTAAGATTTATTCAGAAATTTTAGGTGTTAATCCAAAAAAATATATTGAAGAATATGAAAATTACTTAGCTACCTTGGAACAAAGTAAGAGAAAAGAAGAAGTGATAGAAAAAAAACAAAAAAGAAGCAGAGAAAAATCTCACTGGAAAGTTTCAATGGTAATTACTTTAATAGTTTTTACAATAATTTTAGCACTTTTATATTTAGATAGAAGAGAATACCAGATCCCTCCACCACCACCTCCTCCAGAGGACGTTAAACCACTAATTCAAGAGAATGTAAAAATTCAGGAAGAATCGGCTGAGAAAAAAGAGTCTACAGTAAATAATCTTAAAATCGAAGCAATAGACCAGGTATGGATGAGAATAGTAATAGATGATCAAGAAACAAAAGAATACTTATTAGAAAAGGGTCAGAAAATAAGCCTTCAAGGAATAAAGAATTTTAAACTACATATAGGAAATGCTGGAGGAGTGAGAGTCTCTTTCAATGATGAGTATTTAGGAAAAATTGGAGAATCAGGTCAGGTTGTACATCTTAAACTTCCAAAGGATTAGAAAAATTGGATAAAGATATAGTTTTAGACTTTATTAGGAAATCTTCCAAGCCTCTAAGTTTTAGAGAAATATCAGAAGGGCTTAATCTTAAGTCCTCCATGAGAAAAAAATTAAAGAAGCTTCTTCAGGATTTGCTCTCAGAAGGTAACATTATAAGGAATAGAAAAGGTCTTTATCTTCCCCTTAAAGAAGCAAAATTAGTAACAGGATATTTTGAGGCTCATAAAGAGGGATATGGATTTGTAATCCCTGACTCTCCAAAGGAAACCGACATATTTATCCCACCTCATGCAACTTCTGGAGCCATGCATGGTGATAGAGTTATTGCAAGAGTAGAACATAAAAGGAAAAGAGAGGGGGCTATAATTCGAATTCTTGAGAGAGCTATCAGGAGAGTGGTTGGTTTTGTTGAAAAAATAGGTCCTATTTTTTATGTTAGACCCAGAAAACGACTAATTCAGCAACAAATAATATTAACTCCTGAGCAAAAAAATATAAAAACAGGTTGTCTTGTTTTAGCTGAAATTATAAAGTATCAAAAAATCAACAATCCCCTCATAGCAAAGGTGATTAAGATTTTTGAAAAGCCTAAGTCTCCTAAGGATGATATAGAAATACTTATCCAGGAGTATGATCTTCCTCAAAAATTTTCCTCAGAATCTGAAAAGGAAGCAAAAAAAATTCAAAACACAAAAGTTAACACAAAAAGAAATCTTAAAGGCAGGGTAGATCTGCGACACCTCCCCACCGTAACTATTGATGGTGAATCAGCAAAAGATTTTGATGATGCAATTTCCATAAAAAAAACTAAAAAGGGATTTATTCTTTGGGTTCACATAGCTGATGTAAGTCACTATGTTAAATGGGATAGTCCCCTTGATTTAGAGGCAAGACAGAGAGGAACAAGTATATATTTCCCTGATAGAGTAATCCCCATGCTGCCACCCCAGCTTAGCGAAAATGTATGTAGTTTACTACCTAAAATACCGAGACTTACTTTTACTGTAGAAATGCATTTTTCAAATTTAGGAGAGCTTACAGAGAGAGATTTCTATCCCAGTATTATTCAGACTGCAGAGAGAATGACTTATACCTCTGTAAGTAGGATTTTAGTAGACAGAGATGCTGAGGAGATTAAAAGATATAAAAAATTAATACCATATTTTGAAAAGATGGCTGAACTATGTGAATTGCTTAAGAATAAGAGAAAAGCAAGAGGAAGTTTAGATTTTGATCTTCCAGAACCTGAAATACTTTTAGATATCAAAGGAGACCCTCAAGCAATAATTAAAGCAGAGAGAAATCTTGCTCATTTTATCATAGAGGAATTTATGATTGTTGCCAATGAAACTGTAGCAGAATTTTTATATTCTAATAAAATTCCCACTCTCTACAGAGTACATGAAACACCTGAACAGAACAAAATTCAGTATCTTACGAAAATAATAAAAAATTTAGGTATATTAAAAGAAGACATTAAACCTAAAGATTTTCCAGAATTGATTAGATTAATTAAAGATACACCTTATGAGGAAATTGTGAATTATCTAATACTTAGAAGTTTAAAACAAGCAAGATACAGTCCTGAAAACGTAGGACATTTCGGTCTTGCCTCAGAATGTTATACTCATTTTACATCACCTATAAGAAGATACCCAGACCTTGTTGTTCATAGAATACTAAAGGAATTTATTATTAAGAAAAAGTTATCGAAGGAGAGATTAAGTTTCTTAGAGAAAATATTAACAGAAATTGCCATCCATAGTTCTCGCATGGAAAGAAGAGCCGATAGCATTGAGAGAGATTCTATCCAAATAATGAGAGTTTGGTTTATGAAGGATAAAATAGGCGAAGAATTCTCTGGAAAAGTGACAATGGTTACTCCAGAAGGATTGAGGGTTAGACTGGAAGATTATTTTATTGATGGTTTTCTACATTTATCCCATATGACTGATGATTTTTATCAATTTGATGAAAAGCGATATTGCCTTTTGGGACTTAAAAAAAAGAGAAAATTTACTATAGGAACATCTCTTATGGTTAAGGTATCAAAGGTAAGCCTTGATGAGCGAGAGATATTTTTTGACCTTCTATGAAAAGAACTTCATAAGTTGCTTTCACCCCTTTTTCATTACCAAAATGTTTTTCATAAACTTCACAAAATCTTTTAAAAGAATTTTTACCGGAGAATTTTTTATTCTCCGTAAAATTAGTACCTGTCCTTTTAAGACAATAGAGCAAATCTGTCACTGTAGGATATTTTGCAATGAATTGTTTGGTATAGAATTTATATTTTATGGTGGGTATTGAATCTAAAAGATTTAGATAAGAGTAAGAGGGCTTTAAGTTATAAAGAGAACCAAAGCCACTTAATTTTGATGCTACTTTTATTTCATAAAGAGTATTAGGGACAAAGATTGAAAAATAAAACTTGGCACCTTCCCTAAGAACACTAAGAATATCTAAAAAGCTTCTTCTATTCTCTAACCAATGAAGTGTAGAAGAACTGATCAAAAGATTAACACTATATGGTTTAATGGGTAAATTTTCAGCTTCTGCATTTAAGTAGAAACATGACATTTTTAGAGAATCTTTTAGTTTTTTAAGCATTCTAAAAGAAATATCAATGTTTATATATCTGTTGAAAGATATTTTTTTAATGAGTGGTATTGTTACAAAACCTAAACCAGAGCCGATTTCTACCACAGTCTCATAAAAATCATGGGCTATCATATCTAAAAGATGAATAGCTACTTTCTTTTGTATGTATCCTGATTGACCATAGGTATTTGAAGCTTTTTCAAAGTAAAATTTTAGAGGCTTCATCTTAAAGTTTAACAGAAAGAGTAGTTGTCTTGGAATTAATCTTAAATCCTAATTGACAATAGGAGTTAAAATTATAATTTCAAGCCATCAAAAGGGATAAGTAAAACATTTTTCAAGTTCAAAAATTTTGAATTTACAAAATGATAAAAAATTCTATTTCTTGCGATTATTAAAAAGCATTTAAGAGATCATGAATTTTAACTTTCATTACGATAGTTTTTTCTTAATGTGGTATAATTTCATAAAAAAGAAGGAGGTTTGTTATGTTTAAAGGTTCAATGGTGGCAATAGTTACACCTTTTAAAAAAGGAAAAGTTGATGAAAAAGCTTTGGAAAAACTTATAGAATGGCACATTAAAGAGGGAACTCACGCTATAGTTCCTTGTGGTACAACGGGAGAAGCTTCAACTCTTGACTATGAAGAGCATTATAAAGTGATTGAAATTACTGTAAAAGTAGTTAATAAGCGAATTCCTGTAATTGCTGGAACAGGTTCAAATTCCACTGAAGAAGCTATTATGATCACTAAGAAAGCAGAGCAATTAGGCGCAGATGGAGTTTTATCTGTGACACCCTATTATAATAAGCCAACTCAGGAAGGTTTATACAGACACTTCAAGGAGATTGCTGACAAAACAGGTTTACCATTAATACTTTACAATGTACCGGGAAGAACATCTTTAAATATGTTACCTCAAACTGTAGCGAGACTTGCTGAGCATAAAAGAATCATAGGAATAAAAGAAGCAAGCGGCGATATGAAGCAAGTTAGTGATCTAATAAGATTATGTGGCAATGAATTTATTGTATTGTCAGGAGACGACTTTACAAATCTACCTTTACTTGCCCTTGGTGGAAAGGGTTTTATTTCTGTTACAGCTAATATATGCCCAAAAGATGTATCTGATTTATTTAATTATTGGGAAAAAGGAGATATAAATAGAGCAAGAGAAATTCATTATAAGTTGGAACCCCTTAATAAAGCCATGTTTATAGAGACCAATCCAATACCTGTAAAGACAGCTCTTGCTATGATGGGTAAAATAAGGGAGGAATTCAGATTACCCCTTTGCGAGATGAGCAAAGAAAACAAAGAAAAGCTGGAGCAAGTTCTCAGGAGCTATGGCCTTGTTAAATAGATGATTGAAGAATTAGGAATTAAAGATTTTGCCATTATTGATAAAGTTATTTTACCTCTAAAAGAAGGATTTAATGTACTTACTGGCGAGACAGGAGCTGGGAAGTCCATTATTGTGGATGCCTTAAGTATTTTAATTAAAGAAAAAATTTCATCTACAGACTACATAAAACATGGAAAAACAGAGGCTGTGGTAGAGGTTGTTTTAACGGATGATTTCTCTGACTATGAGAGTTCTACTATAATTCTAAAGAGAATTTTAAGTGCTCAGGGTAAAAGTAGAGCTTATATAAATGATTCTGTTTCAACAATTCAAAATTTCGTTAAATTTGCTTCTCAATACATAAGTATTCATGGTCAACATGAACATACCTCTTTACTTAAAAAGGAGAATCATATTGATTTTCTTGACCATATGGCTGGGCTTACTGATGAAGTTAGAGAGTTTAAGTCCCTTTATGAAAAATATCAATTTTTAAAAAAGGAAACAGAGAAGTTAAAAGAGGATCTAGAGATTAACAAACAGAAATTAGAGCTTTATCAATATCAGCTAAATGAAATAAGTGAAGCAAAATTAATGGAAGAGGAAGAAAAAGATTTAATTGAAAAGCTAGAGATTTTGAAAAATATTCTCAAGCTAAGACAGATGACTGAAGAATCTTTTAAGTTTTTGTATGAAGACAAACAATCAGTATACACAGTTTTATCAAAGGTCTTATCCCATATGGATTCTTTATCAAAGATTGATTCTAGAACCATAGAAATTAAGTCATATCTTGACAATGCCTTTGCCCACATTGAGGAAGCCATATATCTACTAAGAAAAATAAAATCATCCTATGAATCAGATCCTGATGAATTAGAAAGGATAGAGCAACGACTCACCTTAATAAATAAATTAAAAAATAAATACGGTAAAACAATCAAAGAGATAGTTCATTATGCTAATGAACTGGAAAATAAAATTAAAACTTTAAGTTTAACTGAAGAAGAAGTTGAAGTTAAAGAAAAAGAATTATCAAAATTGAACGCTCAAATAGAAGAAATGTCAAAGAAATTATCACAGAGTCGTAGAGAAGCGGCTAAAAAAATAGAGAGGGAAATTGAGGAGGAACTTAGATTTTTAGGTTTTACATCTCCTCAAATTAATATAAAGATTGAAGACTGTCCTCTTCAATGTAATGGAATAGATGATGTAGAGTTTTATTTTTCCGCAAATCCTGGTGAGCCACCAAAGCCATTAAGTAAAATTGCCTCAGGCGGCGAACTATCCAGACTAATGCTTGCCTTTAAATGTGTTGAGGTAAAATTAGTCAAAAAAGGTTTAAAATCAATGACCTTAGTTTTTGATGAGATAGATTCAGGTATTGGGGGCAAAGTAGCTGAAAATGTGGGGAAAAGGCTTAAAGAGTTAGCAACCTATCATCAAGTACTGTGCATTACCCATCTTCCACAGATAGCTGTTTATGGTGATCATCATCTAAAAATAGAAAAACAAATTGAGGATGAAAAAACAAAAGTAATTGTTAGGTCTCTTTCAGAAGAAGAGAGAAAAAGAGAGATAGCTCGAATGCTTAGCGGAAGAATCACCGAGAGATCACTTTTTCATGCTGAGGAATTGCTGTCAAGAAAATGAGAGTTATTTTTAAGGAAAATATTTACAACAAATATAGCATTTCTGCCTTAATAGCAGCTTTAGAGCATAAGGGATTATTAGAAGAAATAGAGGTCATTATAGAAGATTCCGACTCACTCAAGGAAATGAAAAGACATGGAGATAGAGTTATATTTTGTTTCTCTTTTTGTTCTCCCCAAAAATATGATGTCTTTGATTCTTTGAGAAAACTTAAAGAAATTTATCCGGAGGCAATTTTTATCGCGGGAGGACCTCATCCTTCTGGTGATCCTGAAGATACCTTGAAAGCAGGTTTTGACTATGTTTTAAGAGGTGAAGGAGAAGATACTTTGCCGAAGATATTAAAAATTCTAAATACTTCAGAAGTAAAGAGTAAAATTATAAAGGGAGACATAGTAGATATTAATAATTTCCCTTCCTGGAGTGAAAAGTTTCATAGATTTTTTCCAATTGAGATAACAAGAGGATGTCCCTACGCCTGTAAATTTTGTCAGACAAGCTTCTTATTTGGCACAAAACCTCGTCACAGAAGCATTGAAAATATAATTGAATACGTAGAAAAATTTTATAAAAATGGCAAAAGAGATTTAAGATTCATCACACCAAATGCCCTATCATACGGCTCTTCAGATGGTAAGACTATTAATTTACAGTTAATAGAGATTTTTCTTAAGAGAATTAGAGAGATTTCAGAATCCATTAGGATCTTTTTTGGAACTTTTCCATCAGAATTAAGGCCAGAATTCATAAACAGAGAAGTCTTAAAACTGATTAAACCTTACATTTTTAATAAAACCCTTACCATAGGAGCACAAACAGGAAGTGATAGTTTGTTATCAAAAATAAATAGAGGTCATACCGTAGATGAGGTATATTATGCTGTAGATAGTGCTACAGAGTGCGGTTTTTCCGTCAATGTAGATTTTATTTTTGGTTTTCCTGAGGAAACAGAAAAGGATCAGATTGAAACAATAAATTTTATTGATAGATTAATTACTTTAGGTGATAAACGAAATGTATCTGTTAAAATCCATGCTCATCATTTCATGCCTCTTCCTGGTACTCCTTTCTATAATAAAAAACCAGCAAGACTTTCCCAAAAACTTACTCGTTACTTAGGAAGACTCTTCAATAGGGAGAAAATCTTCGGTGATTTTCATAAGCAAAGTCTTTTCTGTAGAAATATTAATAAACTTTCTTATAATTAGAAGTGGCATCCCTAAACCTCTTTGAATCTAGAGATGCCCAATTTTTTTGAGAATTAACTTATTTATGAGAATTAACTTATTTCATTGAATTTAAAGAGTTTTTAAATATTCGATAATATCATTGACCTCTTCATCTTTTAAATCTGTAAAAGCAGGCATGAATTTAAAAGGTTTTCTAATTTGATTTGCTATATTTTCTGGAGTTGCTGGTTTTTTACTTACTGGAAGATTTTTTTCACTCAATATTCCCTTTAATCCTGGTGCTGCTCTCCTGAAATCTTTTCTGTCAGTATAATGACAGGATGAGCAATTCTGAGAAAATAGTTTTTTTCCTCTCTCCACACTCCCTTCCTTAACCATAACATACATTTCAGAACTTAATTTTGAATTATTGTTAATTTCAACCTTATTAATGTCTAATTTATCACCTACAACAATGGAATATCCGGTGGAGAAGGCTATAAGATTAAATGTTAAGAGAACTATCAATATTCCTAAGAGCTTTGCATAAGAATAAAACTGCCGATAAAACTTGATGAATAATATTTTTAAACATAGTAATAAAAACACAGCCACTGCAGAAAAGGCATGTAATGTTGCGCGGGGAGTTAATTCTGTTTTTGATTTAGAGAGCAAATAAATACATATTACGGAACCAACTATGAATACGATAAAGAAAATTCTACCATTAATTCGATGTAAAGTTTTAAATAGATTCATGCTAATCCTCCTTTCATTTTGTCCGAATATTTCAAACATTGTAAAAGAGGCAACTAATGACAAGATCAAAAGGATTAAAGATATAGTTAGTTTAAAAAACATGCCAAATTTTAGCATATTATTTTATAAATTGCAACTTTAAAATTTAAATTTTAACATAAGACTTTAAATGCTTTCACTGCCATGGAATTCTCTTTATGCATCATCTATAATGAATTTCTATTTGTTCCTTAAGTCTCTTTATAGCTCTCTCTTTTTGCTTAGCCTCAATCATGAGGTGAACTTTCTTTAGTCCTGTGCTTTTAAGCATTTCAATTAATTCCATGAAATCCTCTGAATTTACATATTCACCATGTATACCTTTTTTACCCTTTCCCATAGAAGATAGATGGAACTTTGGTATTCCTTTACCATTCCATGTTTTAAATATTTCCTCTATTGAGAATCTTGATGGATTCAACTTATGATGTAATAAGTCAAATACAAAAGGTACTTCTAAGGTTTTAGCTATATCTAAAACTTCTTGAGCTGTAAACATTTTTTCATCATTTTCTATGGCAAGTCTTTTTTTAAGCCATTTATTTTCATCTACATTATTAATGAATCTCTCAATTGCTCTTTTCTTATCTCCATAGATTCCTCCAACATGAATAATTACTATGCCATCTTGTCCAATTCCTAAGGTATCCAAAACCCAAAAGTGATATTTAAGCTCTCTTAAGGAATTTTCAAGAACCTCTATTTTGGGAGAGTTTAGTACTGTAAACTGCCCAGGGTGCATAGTTATTCTGATATTGTAGTTTTGTTTTATCTTATCTCCTGCTTCAATTAAGTATGGTTCAAGTCTTGATAGCCATTCTTGTCTGAATAAACTATGAGATGCATAAGGAATAAAATTAGAACCTAATCTAAAGACTTCTATGCCCTCCTTTTTGCATAAATCAAGAAGACTAAAAAAATCTCTAAGATTTGCCTGGAAGCTTTCTTGCACTTTTTCAAAGGTAAGATTTTTAATCTGGAAAGTGTGATTTGTGGTGAGTTTACCATCTGCACTTGTGCAGAATGTTCCAAATCCAATATAGAGCATTTTTTAGCCTTTATGCTTATATTAGGGCTTAGAAATCCCAGATTTTATGGAGATTTACATGACAGTACCCTCTTGGATTTTTATCTAAGTAGTCTTGATGATATTCCTCAGCTTTATAAAAATTTTTAGCTTTTGCAATTTCTGTTACAACATTTATCCCTTCTCTTTTTAATTCTTCAACGATTTTGTTAATTATTTCTAAATCCTCATCATCTAAATAATAAATTGCTGAACGATACTGAGTTCCTATATCATTTCCTTGTCTATTTTTCTGAGTGGGATCATGAACTTTAAAGAAATGTCTCAAAATTTTCTCTAAGTTTAAAACTTTTTCATCAAAAGTTACAAGAACAACTTCCGCATGTCCCGTTTCACCACTACAAACTTCTTCATAAGTAGGATTTTTTTTCCAACCTCCTGAGTAGCCTACAACAGTATGGATTACTCCCTTTACCTTCTTAAAGTAAGCCTGTATTCCCCAAAAACAACCTCCTCCAAGAATAATCTGTTTAAATTCTTTTTTGATATCCTTAAACATAGGAAGGTAATCCATATAACCCTCTTCAACAAGTTTCTCAAGAGGTACAAATCTTAGGGAGGCTGAATTTATGCAGTATCTTAATCCTGTAGGAGGTGGTCCATCATTAAAAACATGTCCTAAATGTCCGTCAGTCTTTTTCGTTCTTACTTCTATTCTTGTCATTCCATGAGAGGTATCAATTCTCTCATATATTAATTCCTTATGAACAGGTTTGGTAAAACTGGGCCATCCTGTACCTGAATCAAACTTATCAAGAGAGGAGAATAGAGCATCACCATTAATTATGTCCACATAAAGCCCAGGATGTTTGTTATTCCAGTAAGCATTTTCAAAAGGTTTTTCAGTTCCTCCCTTCACAAAGACATAATATTGCTCATCTGTTAATTTTTTCTTTTCCATAGTTAATCTCCTATTTTTTCAATTTTACAATAAAAGCTTCTTCCAGAAGGTGTACAAGTGATAGGGTCTCTTAATTCATCATCAGTGAGGAAATTAAAGTTCCAACTATCGGACTCCTCACCCCATCCCCACGCTATTTTTATAACACCTTTTTGAATAGATTGGGAGATTCTTGCTTTCATCTCAATTTTTCCCTTTGGAGTTGATACTCTTAGCATCTGTCCATCTTTTATCTTTAAATTCTCTGCATCAAGGGGATTAATATCTATATATGGTTCTGGTTCCATATCTCTCAATTGAGGAACATGTATAAACTGACTGTGGGTATAGCAATTTACTCTTTCTCCGCTTATTCCTATGAAATCATATTCCCTATTATTAGAGAAACTTATAGGATTCTGATTAAAGCCATTTATGAAAGGTATTGGGTCAAAACCTCCATAAAGCAATCTTTCTGAGAATATCTCAACCTTTCTTGAAGGCGTTTTAAATCCCTCTGACTCATATTTTCTGAATCTTGGTTTTTCATACCAAATTCCCTTTGGATTTTTTAAAAGCATATCAATAGTTAATCCTGTTGGCTGAAGTTGATAGTCCAGGGCCTCTTCCACGCTTTTCCAAGGGAAATAATCCTCAAGTCCTAAAACCTTTGCCAACTCAAAAATAATTTCTATATCTCCTTTACTGTCCCCAACAGGTTCTATGACCTTCTTTTGTAACATGATAAAGGAATTTCTTATGTAAGCCCTATTTATCTGAGTTTTTTCAAAACAGCTGCTTGCAGGCAAAATTACATGGGCATACTGGGAAGTCTTATTTTTAAACATGTCAATCATTACCAAACAATCAAGCTTTTCAAGAGCTTTTCTTACTTTATGAGAATCCATCATAGTAACCGCTGGATTTCCTGATTGAACAAAAAGCATTTTAATTGGGTAAGGCTTTTCTTTAAGAATCGCATCAATAAGGCATGATTGACCATGAAGTCCCCAAGTAGGGTGAAATTTTTCAAAGAGAGGGTAATCAACCATTACAGAGGGAATAGAACTTACCAAGTCTCTTAATTGTATATTTTTAAGAGGAATTGGTTGGGGAATAAAGTCACCGCCTTCTATGTCAATATTTCCAGTAAGTGCTCTAAGAATGGAAATTGCTCGAGTAGTCTGAAAAACCTGAGTTTGCATATCTATTCCGTTTCCGTCAATGATGCAAGCTGGTTTAGTTTTTCCATAAAGCCTTGCCATTTCCTTTATTTCATCAACACTTATCCCTGAAAGCTTTGACATTTCTTGAATATCTATTTTTGATAAAACTTCACAGAGACTATCAAAGCCAATACAATAGTTTTTGATGAAATCCATATCGTAGAGACCTTCCTCTACAATGACTTTCATTAAACCTAATGCCAGTGCACCGTCATGAGCAGGTTTAATTTTGATCCACAGATCTGCCATTTCAGTAAAAAAAGTCTTTATGGGATCCACTACAATTAATTTTGCTCCCTTTTCCTTTGCATAGATAATGGCTTCAGCCATGGTTGGAGCTGTATTTCTGTCATTTTTACCCCATATGACTATACATTTTGAATCTTTTACTTGCGGAATTGTTATGGCTCCATAAGTATAGGTATGCGCCATCTCTCGGGCAACAAAACAGACTGAACCATTTCCAAGAGCATTGGGTGAACCTAGGGCACTCATAAATCTCACTGAGTAATCCCAAGAAGTTCCCCAATCAGCAGCCATTCCCCTTAGAAGAGCTATGGATGCAGGAGAATATTCCTCTTTAATTTTTTCAAGTTTTTTTGCTATAAAACCAATTGCCTCATCCCAACTTACTTCTTTAAATTCTTCTGAGATTGAATTTCTCAAAAGAGGCTTGAGAATTCTGTTTTTAGAATAGACAATATTTTTTGCTTGCATTAGCTTTGGACATTTTATAGTTTTTTCAAAACTTGTTATTCTCTGAGCTCCTTGAATTTTACCCTCCAGGATTTCTACCTCCACCGGGCAACAAGCTGAACATAATCTACAAATTGTTATCTCTCTCATTTTATCCCCCTACCTAATTGCTTTAATATAGAGACTTTTTATAAGCTCTGCATGATTTCTATGATTTCTTATTTTCCACATTACCTCTCCCTTATGGGTAATATTCCAGGGAGGATTTATGTAGTTATCGTAACCTTTAAGTATTCGTTCTAAATTGTCTATTCCAAAACCAGTGAATTTACCATTCCTTTTTCCACCAATCCAATTTTCTATATCTGTAACTTCTTCAGACCAGGAAAAAGGATCAGAGATGAGAATCTGAGAATTAGTTTTGGAGGCTATTCTGTTCATTTCTTGGATGTGTTGGAGAGGGTAAGGGACCTTATCAATAAGATTTAGTGAGGATATGTTATTAAAAATTTCAGGAGGGAAAGGTAATTTTAAAGCATCACCGATAATAAAATCTACCTTTTCAGTATTAATTCTATGAGGAAGTTCTATTTTGGCAGGACTCGTAATATTTCCCTCTTGAATAATCTCAAACTCCATTGATCTATTTTTCATTATTTCTCTTGATGCTTTAATAAATGCCGTAGATAAGTCTACTCCAATGGCATAATCACTTTTTGAAGCCATTTCAAAGACAAATCTTCCTACAGCACAACCTAAATCCAAAGAAAAGCCTTTGTTAAAATTCATCAAATTAGCCCACTCATTGTAAGCAGGAAGCCATTCTTTATCATCTATTAGATCTCCATAGTGAGACCATAAATAGGAAGAGACAACTTTCTGGTTTTCGTATTTATTTCTCTTATCCGGAAACCAATGGGGATCAGGTGTTAGTATGGCTATGCCCTCCTCAATTCTGTATATTCTTCCACATTTTTTACAGGTGAGAGAACCTAAAATTATGTCTTCCTCCTCTATTTTATCTACACATAATCTCAAGGAATTCTCTTCCGGTAGACAGGCTGGACATATGAGTATTTCCAACAAAAACTTCTTCATAATTCCTCCCTTCTTGATTTCTTAAAAGATTATATAAAATACAAATTGAATATTTCTATATTAGCAATAGAAAATAGTGAGCTTAAAAGAAATTCAAAAGATGGATAGGTAAATAGCACTTCTGCTCTTTAAAATCACTGCAATAAGGGAGGTTATCTTTGATTAAATAGCCTTTTAAAGGCTTTTTCAGTGATAGATAAATTAAAGTGGCAGGTATTTTTTGAGTAAATTTTTTCTTGACTTAAACATATTTCATATTGTTTAATATACTGATGGTGCCGAAAACAGATAAAATCTGGATGGACGGTAAATTCGTAGACTGGGATGATGCAAAAATTCACATTTTAACACACTCTCTTCATTATGGATTGGCTGTTTTTGAAGGTATTAGGTGTTACAGAACTGAGGAGGGTCCTGCAGTATTTCGCCTAAAAGATCACATTGAAAGACTATTTAAGTCTGCACATATATTTACTCTAAATATACCCTTCAGTGAAGAGGAAATTGTTGAAGCAGTAAAAGAATCCATTAGAGTTAATAAGATAGAGTCCTGTTACATAAGACCAATAGTTTATGTAGGGTATGGTAACATGGGACTTTATCCAAAAAATAATCCTGTACATGTAGCCATAGCACTTTGGAATTGGGGAGCCTATCTTGGAGAGGAGGGGCTTCAGAAGGGGATAAGGGTTAAAACATCTTCCTTTATAAGAAATCATGTAAATTCAAATATGTCCAGAGGTAAAGTGGCAGGTTACTATGTAAATAGTCAACTAGCAAAAATAGAGGCTATTTCTTGTGGTTTTGATGAGGCTCTTTTACTTGATACTGAAGGCTATGTTTCTGAAGGAAGTGGAGAGAATGTATTTATAGTGAGGAAGGGATATTTAAAAACTACGCCCCTTACTTCGATACTTGAGGGAATTACCAGAGATTCAGTAATAAAGATTGCAAAAGATTTGAATATAGAAGTAAAAGAGGAAAGATTCACAAGAGATGAAGTATATATTGCAGATGAAGCATTCTTTACAGGCACTGCTGCTGAGATAACACCTATTAGAGAATTAGATGGAAGAGTCATCGGAAATGGCAATAGAGGACCGTTGACAGAGAAGATTCAGAGCATGTTTTTTGATATTGTAAAAGGAAAAAACCCCAAATACAGACACTGGCTTGATTTTGTCTAAGGGTCTATTTTAATTGAAGATAATCTGAAGCTTTATTAATATCATCATCTGTTAAATTTCTATGTATTTTTGACATTTTACCATTTCTAAGTTTATTTATTAATTCATCCTTTGATTTTATCTCTCTTTCTTGCACTATTTTTGAGATGACTTTGTCATCTTTATGACATTTATCACATTTAAGAGCATACGAATTTGATATAAAAACGAACAAAGAGATAATAACAAAGATTATAGTTTTCATCTTCTTTACTCCTTTAAGATTTTCATAACTAATTCATTTACAATTTTAGGATTAGCTTTACCTTTAGTTAGCTTCATTACTTGACCTACAAAAAATCCAATAAGCTTTTCCTCTCCCTTTTTGAATCTTTCTACTTCTTTTGGATTTTTGTCCATAACTTCTTTAATTACTTCTATAATAATAGAATCGTCGGAAATTTGTGTTAGACCCTTCTGTTTAACAATAGTTTCAGCTGATTTTCCGGTTTTATACATTTCTTCGAATACTTCTTTTGCTATATTTCTGTTTATTATATTTTTCTCTACTAAGTGAGTTAGTTCTACCAACTGAGAAGGTTTAAGATTACATGAAGTTATGTCCTTGCCGTCTTCATTAAGAAGTCTTAAGAGTTCTACCATAATCCAATTTGAGATTTCTTTAGGTTTTCCACCTAATTTTACTGCCTCTTCAAACCATTCAGCTAATGATTTTTCCTCTGTTAGAATCTCTGCATCATAAAGAGGTAGTCCATAATCTCTTGTAAATCTCATAATTTTAGCATCAGGCAATTCAGGCATTTCCTTGATAATTTTTTCTTTCCAATCTTCTGAGATTAAAACTGGCACAAGATCAGGCTCTGGAAAGTATCTATAGTCATGAGCTTCTTCCTTTGAACGCATGGATTGAGTAGTTCCTGTGGAAGAGTCCCAAAGTCTGGTTTCTTGAATAATTTTTTCTCCGTTACTTAGAAGTTTTATTTGTCTTTTAATTTCATACTCAAGGGCTTTTTCCACAAATCGGAATGAATTAATATTTTTTATCTCTGTTTTCACACCGAATTCTTGTGAACCTAAGGGTCGAACAGATACATTTGCATCACAGCGAAGGGAACCTTGTTCAAGATTTCCATCACATACTCCTAGGTATCTTAGTATTGTTCTTAATTTTTTCATATAAAGAGCAGCTTCCTTCGGAGATCTTATATCTGGTTCTGAAACTATTTCCATGAGTGGCACGCCAGTTCTATTAAAATCAACTAGACTATATCCTGAGGGATCATGAATATTCTTACCAGCATCTTCCTCTAAATGAATCCTCTTTATTCTTATTCTTTTCTTTTCTCCATCCACAGTGATTTCAAGATATCCATTCTCGCATAGGGGTAACTCATATTGACTTATTTGATACCCCTTGGGAAGATCAGGATAAAAATAATTTTTTCTTGCAAATCTACTATAAGGTGAAATCGTACAATTTAATGCCAAACCTGTTTTTATGGTATACTCAACGGCTTTTTTATTTAATACTGGAAGTACTCCAGGCATTCCAAGACAGATAGGACAGACCTGTGTATTAGGTTCTGCACCAAATTGAGTTGAACAGCTGCAGAATATCTTACTGTCTGTTAAAAGCTGTGCATGCACTTCCAATCCAATAATTGCCTCGTATTGCATAATCTCTCCTTTATAGATTTGGTTTCATTTTATGCCAAGGTGTTGCTTGTTCATAAGCATAGGCTAATTGAAGGATACGAGCCTCATCAAAGTTTTTGCCTATTATTTGTAAACCAATGGGAAGTCCCTTTTGAGTGAATCCACAAGGAATTGAAATTGCAGGCACTCCAGCAAGATTGACTGATATTGTGAAAATATCAGATAAGTACATTTGAAGAGGGTCATCTATTTTTTCACCAATTTTAAATGCTGCGGTAGGTGCAGTAGGAGTGACTATAAAGTCAACTTTTTTAAAAGCTTCTTCAAAATCTTTTTTTATAAGTGTTCTTACTTGTAATGCTTTTTTATAGTAGGCATCATAATATCCTGCAGTAAGACAGTAGGTTCCAAGCATAATTCTTCTCTTAACTTCTTGTCCAAAGCCTTCAGATCTGGTCTTCATGTACATATCTAAAAGATCCTCACCTCTTGCTCTTAAACCATACTTGACACCATCATATCTTGCAAGATTTGAAGATGCTTCAGAAGTAGCCACAATATAGTAAGTGGCTACCGCATATTCTGTATGCGGTAATGAAATTTCTATGGGAATACATCCAAGAGATTCCAAATGATTGATTGCTTGTTTTACTGCTTCCTCTACTTCTTCCTCCATTCCAGAAATAAAATACTCCTTGGGTATTCCTATTTTAAATCCTTTTATATCTTGGCCCAGAAATTCGGTAAAATCAGTGGATTCTAAGGGTGCAGATGTCGAATCCAGTGGATCAAATCCCGCAATAACATTCATTATAAGTGCGGCATCAGAGACAGACTTTGTTATAGGTCCTATCTGGTCTAAAGAAGAGGCAAAAGCTACGAGTCCGAATCTTGATACTCTTCCATATGTGGGTTTTAATCCTACTACTCCACAGAAAGAAGATGGCTGCCTTATGGATCCTCCGGTGTCAGATCCTAAGGCAGCAATGCATTCGTCAGCAGCTACAGCTGCAGCACTACCACCAGAACTTCCACCAGGTACTCTTTCTAGATCCCAAGGATTTCTTGTTATGTGATATCCAGAATTTTCTGTGGAAGAACCCATGGCAAATTCATCCATGTTGGTTTTCCCAGTTAAAATGTATTTTTGTCTTAATAGTTTTGAAGTAACTGTGCTTTCGTATGGTGGATAGAAATTATAGAGAATCTTTGAAGCACAGGTGGTCAAAAACCCCTTTGTACAAATATTATCCTTCACAGCAATAGGAATACCTGTGAGGATATTTTTTCTCCCACTAAAAATTGCATTCTCTGCATCTCGAGCCATATCATAGGCTTTGTCAGGAATTATGGTAAGGTAAGCTTTTACTTTTGGTTCTATTTCTTGAATTCTTTTAAATACATCAATTAAAACTTCATGAGGTCTAATTTCTCCATTATGTATCATTTTTGCTACTTCTGTTAGAGTTAATTTATGAAGTTCCAAGATTAACCTCCCTCATTTTTTATGAGATAAAATAAAGCAATTCATTTCTTTTTTTCAAGTTGAGTACATCTAACATAGTCTAATTTCATAAATCTCATGCATCCATTGCAGTATATGCAATCACAAAGATCCTTTCCTTTAAACCATTTTTTAGGAAGATCTGGCTCTCTAATAAGTGGTCGGGAAAGTGATATGAGGTCAGCATCGTTTTTCTGTAAAATATCTTCAGCAAGAGTTCTTGAACGGATTCCTCCTACAAGCATAATGGGTACGTTGAGATTTTTTTTAAATTCTTTTGAAAAAACTCTAAAATATGCTTCTTTTTCTTTAGAATCTATTTTAGGTCTAACAGGTCTCTCTTCTGGTTTAGACTCTACTATTCCTCCGCTTACTTCAATAGCATCTATTCCAAGATTTTCAAGTCTTTTTGCAATTCTTAAACTCTCCTCAAGGGTAAGTCCCTTTTCAACAAAATCACAGGCATTTAGTTTTATCATTACAGGATAGTCATATCCCACATTATCGCGAATGGAGTTATAAACTTCCTCAAGAAAATGAAATCTTCTTTCTTCATCACCACCCCAATAGTCATCTCTTCTGTTAGTATAGGGCGATAGAAACTGATTTATGAGATACCCATGGGCTCCATGGATTTGTATGCCGTCAAAACCTGCTTCTTTTGCTCTTTTTGCAGCCTTTCCAAAGGAGTCTATAATATCCCATATTTCTTCATTAGTAAGTTCTCTTGGCATTACTTTATAAGTAGGCTCATAAACAGCAGAAGGAGCGACAGGATTCGAACCATAAAGAAAAAGAGAGGAACATTGTCTTCCGCCATGATTTAATTGAATAACTATTTTACCTTCTGCTTCATGAACTGCTCTTGTTAGTTTTGATAAACCTTCCACATAGAAATCATTATGGATACAAAGCATCTTTGGTGCGCTTCTTCCTGATAGATGGACTAATGCATTACCTGTGATTATCAATCCTACAGATCCCTTTGCTAAGGTTACATAGAGATTTATGAGTTTTTCTGTGACAAAACCGTCCTCATCAGCCATTTTTTCGTAAGTAGCAGATCTGACTATTCTGTTTTTCATTGTAATTGACTTTATTTTAAATTCTGTAAAGAGCTTCATTTTTTCACCATCCTTAAAGATAATTTTATTGCTTCAATAAGGCTTCCAGGAGAGGCTTTACCTTGCCAAGCAATGTCATAGGCTGTTCCATGGTCAGGAGATGTTCTAATGAAAGGGAGCCCTAGTGTAAAATTTACACCTGTTTCAAAGGAAATCATTTTAAAAGGAGCTAAAGCCTGATCATGATACATGGCAACAACAATATCAAATTCACCTTTATAGGCTCTGTAAAATAATGAATCAGGAGGGTAAGGACCTGAAACATTTATTCCGAAATTTTTTGCCTCTTCCACTGCCGGGTATATTTCTTCTATCTCTTCTCTACCAAGAATCCCATCTTCTCCTGCATGGGGATTTAATCCACATACGCCTATTCGAGGATTTTCTATTTGAAGCATATCGCAAGCTTTTTTTGCAAAAAATATAGAATTAATGACTCTATCTTTTTTAATAAGATATGGAACCTCTTTAAGAGGTACATGAATTGTAACAAGAACTAACTTTAATGTCTCACTGTAAAATGCCATGGCATAATTCTCAGTGTTTGTTAATTCAGCAAGCATTTCTGTGTGTCCATTCCAGGGTAATCCTGCCATTTTTAGAGCACTCTTAGAAATAGGGCAAGTTACTATTGCCTCTGTGATTCCAAGTTTACAGAGTTCTACTGCTTTCTTAATGTATGAAAAGGCTGCTTGACCACTCTGTTGAGATGGTTTTCCTTTTGGAAGTTTTGAGGGGTCTTCTATTTCATTTAAGTTTAAGATTTCTATGTTGTCAGGGTCAAAATCTATGTCTAAAGATTTTATTACTTCTTTAATAATTGCTCTATCACCTATGACAAGGGGATTGCATATTTTGTATAAATCTTCTTGTAAAAAGGCTTTTACAATAATTTCAGGGCCTATTCCTGCTGGATCTCCCATGGTAATAGCGATTCTCTTTTTAGCCATATTTTCCTCCTCTTTTAAGTAAAGAATTTTCAATATGTTAGAACAGTATCATCGTCTCGAGGGATAAATTTAAATAGAGAATCTTTTAGATTCGTATTTATCTTAAGTGAATTAAAATAGATTTGTATTACATTGCCATAAGTATCTCTAATTTTCATACTTTTTATGGGAAAGTCCTCTTCATTTACTGATAATTCAATTTTTTCTATGTTTCCCATTTTTTCCTTAGGTTTAAGCATGATATTGTTTTCAGAAATTTTATTTACTTCAAAATCTCTCTTAATAACAGCCATTCTTGACAGTAAGGCAAAGGGAAGTTGACCATATTTTTCAATGTGAAATTTACTCTTTATTGCTTGCTTTGCCTTTACGTCATATACTATGAGATTTTCTTTATTTATGTATATGATTTGGGGATTTTCTCCTGAGTATTGCCATCTAATTTTGTCACCTTTTATAAAGAACTTTCCACTGAATTTTTGAGTTTTATCTAAATCTTTTATATAACTAATTTGAACAAAATTTCCGCTTGCGTCAATAATTTTTTTATAGGCATGCTCAAGCTTTGATATAACCTCATCCTGAGCTAAGGATGGGCTCAACAAAGAAAAGTTAAGGATTGCAAAACTTAAAAAAATTTTGTAAATTAATTTGTCTTTTTTTGGCATATTTTTAATTATACCATTCCATTCTGTTTTTTGGTACATACCAATGAATATAATTATGCCATATACCAATTACAGCTGGTTCTATTCCTTTTATTCTCTTGTTAACAGCAATAATGGCATCAGGAACATAAAGAAAACAGTAAGGCTGATCTTCCGCAATTAGGGAATGAATTTTCCAATAAAGTTTTTTTCTCTCTTCTCTATTCAAAGTTTCTCTTGCTTTTTCGATGAGTCTGTCTACCTCAGGATTTCTATAACTTACAAAGTTAAATTCTCCAGGAAGTGTTTTTGATGAGTGAAAAATATCGTATAAGTCTGGATCCCTTGATAAAGACCACCCTAATAAAACTGCTTGAAACTGTCTTTTATTGACAAGTTCTAAAAAACTTTGCCATTCAAGAACTCTTATATTAACCTCTATTCCCACTCTTTTTAATTGTTCTTTTAAAATTTGTGCGGTTTTAAGTCTTGATTCATTACCTTGATTCAACATTAATGTAAAGGAGAATTTTCTTCCTTTTTTTACCAATACACCATCGCTTCCTCTTACCCATCCCACCTCTGATAAAATTTTCTTTGCCTTTTCTGGATCAAATTCAAAATCTTTTACCTGAGGATTAAAAGCCCAAGAAGAGGGTGGAAAAGGGCCATTACTTGGTGAGCCGTATCCAAGAAGAACACCCTCAATTATCTCTTTCTTGTTTACTGCATGGGCTATTGCCTGACGGACTTTTTTTTCAGAGAAGAGAGGATCTCTCAAGTTGTATCCCAAATAAGTATAGCCGAAGGAGGGATATCTGTATACATTGAAATATCTTTTAAAATCTGACTTTTGCCCATAATACTTATACTGAGCAGGAGAAAGTCCCATGAAATCTATTCCTCCAAATTTAAGTTCAAGAAACATTGTTGAGGGATCTGGTATAATCCGTGTTATAAACTTTTCAAAAAAAGGCGCACCTTCAAAATAGAATTGATTCCTCTCAAGAATTAATCTCTGTCCTGTAATCCATTCTTTAAACTTGAAAGGACCTGTGCCAATAGGATTTCTATTAAGTGATGAATTAAAGATTTCTTTGCCCTCAAGTAAATGTCTTGGTAATATTCCCATTCCCCAGGATTCTAAGGCAGGTGCAAAGGGTTTTTCATAGACTACTTTTACTGTGTATCTACCTAGAGCTTTTACTTCCTTAACAGGACCATAGTTACTGCTATAGGGAGTAGGATTCCTTTTGTCAGTGACAGCTTTATAAGTAAATATTACGTCTTCAGCAGTTAATTCTTCTCCATCATGCCATTTTACACCTTTTTTGAGAAAGAAAATTATTTCTTTTCCATCTTGTGAAATCTTCCAATTTTCAGCTAAATCTCCCACAATATTTAAGTTTTTGTCATATTTCGTTAAGCCATTAAAAATTTTTCCACTTATATCAGCACTGGCACTATCGGAAGCAAAAAGAGGTAAAAGTCTCTTTGCATCAGCAGAAGAAGCACCAGTAATGGAAAAAGGTTCTTTTATCTCTGGAACTTTTTGGCAGGAAAGGATAAAGAGAAAGATGAGGAAAAATAATTTGGCATAATTTCCTGACATTTATTTCTGTTGAGGTGGTTCTCCTGTTTGAGGCTGAAGAGGTTGAGTTTGAACAGGAACATTGAAATTTGATACTACTGATTTACTTCTTGTAGTTATGTAGGTAAGAAAGAAAGATGATAACATGAATAAAACCGCTACTATTGTAGCTACTTTATTCAAAAAAGTTGCAGCACCTCTTGGGCCAAAAAGCGTTTGAGATGAGCCGCCACCGAAAGCAGGACCAAGTTCTGCTCCTTTACCTCTATGAAGTAAAACCACTGCTATCATTACAAAGCAAAGAATTATGTGGAATACTAAAAGGATAGTTTTCATTGATTCCTCCTCTATTTTTATTTAATCTTCATATTTTATGATTTTCACAAAATTAACAGGGTTTAAGCTTGCTCCACCAACTAAGACTCCGTCAACATTTTCTATGTTCATTATGCTCTTAATGTTTTCGGCACTTACACTGCCTCCATATAGTATTCTAATTGAATTGTCAGGAGTAAATTCTTTTAATTGCTCTCTTATAAAGAAATGAGCTTCTTTTATCTGTAATTCATTTGCTACAATGCCAGTGCCAATAGCCCAAACAGGTTCATACGCGATAGTTATATTGCTTAAATCTCTTATTCCTTCCAATCCTTTAATTATTTGTTTTTTCAAAATTTCAAAGGTTCTATTTTTCTGTCTCTCCTCAAGTGTTTCACCAATACAGAAAATTACTTTTAAACCGTTTTCAATAGAGGCCCTTATTTTTTTATTTATCATCTCATCGTTTTCATTAAAATATCTTCTTCTCTCAGAGTGTCCAACAATCACATAATCAACACCAATATCTTTCAGCATGAGGGGAGATATTTCTCCAGTGTAGGCTCCCTGTTTTTCATAAAAGACGTTTTGCGCACAAAGTTTTATATTCGTACCTTTTAGAGCTTCATGAACTTTTTCCAAACAGATAAAAGTTGGGGCAAGAGCTATTTCTTTATTCCTTACATCCTTTATCAGAGGAATAAATTCATCAATAAACTTAAGAGCCTCTCCAATAGTTTTATGCATTTTCCAGTTTGCTACAAAAAATTTCCTTCGCATAATTTAATAGTTTAGTTTAAATACGGGCTTTTAGTCAAACACTCTTAAAACAAAGCATTTTAAATAAGCAGTCTCGGGCATATGAAGGAGGATGGGATGGTCTTTACTTTGAGTTCCTTTGTAAATCAATATTCCCTTTTTTCTGTTTTTCATAAAAGCTTCTTTTATTATATCTTGAAATTCTTCTTGGGATATGTGCTGGGAGCAGGAAGAGGTAGCTAAAATACCACCTTTCCTCAAAAGTTTAAGTACTAAGGAATTCAAAGTTAAATAACCCTGAATCCCATCTTTTTTTTCAGTCTTTGACTTTACAAAAGCAGGAGGATCAACTATTATAAAATCATATTTTCTGCCCTTTTTTATATCCCATTTAAGAAAATCAAATACATCAGCTTTTATAAATTTGCAATTCTCTGAAACATTATTAATCCTGACATTTTCCATTGCTATTTCAATGGCCTTATCAGAATTGTCAACTCCTATCAATTTATTTCCCTTTTTAGCTAAATGAATACTCCATGATCCCACATAGGAAAAGAGATCTAATCCAAAGCCATTTATTATTAATTCCTTAAGAAATAACCTGTTTTCGCGTTGATCAAGAAAAAATCCAGTTTTCTGCCCATGAAGAGGGTCTATCATAAATTTTGCATCGTCTTCTTGAATTAGAAGAGGTAACGATTTTTCCTCACCTTTTATGATTTTTTTTTCAACTGGAAGTCCCTCTTTCAGTCTTGAGGGAGTGTCATTTTTTAAGATTATCATTTCAGGCTTAAATATGTCGTCAAGAATTTTAATAATTGAATCTCGAAATCTCTCCATCCCAGCGGTTAATATTTGAATTACCAAACATTTTTCATAGCGATCAATTATTAATCCTGGCAAAAAATCAGATTCACTGAAGACCAATCTATAAGTATCCTTGAGTTTTAGAAATTCTTCTCGGTATTTGAGACTTTTTAGAATATTATTCTTGAAAAATGTTTCATCGATTTTTTCATCCTTAAAACTTAAAAGTCTTATAGATATAACTGATTTTGGATTTATATAACCTGTTCCAATTAGTCGGTTTGAATTCCTTTCATAAACTTTTACTATAATTCCACTATTTAAGTGTTCAAAAGGGGAGTCAATTTCATTTCTATAAATCCATAAACTATAGGGTCTTTTTAATGGTTTAATAAAGATTTTTTCCATGAAGGTTAGTTTGAAAATTCTCTTATTAAAAAGTCAAGTATTAATGTGCCACGTGGGACTACTATTTTAAAATTTCAACTATAGTTAATCCTCTAATATGTCTCATTCATGATAGTCTCCTTTCTAAAGGCAAGCACTTCACAAGAAGTAAGCTCTAATATATATTTAATATGCGAGTCTGCAGTTCCCATGGACTGTGTGGCAATCCGTTTTGCGAGGACACTTTTATGCCTTTGCGGCAATCTTATTCCAATCTTTTCGCTAAAAAAGTAAATTGAAGGATTGCTTCACTCCAAATAAGTATCGCAACTGCAATTAAAATAAAAGGATTTTGGGAGGGAATGTTATAAGATGACTGTGACATTTCAAAGTAGTAATAAAGTGTGCTTTTACTTTAAGAATAAAATATTCCAACCTAAAGGTAAGTCTTATCATAGAGGCTTTAATTTGCAATTTTGGATTAATCATAAATTCTTGAAAAATTTTACAAGATAATTGTAATATGAATAGCTATTAAAACATCAAGGTAGGAGGAGCCTTAAAATGGCATCGAAGAGTAAAGGAACCAAAATGCCTCTAAAAGCTTCAAAAGTAATTAAAAAAAATGAGAAGAAAAAGAAATATGTTTACTATTTTGGTGATGGAAAGGCAGAAGGCACAGGAGAAATGAAGGATTTGCTTGGCGGAAAAGGAGCTGGGCTTGCTGAAATGACTAATTTAGGCATTCCAGTTCCATCCGGTTTTACAATCACCACTGAAGCCTGTAGAGAATATTTCAGCAATGGAAAAAAATTTCCTCCCGGACTTTGGAATGAGGTTTTGGAAAATCTTAAGAAAATTGAAAAATCAATGAAATGTAAATTTGGAGATGCTAAAAATCCTTTACTTGTATCAGTAAGATCTGGAGCAAAATTTTCAATGCCCGGCATGATGGATACAGTTTTAAATTTAGGACTTAATGAAGATACTTTAAAAGGACTTATAAACAAAACAAAGAATGAGAGATTCGCTTACGATACTTATAGAAGATTTATAAGCATGTTTGGAAGCATTGTTATGGATATTGATAGAAAAAAATTTGAAGATTTACTCCAAATGGTGAAAGAAAAAAAAGGAGTTAAACTAGACACAGAACTAAATACAGATGATTTTAAGGAACTTGTTGAAGCCTATAAAAATTTATATAGAAAAGAAACAGGAACAGAATTTCCCTTTGATCCCTATGAACAGCTAAAAATGACAATAAAAGCAGTGTTCGATTCTTGGTATGGCGATAGAGCTATCACATATAGAAGACTTCATGGAATTCCTGATGATCTCGGAACTGCTTGTAACATTGTGGCTATGGTATTTGGAAATATGGGAGAAAATTCTGGAACAGGGGTTGGATTTACGAGGGACCCATCTACAGGAAAGAAAAAATTCTTTGCTGAATTTCTACCTAATGCTCAGGGTGAAGATGTGGTTGCCGGTATAAGAACTCCTCTTAAAATTGAAGAATTAAAGAAAAGAATGCCTCATATATACTCTGAGCTTGAGAAAATATGTACCAAACTTGAAAAGCACTATAAAGATATGTTGGATATAGAGTTTACAATTCAAGAAGGAAAACTATATATGCTTCAAACCAGAGTAGGAAAAAGAACCGCTGCAGCAGCAATAAAAATTGCAGTTGACATGGTAAAAGAAAAGCTTATAGATAAAAAAACAGCTTTACTGCGAATTGAACCAAAGCAATTAAATCAGCTTCTACATCCTACCATTGACTCATCAGCAAAAGTGAAAGTCATTGCTAAAGGGTTACCTGCAAGTCCTGGGGCAGCAGTAGGAAAAGTGGTATTTTCTGCTCAAGATGCTGAGGAATGGGTAGGAAAGGGAGAAAAAGTTATCTTAGTAAGGAATGAAACCTCTCCAGAGGATATAGGAGGAATGGCAGTAGCTGAGGGAATTTTAACTGCTAGAGGAGGAATGACTTCTCATGCAGCTGTTGTAGGAAGAGGAATGGGAAAATGTTGTGTAGTGGGATGTGGTGCTTTAATGATAAATGAAGAGGAAAAGTATTTCACAGTTGGTGATCTTATAATAAAAGAGGGCGAATTTATCACTCTTAATGGCACCACAGGAGAGGTCATTCTTGGACAGGCACCACTTGTTATGCCCAAATTACCAAAGGAATTTTATACCATTATTAAATGGGCAGAACAAATTAGTAAATTGCAAGTAAGAGCAAATGCTGATACTCCCAAGGATGCACGTATAGCAAGAGATTTTGGAGCATTGGGAATAGGGCTCTGTAGAACAGAACATATGTTTTTTGAAGCAGAAAGAATCAAAGCCTTTAGAGAGATGATTCTTTCTGATACATTAGAACAGAGAAGAAAAGCCTTAGAGAAGATAAAGCCTTATCAGAAAGAAGACTTTATAGGCATTTTCAAGGAAATGAAAGGTTTACCAGTAACAATAAGACTTCTTGATCCTCCGCTTCATGAATTTTTACCTAAAACAGAAGAAGAAATTGAGGTAATATCAAAGGAAATGGGTATTTCAGTAAAAAAGATTAAATCTAAGATAAAAACTCTTGAAGAATTCAACCCTATGCTTGGACATAGAGGTTGTCGATTAGGAATAACCTATCCAGAAATTTATGAAATGCAAGTAAGAGCTATAATGGAGGCAACCTGTGAATTAGCAAAGAAAAAGATAAAAGTAATACCAGAAATAATGATTCCTCTTGTTGCACATGTAAATGAGTTTAAAATAATGAGGGATTTAATTGTTAAAACAGCAGAAGAGGTTATGAAATCTTATGGCGTAAAAGTTCATTATTCCATTGGTACGATGATTGAGCTTGCTCGTGCTGCAATTACTGCAGATCACATTGCAAAAGAAGCTGAATTTTTCTCCTTTGGCACTAATGATTTAACTCAGTCAGTATACGGTCTTTCAAGAGATGATGCTGGTAAATTTCTACCTTTTTATCTTGACCATAAAATTATACCTGAAGATCCTTTTATATCAATAGATACAGAAGGAGTTGGTCAAATAATGGAAATTGCTGTTAAGAAAGCTAAAAGAGTTAATAAAAATATTAAATTGGGAATTTGTGGTGAGCATGGAGGAGATCCTACCTCAATAGAATTTTGTCATAAATTGGGACTTGACTATGTTAGCTGTTCACCTTACAGAGTTCCTATAGCAAAAGTAGCTGCTGCCCATGCAAAATTAAAAGAGAAAGGAAAAGTAGTAGTTCATTCTACCGTTTAAAAAAAGAGAGGGTTGACTTCCGAAAAGAGGAATCAACCCTCTTTATAAATCCCTATCTACATTATTACCATTGTATAGCTGTTTCTCTACTCGAGGGTTTAATCTTATGAATATATAAATTTTGTCTAGTTCTTTTTTATATGTCGTTTCTAAAGGCTCAGAGATACCAAAAATCCATGGATAATAGACTGGTTTTATTTCAAATCCCAAAGATAAATCTGAATCCTTTATTTCTCTATATTTTATGAAGCTTATAGAAGGATTATTAAATATGTCTTTAATTATCTGCATAACTTCTCCTTCACTGATTTTTTCATATATTCTGTATTTATGTGAAGAAGAGTAGGGTAGAATTAATGTTTTTTCCTCTGTCCTATCAAGGATAATAAAAGTTTCAGGATCATTTGTAAAGGCATTACCATAAATAATCAAATTAAAATCACCTTTAATTGCAGTCTCCTCAACCTCATTAAGTAATATTTGAGAATAACCACTAAGAGGTATGAAAAGTATTACTAAGTATATTAAGCTTTTAATGAGCTTCATAAAATTATTATACTAAAAATCATGTATGCAGTAGTAGGTAAATCTCTTACAAAATACTATAAAAATTTAAAAGCTTTAGATTCAGTAACTTTCTCCATAAGTGCAGGCGAATGTTTTGGTTTTTTAGGCGCAAATGGTGCAGGTAAAACTACCTTAATGAGTATGATTTATGGTTTTATTATGCCTACTTCTGGAGAAATTGAAGTTTTAGGAAAAAAATTACAAAAATCAAATCTTCCTGAAATAAAAGCAAAGATTGGAGTAGTACCTCAAGACAACAATCTTGACCCAGATTTAAGTGTTTTAGAAAATCTCTTAGTTTATTCAAGATACTTTGATATTAGAAAAAAAGACGCTTTTAATAGAGCTAAAAATCTACTAAAATTCGTAGGTCTTTATGAATGGAGCAACGCAAATGTAAGAAAACTCTCAGGAGGAATGAAAAGAAAGCTTATTTTCATAAGAGGACTTATTAATGACCCTGATTTACTCATACTTGATGAGCCTACCACAGGACTGGACCCACGAAGTAGAAAACAAATCTGGAATTTAATAGAGTCTCTGAAACATTCTGGAAAAACAATAATTCTGACAACTCATTATATGGAGGAAGCTGAGAAACTTTGTGACAAAATTGCCATGATGAATAAAGGTAAAATCTTATTAATTGATACTCCTGAAAATTTATCTATTAAATTTGGTGGTAATTTGGAAAAAGTTTATTTTGAGATGACGGAGGACTGAATCATTGAATTTTAAGAGAGCTTTAAGAGTTTGGCAGAGAAATGCAACAGTTTATAAAAAACTATATCGTTCAAGTATTGCTCTTAATTTTTTTGAACCCATGTTTTATTTTTTAGCACTTGGAATTGGCCTTGGTGGTTTCATAAAAGAGATAAATGGGCTTACTTATCTACAATTTATAGCTCCGGGGATAGTAATGTCCTCTGCCATGTATGCAGCTTGTTATGAATGTACCTATGGAACTTATGTGAGAATGGAGTATCAGAAAACTTTTGATGCCATTTTAGCTACTCCAATTCTTTTTGAGGAAGTTATTATGGGCGAACTTCTATGGGGAACTACAAAAAGTCTTATATATGGCACCATAATTTTAATTGTTATGTTATTTTTTGGTTTGGTTAATAATTTTGAAGTATTACTTTTACTTTTTTATTTAATATTCTGTGGTTTAATATTTTCGAGTCTTTCTCTCATTGCCACAGCTTTAGTACCGGGCATAGAATCTTTTAATTATTTCTATACTCTTTTCCTTACTCCTCTTTTCCTATTTTCTGGAATTTTTTTCCCTCTTGAGGAAATGCCCTCTTTGTTAAAAAGTGTTTTTCAATTTAATCCTCTCTTTCATCTCGTTAACATATCAAGAACCTTATTCTACGTAGGTATAAATGGATTTGTTCTATATGAATCTATATATCTCATTTTATTCTTGCTTTTTATTATGCCACTTCCTTTTCTGCTATTAAAAAGAAGATATCTCCTTTAAATTTTTCTCTCTTATTTTTACTTTAAAAATAGAAAAATCTTGAAGTATCATAAGAACTTTTTTTATTATTGATAATCTATCCCAACACATGTAAGAAAACAATTTTTTTAATCCTTTTTTGCGGATTTATAATGAGGCATTTATAAAAGACATTGAAAAAAATGATTTTCCTCTATTATAATGAGGTAAACTAATTACTTAATAGAAATGACAGAAGAAAAAAGAGTTCAAGAAATTATCAAGAGATTAAAAGAGAGATACCCAAAAGTAAGGACAGCCCTAAATTTCAATACTCCTTTGGATCTGCTGGTGGCAACTATTCTATCTGCTCAAACTACAGATGTAAATGTAAACCAAGTTACAAAAGATTTATTTGGAAAATACAAAAGTGTACACGACTATGCAAAAATTGCTCTTGAGGAATTGCAAAATGATATTAAATCTATAAATTTTTATAAGAATAAGGCAGTTTACATTAAAAATTTAGCCCAACAACTTCTTGAGAAATTCAATGGTAAAGTACCCTCTACAATGGAAGAATTGGTTAAACTACCAGGAGTAGGTAGAAAAACAGCAAATATAGTATTATGGAATGCCTATGGTAAAAATGAAGGAATTGCTGTTGATACGCATGTGAAAAGAATTTCCAAATTATTGGGTTTAACTAAAAATACTGACCCTGAAAAAATAGAACAAGATTTAATGAAAATTGTTCCTAAGGAAGAATGGGGTCTTTTCAGTCATTTAATTATTATGCTTGGTAGAGAGATTTGCCAGGCTAAAAAACCAAAGCATGATAAATGTCCTCTTAATGATATTTGCCCAAGTAGTAACATATAAAAAGTTATGAAGTTTTCAAGTAAAAGATCAAAAATAACTATTAATTGGGACTTAGACAATCGTAAACTTATATCCTACAGAAATTTGGGAACTTCAAATTTTGAAATAAGTTTTCACAGAGACTTTAGAAATCCTGATATCTGGATTTTTGAAAGTGAAAAATATGACTATGAAAATCTTAAAGATATAAAAGACAGAGCAAAATATTTTACTATTTATTTTACACGAAGACTATATCAATCTATATATGAATTTTCAGAATTGGCAATGAAATTAGCCTCTTATAGGATATTATTGCATTATACTTCTGATGATATTTTTTATCTACTTCGAAAAATATTGATTATTAAAGAATCAGCAGGTTTAATAACAGCTGTAAAGGGAATTATCGAGAGTTGTGAAACAGAAAATGAAAAAGCTATAATCACACAACATTCAATTAATGTAGCTGAAATATCGAATAGAATTGCCACTATGCTTGATGAAAAAATAGAAGACATAAAACTTGCTGGTTTGATACATGACATTGGAAAAATCTGTATACCAGCAACCATTCTATTTTCTGATAGGAATTTTAATGATATAGATATCAAAATTTTTCAGCTTCATGTGTTATGGGGGGAAGTTTTATATGAGAAAATCTCTACAAATAGTAATAATGATACTTTAAGAGAAGCTATAGTTTTTCATCATGAAAGATTGAATGGACAAGGATATTTAAGAGGAATTAGCAGAAATATCCCTTTAGTTGCAAAAATTATCGCAATAAGTGATGTATACACTGCACTAACATCTGATAGACCTCATAGACTTCCCTTTGAGAAAGAGGTTGCTATTAGTTATATAAATTCAAAGGCAGGGGAATTATTTGATCCCAATATTGTGGAAGCCTTCAGAAAAGTAATTTAAGGTATAAATACTAATTAAAATTTCATGTCATCTAAAAAAGGATAATTTTTCCTGATTTTTTGTAAGTATTCCATATCTAGAGAGCAATTAATAACTCCTTCTTTTTCATCAGCCTCTAGGAGCAATTTTCCCCAAGGATCATAAACCGAAGAGTTACCATCATAAACTATTCCATTGCCATCCATTCCTGTTCTATTTACTCCTACTATATAAACCTGATTTTCAATGGCTCTTGCTTTTAGAAGAGTTTTCCAATGATCAATTCTGGAGGCAGGCCAATTAGCTATTACAAATATAACATAGACTTTCTTTGAGACAAGTCGGAAGACTTCTGGAAATCTTAAGTCATAACATATAAAAACACTACAGGGAATTTTGTTTATTTGAAAAAAAATTGGGGAATTTCCACTTTCCAAAAATTTATCTTCTTGTAGGAGGCTAAATAGATGAATTTTGGAATATGTAGCAATTATTTCTCCTTTTTCAGAAAAAACTCGAGCTACATTTTCATTTTTACCTTTTCTTTTAATCATATATCCTGCCAGAATGGGAGTTTTTAGGGAGGAGGAGAGTCCAGAAAGAAATTTTTCTGTCCTCCCTCCTTCTTCCTCTCCTAAAAGGGGATTCATAGAAAATCCTGTATTAAACATTTCAGGTAAAACTATAAGATCTTTCTTCTCTTCATTCCTTATTAAACTTTCAACTTTTTGAAAATTTTTTTCTTTATTTTCCCAAATTATATCAAGTTGAATTAATCCTAACTTCATTCAATTATGGCACCCTTATCAGCAGAACTTACAAATCTACTGTAACGAGAAAGGTAACCACTTTTTATTTTTGGTTCTAGAGGTTTCCATTTTTTCATTCTTTTATTAAACTCAGATTGAGGAATAAGTAATTCCAATTTTCTTGCTGGTATATCAATGAGAATTCTATCACCATCCTGTACAATTGCAAGGGGACCACCTTTAGCTGCCTCGGGAGAGACATGTCCAATACAAGGACCTCTTGTTCCTCCAGAGAATCTACCATCAGTAATTAAAGCAACTGATTCATTAAGTCCCATTCCAGTAATTGCTGAAGTAGGCGATAGCATTTCTCGCATACCTGGTCCTCCAGCCGGACCTTCATATCGAATTATTATTACATCTCCCTCTTTAATCTTTCCATCAATTATCGCATTCATAGCCTCCTCTTCTGAATTAAAGCATCGTGCACTCCCTTCAAAAACTAACATTTTTTCTGATACTGCTGTTTGTTTAACCACTGCTCCGTCAGGAGCTAAATTCCCTCTCAGAATAGCAATTCCGCCTTCTTTGTGATATGCCTTGTTCAAAGGACGAATAACATCCTCATCAAATATTTTCGCTTTTTTAGCAATTTCTCGAATGTCATAACCTGAAACTGTCAAATTTGAAAATAACTTATCTTTAAGCCTATTTAAAACAGCTGGAATTCCTCCTGCTCGATATAAATCTTCCATGTAATGTTCCCCAGAAGGAACAATATTAACAATATGTGGTGTTTTTTTACTAATCTCATCGAAAACTTCCAAGGGCAGGTCAATATTTGCTTCTTTAGCAATTGCCTTTATGTGCAAAACTGTGTTTGTTGAACCACCAAGAGCCATGTCTACAGTAATAGCGTTATAGAAAGCCTCTTTTGTTAAAATTTTTCGAGATGATATTTGATTTTTAACTATTTCAACAATTCTGTAACCTGTCTCAAAAGCCTGTCTTCTTTTTTCACTCATCACAGCTGGTGTAGCAGCTACACCAGGCAGACTCATTCCAAGAGCCTCTGTTACACAAGCCATTGTATTTGCTGTATACATTCCCTGACAAGATCCAGCAGATGGACAAGCACACATTTCTAAGTCTTCCATTTCCCTCTTAGTTATTAAGCCTTTTTTAAATTTACCAACTGCTTCAAAGGTATCAGAAGTTAAATTGCGCCTTTTGCCTTTATAATAACCACTTAGCATAGGACCTGCTGTTAACACTACAGCAGGTATATCAAGACGGGCTGCAGCCATGAGCATACCAGGTGTAATTTTGTCACAGTTAGTAAGAAGTACCAAACCATCGAATTGATGGGCTTCTACAATGCATTCTATGATATCTGCGATAAGTTCCCGGGAAGGTAAAGAGTATTTCATGCCTCTATGACCCATAGCAATTCCATCACAAATTCCAGGGATTCCAAAAAAGAATGGATATCCACCTGCAGAATGAATGCCTTTTTCAATAAAACGTGATAAATCATTCATTGAAATATGACCTGGAATTATGTCTGTAAAGCTAGAAGCTACTCCAATAAAAGGTTTGTCTATCTGACTTTTAGGAAGTCCTGTTGCATAAAGTAAAGCCCTATGAGGAGTTCTCTCAAGACCTTTCTTGATTAAATCACTTCTCACTTAGAAGCCTCCTTAGATAGGGATAATTTATATTCTCTAATCATTTCTGCCATTTTGTCCTTTTTATACAGCTTCTCTTTTTGCATTCTTTTTTTCTCAATTTCCTCTTCAGGAGTCAGATAGGGTTTTTTGTTCATGTCATCAAGTAGTGCATCAAGGTGCCTGTGTTCTTCATAGAGTTTTCTAAATTCTTCATTCTCTCTTTTCAGAATTTCGATGATCTCTTCTTCTCTCATATAGACACCTCCAAAAAATGTTTTTTTTAATTCTACAATAAAATGAGAAATTTTGTAAGACTTTTTTTTAAAATACCTTATGAGATTATTTTTTATTGTTTTTTTTACCCTCTACAGTTTAGTCAATTTTTATTTTTATAAGAAACTGCAAAATTTATTTGTTTTTAATATAAGAGGGAAATTGCTCCTATTGTCTTTTTTATTGTTAATGACTTTTTCTCCGGCAATAATAAGATATTTTGAACATAGAGGATATGAAAATTTAGCAATTTCTCTATCCTGGATTGGATATTTATGGATGGCTTTTATTGTAATTTTTCTTTTTATAAGCCTTCCCTTGGAGTTAATAAAGGGAAGTCACTATAAAAAACCAAAAATTTTGTTAACCCTTTTAATATCTATTCTATTAGTAGTTTACGGATTCTTTGAGGCTCGAAATTTGAAAGTAGAAAAAGTAAATATTAAATCTCATAAAGTCTCAAAAGATATCAAAATTGTTCAGATTTCAGATCTACATGTGGGATTAATAATAAGAGAAGATAGGGTTAAAAGAATTGCGGATATAATAAATGAAATTAACCCAGATATTGTTGTCTCTACAGGAGATTTAGTAGATGGGCAAATTGATAAACTAGATAAGATGGCATTAATTTTTAATAAATTAAATCCAACCTATGGTAAATTTGCAGTTACTGGGAATCATGAATTTTACGCAGGAATTAATAAGTCACTCTCCTTTATTGAGAGATCAGGCTTCAAAATACTAATAAATGAGGGAGTAATATTAGAGGAATTAAATTTAACGATTGTGGGAGTTAATGATCCAGAATCAAAAAGGTTTGAACATAGTTCAAAAATCTCAGAAGCAGACATTTTAAGAAGTTTCAAAGGTAAAAATTTTGTTTTATTTCTTAAGCATAGACCAATTTTGGAACCAGACAGTATTGGCTTATTTGATCTTCAGCTTTCTGGACACACACATAAAGGACAATTTTTTCCTTTCAGCATTTTAACTGGCTTTTACTATAAAAAACAGGCTGGATGCATTGAAAACCTTGATAATTGCTATCTTTATATCAGTAGAGGTACAGGAACATGGGGGCCACCTATAAGGATTTTTGCAAGACCAGAGATAACTGTTATTGAGATTAAAAAGATTTAATTTTAAAGAAGGGAAATTTTCCATTTATTACAGTTTTCACAACAAGAAGGTATTGAACCCTTAGAATGAATTTTTCTAAAATCTTTATAATCCTTTTCAGTCCAGATTTTAAGTAAACTTTTTTCATTTAAATTACCAAAATAGAGGTTTTCTAATTTTTCTGAGGGAATTCCTTTAAATACACAAGGTGATACATAACCAAGGGAATTTATGAATAATGACTTCATAGGTTTTTCCGTACATAAGCCCTTTTCATGAGGATGAGATAAATTGAAATAGATATTTAAATTATTCTTACTCCCTAACTCTTTGATTTTTAGAAAGGTATTTTTTAAAAATTCGAATTCTTCAGCTGTTTTTGGCACAATTGACTCATCAAGTAGTTTTGGATCAGGAATGAAATCTAATAAACTAATCACCAAATCACCTATACCTTTATCTTTGAAAACCCAAGGAAGTTTTTCCAATTCATCTAAATTAGATTTAAGGAGCATATAGGCAATGTTAATGCGAGGATAGAGAGTTTTGTTTTTTTCTTTGAGATAATTTAACTCTTTTATTAATTCAAAAATTTTCTCAATTTTCGTTCCCTCTCTTAATTTATTATTTTTCTCTATTCCAGCCAGAGAAAAGGCAATTATATCCAATTTTAGCTTTACAATTTTTTCTAAATGACTATTATCCAAGAGCATTCCATTTGTTGTGGTACCAACAGAGCAGTTGTTTTCTTTGGCGAATTTTAGAATATCAAAAAATTCAGGATTACAAAAAGGTTCTCCCCATCCTTGCAAATACAATAATCTAACTTTTTTTAGATAAGGAGCAATTTTAAGAAATTCATTAAAAGTAAAATTTCTACCTCTCCATTTTCCTTTGTAAACTGTATGAGGACAATAGAAACATTTAGCATTACAAAGTCCTGAAATTTCAACTTGAATCCAATTAAGGGATGGAAACATAAATTTTTCTATACCTATCATTTCCGTTATTATAAAATATGGAAGAGAAATTTTCCTCTCTTTATTTGCATATCCCTTTTTGCTTAAAAAAATGTAATTACTGCGCCTTTTATTCGATTCCCTATGATACAGAGAAGGTTGAACTTTTTGTTTCCTCAATAATTAAAGAAATGGAGTTAACTCAGATTATACCTCATCATATAAATACTATCTATATTGGTGGAGGGACCCCAAGCAGTCTCTCTGTTAATTATTTAGAAAAAATTTTTGAGAACCTTTTTAAATTCTATAAGATGGATAAAAATTTAGAATTTACAGTTGAGATCAATCCTGGAGCTATTAAAAAAGAACAAATTGAACTATTTAAATCTTACGGTGTCAATAGAATTAGTATAGGAGCTCAATCCTTTTTAGATAAAGAGTTAAAATTTTTAAATAGAATTCACAATTCTAAAGATATTAAAGCTACAGTAAATAACTTATTATCCCTAGGCATAGAGAATATTTCGATTGATCTTTTATATGGAATACCCAAACAGACCTTAGAAAATTTTAGATTTTCGTTACAAAAGGTTACTTTATTAGAAATTAAACACATCTCCTTGTATGAACTCTCCTTGGATAAAAAAACTCCTTTAGCAAGAAAAATTAAAGAAGGGCAGCTAGTCCTTCCTTCGGAAAGAACAGTTGAGAAAATGTATCTATATGCATCAGAATTTTTAGATAAAAAAGGCTTTCATAAGTATGAAATATCAAATTTTGCTAAACAAGATTATGAATGCAAACATAATATTGTGTACTGGCAGAGGAAACCTTATCTTGGCTTAGGTCCATCAGCTCATTCATTTATTGGGGGAATAAGGTTTAGTAATTATGAAGAGTTATTTTCCTATGCAAAAAATTTAAGAAGTAATAAATTAGCTTGGATTAATAGAGAAAAAATTGAAGGTTTCGAAAAATTGAAAGAAATAATTATTTTAGGTTTGAGAATGAAAGATGGAATAAAAATAAGTAATCCATGTTTAATTGAATTTTTAAAAGATTTTATGAGTCTAAATTTGGTCAACATAACAGATGATAATACAGTCTCTCTCACTGATAAAGGAATGTTACTTTCTAACGAGATTTTTGCGCGGGTATTATTACATATTGAAAATTGCCTTGTCTGTAAAGAAGAATTAGTAGATCACCTTTGGAACGAGAAATAATTTCATAGAAATCCTGGGTATTATTAATTCCATATCTATTTAATTCAACAATTATATCGCCCTTTTTCAATATTCCTAGAGCAGGACTATTCTCGCTAATATTGTTAATATAAACTCCTTTTATAGATTCCTTAAAATTTTTTGGAATTTCTATTATTTCTACTCCTGGTATTGATGGAGGCTTAATCTCAGCCGGATTAATTAGTTCTGGAGGTTCTTCAAGTGTCACTGTAAATTCTTTTTTCGTCTCATTTCTTATAACTTTTAATGTTATGACTTCCCCAGAAAATTTAATGCTTAAGAGATCCTGTAAATCTCTAACTTCTTTTATAGTAACATTATCTGCTTCAATTATTATATCTCCTCTTTTTAAGCCCACTTTATCAGCAGGTCCCTTTTGGTAAATATTTGTTATAACAACACCATAATCACTTAAAAGAACCCTTTTTAAATCTTCAGTTATAGTTTGAGCCTGAATACCAAGCCAACCAGGTTTTCTATTTATTAATTTTTCTATTTCCTTTTCAACAGCCTTAATTAATAATACTTCTGAACTCTCTTCATTAGTGCTAACTATAATACCTAAGGGTTCTAAATCTGTGGAAATCAATAGAGAGCCTAAACTATAAGTGCCTTTTAATTTTATAAAATTACCATCTTTTATTCCTTCTACATTAAATATTTTGATAAATCCGTTATTTGTAAGAAGAAAAAATACATCTGAATTTTCTTGAGGAATTTTAAATTCCATTGCTTGCAAAAATTTATCTACTGTTAATAAGGCAATCTTAAGTTTCGAATCAACTGCTATTATTTTAGTACTTTCTTCTATTATAGACAAGGGAGCTAATGCTACATTTTTTGAAAAATATACAGAATTACCTTTTTTAAGGTAAATAAGATAAGGAGAGAATTGTTCTTGAATTTTGCTTATCTTTAATTTTAAAGCCTTATCGAAATCATTACTTCCAAAAGCCCAAAGAGGTAATAGTAAAACGCACAAAATGATTATTAAGTGAGATTTAAAGAAAAATTTTGAGGAAGTATAAACCTTTTTATTTCTGAAATTGGATCTATCTATAGTTTTGGTATTACTTTTATTTGTAGACATTTTTTTGTATTATGATCAATTTTGAATCTGTCGTCAAGTCTATAACCTACTATCCATACAATCTTTCCTTCACTTTCAATGACGGGAACTAAATCTCTTTCTTCCCTAGGAACTTTCTCATCTACAAAAAAATCTTGAAGTTTTTTTCTTTTTCCAAAACCAAGGGGATAAAAATAATCCCCCTCTTTTCTGCTTCTTATAATCAAGGGAAATTTAACTTTTTCAGCATCCATATAGGTTAAGTTTTTACCATTTCCATAATCGTTCACTTTATCAATGGGAATCTCCCTTATTTCAAGAATCATGGAGCTTTCTTTTAGAAATATCTCTCTATTAGGATCATGTATCTGATAGGTAGAGAGTTTTTGAGGAGGTTCAGTAGTAATTATTATTGTAGAGTAGCCTTTTATAGCTCTTATTCCTTTGGGTAAATAAATTCTATCACCAGGCTTACCATTTTTTATTAATTTTATAATGTCTTCAATATGATCAAATTCAATTCCTCTTAAATCTCTTACGCTATCAATTGCTACTCTTAATGCTCTTCTTAAAATCACTATATTTAAAACTTCCAAGGGATTACAAAATAATTCTACTTTTTGATCAGTCTTTCTGCTCATCAATCTCATTAATGCTTTAGTAACAGCTACATTTATGTAATCATTCTCTTCTCTTAGAATGTCAGCAGTTTTTGATATTATCTTTGTTGCCTGAGGAGAAATCTCTTTTATTACTGGTATTAATAAATGTCTTATTTTATTTCTCATATACTCCAACTTCATATTTGAAGAGTCTAATAGATATTGTATTTTATTTTCTTTTAAAAAATTTTCAATTTCTTTTTTTTCCATCTCAATCAAGGGTCTGATAATTTTTTTTCTTACAGGAGGAATTCCGCTTAAACCCCCCGGTCCTGCTCCTCTAAGTAATCTCATTAATACTGTTTCTGCTTGATCATCAGCATTATGACCTAAAGCAATTTTATTAGCTTTTATTCTTAAACTTAGCTGATCAAAAACTTCATATCTTAAAATTCTAGCCGCTTCTTGTAAATTAATTTTTTCTCTCTCAGCAAACTCTTTAACATTAATTTTTTGAGTATAAAAATTTAAATCTAAAGTATCACATATTTTTTGACAAAAATTAATTTCCTCTGGAATTTCTTCAGGTCTTAGACCATGATCAACGTATATGGCAGAAATTTTAAGCTTAAATGGAGACTTTAATTTATTTAAAACGAATAATAAACAGACTGAGTCAGGTCCACCTGATAAACCAATGAGAACATGATCACCATAGGATAGCATGTTATATTTTTGAATTGTTGAGAGAATTTTCTTGATAAAATCGCTCATTTTTAAATTTTAACAAAATTTGGAAAAATTTATTACACTTAATTTTTAAATTAAAGTTAACAGGAAAGTGGGGAACTCCCCACTTTCCTGTTGTTAATCATTGTAGCCCAGCATAGGTGAAAAAATTTTTTTAGAAGCTCCGCAAAGTGGACAAACCCACTCTTCTGATAATTCTTCAAAGGGAATACCTAGTGGAATCTTACCTTTTTTATCTCCTTTCTTAGGATCATAGATGTATCCACATCTACCACAGACCCATGGTTGCATTTTATTCTCTTCTGACATAGTACCCCCCTCTAATTAAGCCTTCCACAGACCGTGTAAATTACAGTACTCTCTGGCTGATACCTGATTAGCTGAAATTTTAAATTCAGCTTCAGGGTTTTGTCCTGGTGAAAGAAAGACTCTGTAAATTTTCTCATCAGTAATTAATTCGATCCATTCAATGTAATGTTTTTCTTCCATTGGATGAGGAATGCTACCAACTTTTACTTTAAAACCATCTTCTAATTTTTCAATAACTGGCACATGTTTTTCTAAAGCAGCATCAACTGTGTTTTCTGTAAAAAGTCTCATTGGTTGACCACAGCAGACTAATTGTCCTGCCCCTTCATGAAGTACTTCTACAATATTTCCACATATTTCACATTTGTAGATTTGTAATTTTTGTGTCATAAGAAACCTCCTTGCATTTTTTTATCAATGATATATTATATCCTATAATAATAGATTCACTAAAATCAATCTTGATTTTTATGTATTATTTTTTTATAATAATTTTAAAACATATTTTGTAGGAGGTGCTTCATGGAAGCAAGAATGCCTTTATTAGGAGAAAAAATTGAGGACAGAAAAGTAAAGACAACCCATGGTATCATTAACTTCCCCAGTGACTATGCTGGGAAATGGGTGGTTTTATTTAGCCATCCTGCTGACTTTACACCTGTTTGTACAACGGAATTTGTAGCATTTCAAAATAGAATTGATGAATTTAAAACACTTAATTGCGAATTAATAGGACTTTCCATTGATCAGGTATTTTCTCATTTAAAATGGATAGAATGGATTAAAGAGAAATTAGGAATTGAGATAACTTTTCCCATAATTGCTGATGATATGGGTGATATTGCTAAGTCCTTTGGCATGATTAGTCCTGCAAAAAGTACTAATACAATAAGAGCAGTCTTTATTATTGATCCCAATGGAGTACTAAGAGTGATACTTTACTATCCTCAAGAAGTTGGCAGAAATATTGATGAAATAGTAAGAGTTGTAAAAGCCCTTCAAACTTCAGATTCCAACAAAGTTGCTATACCAGCAGGTTGGCCCAATAATGAATTACTTGGCGATAAAGTTATCATTCCTCCTGCATCCGATGTTAAAACCGCTCAAGAAAGACCAAAACAATATGAATGTTTTGACTGGTGGTTCTGCTATAAAAAGTTGTAAAAAAACTTCAGAAAAAGCCCTCTCCATTGTGAGAGGGCTTTTTTGTTATAATCAATACCAATGAAAGCTTGGGTAATCTCTGAAATAACCTCAAAAATAAGTGATGATAATCACCCTTTAAAATTGATGGAATTTGAGATTCCTGAAATATCAAAAAATGAAATTTTAATAAAAGTCCATGCCTGCGGAATTTGTCATACAGAAATTGATGAAATTGAAGGTAGAGCTATGCCATCTTTTTTGCCAATTATTCCTGGGCATCAAATTGTTGGAGAAGTGGTAGATAAAGGTAATGAGGTGAAAAGATTCAAAATTGGTGAAAGAGTTGGCGCTGGTTGGATTTACTCTGCCTGTGGCAAATGTGAATTTTGCCTACAAGGATTGGAAAACTTATGCGAAAAATTTGAAGCTACTGGTAAGGATGTTCATGGTGGTTATGCTGAATATTTTAAAATTCATGAGGATTTTGCTTTTCATCTTCCTCAAAATATTTCTTATGAAAATTGTGCTCCTCTTTTTTGTGCTGGCGCAATTGGTTATAGAGCTTTAAGGTTAGCAAATGTGAAAGACGGAGATAACATTGGGCTTGTGGGATTTGGAGCTTCTAATCATATTGTTTTAAAAGTTATAAAAAATTTATTTCCAAATATTCTGATATTTGTTTTTTCAAGAAATGAAAAAGAAAGAAAATTTGCATTGGAGCTTGGAGCTTTTTGGGTGGGAGAAATAAATCAATTGCCTCCAGAAAGATTAAATGCTGTTATTGATACTACCCCTGTTTGGTATCCACCGATTAGTGCTCTTAAGTATTTAAAGGCATCAGGGAAATTAGTAATTAATGCTATAAGAAAAGAAGACATAGATAAAGAATGTCTTTTATATCTCAATTATGAAAATGATTTATGGAAAGAGAAGGAGATAAAAACTGTTGCTAACATTACAAAAAAAGACATAGAAGAATTCTTAAAGGTGGCGTCAGAGTATTCAATTTATCCAGAAATCGAGAAATACTCTTTTTCAGATGCTAATAAAGCAATTATTGATATTAAAAATAGAAATATCAGAGGTTCGAAAGTTTTAATAATTGACTAAAAATTAAAAGGTTTTATATAATCCAATTAATCCCTGGGGGAGGTCATTTAGGACCTGAGAGTTCCCAAGACGGGAAGACCCCTTGAACCTGATCCGGGTAATACCGGCGGAGGGAAAGGGAGAGACTGAACTAAATCAGCCTCTATCCTTCAGGGATAGAGGTTTTTATTTTAGGGAGGATTTATGAAAGTTAGAGTAAATGGAATGGACATGGAAGTGAAGGCTAATACATTGATGGAACTTCTTGAAGAACTTGACATTAATCCTAAAAGAGTAGTTGTTGAGGTAAATTTAGAAATAGTAAAAAGAGACAAATTTTCCAGTTATGTAATAAAAGAAGGTGATTCTATAGAAATTGTCAATTTCGTTGGAGGAGGATAATATATGGAAGACTTATTAATAATTAAAGGAATTGAATTTAAATCAAGACTTTGGGTTGGCACAGGAAAATACAAAAGTTTTGAAGAGACAGCAAGGGCAATAGAAGCCTCTGGAACAGATGTGGTAACTGTTGCAGTCCGTAGAGTGAACATATTAGACCGGAATAAAGAGAATCTTCTTGATTATATTGATCCTAAGAAATATAAGATTCTTCCAAATACTGCTGGTTGTTTCACTGTAGAGGAAGCATTAAGATATGCAAGACTTGCCAGAGAGGCTGGTATCTCAGATATGGTTAAACTTGAAGTGATAGGTGATGAAAAAACCCTTTTCCCGGATGTATGCGGTCTATTGAAAGCAACAGAGATCTTAGCAAAAGAAGGTTTCATCGTACTTCCATATACTAATGATGATCCAATTACAGCGAAAAGACTTGTTGATGCTGGAGCTGCTGCTGTAATGCCTTTGGGAGCTCCAATCGGCTCAGGTCTGGGGATAAGAAATCCTTATAATATCAAGATAATTCTTGAAACAGTGAAGGTACCGGTAATTGTTGATGCTGGGGTGGGAACTGCTTCTGATGTGGCTATTGCAATGGAGCTGGGTTGTGATGCAGTTCTTGTAAATACTGCCATTGCCGGAGCCCAAGATCCCATTATGATGGCTCAAGCTCTCAAACATGCCTGTATTGCAGGGAGATTTGCTTATAAGGCTGGTAGAATACCAAAAAAATTATATGCATCAGCAAGTTCACCCCTTGAAGGAATGCTAATATGAATTTTAAGCTATATCTTATAAGTGATAGGAAACTTTTTAATACAGAAGAAGATTTTTTAAAAGCTTTGCAAGATGCCTTATCTTCGGGTATCAAAGCTTTTCAATTAAGAGAGAAGGATCTTACGGCAAAAGAATTCTATTATCTTGCCAAAAAAGTCAGAGATATTACAAGAAACTACAATGCGTTACTTTTTATAAATGATAGAATTGATATTGCTTTGGCAGTAGAGGCTGACGGAGTTCATTTACCTCAGAAGGGCATACCTTGCCACATAGTGAGAAAACTATGGGGTAATAGATTTATAATTGGCGTTTCTACTCATTCTATTGAAGAAGCAAAAGAAGCCTCTGAATGGGCTGATTTTATTACTTTTAGTCCTATATTTTACACTCCTTCAAAAGGAAAACCTCAAGGAATCCAGAAATTGATGGAAATTAAAAATATTGTTAGATGCAAAGTTTTTGGCCTTGGTGGAATAAATATGACAAACATACAAGAAGTGATACCCTATTGTGATGGAGTGGCAATGATAAGAGGAGTGTTAGGTCAAAGAAATTTAAAAAATGTTATACCAAAATACAAGGAAATGTTAGGAGAAAATCTATGACAAGAATACAAATGGCAAAAAAGGGAATTATAACCGATGAAGTAAAAGAGGTTGCCCAAGAGGAGCAAGTTTCTCCCGAGGAACTTTCTCAAAAAATCGCAGAAGGTAGAGTTGTTATTACAAGAAATATCCTCCGAAAAATTAAACCTTTAGGAATTGGAAAAGGTCTCAGGACAAAAATAAATGCAAATTTAGGAACCTCAAAAGATAAAGTAGATATAGAGGAAGAACTTGAAAAACTAAGAATCGCAGTTAATTACGGTGCTGATGCAGTTATGGATCTTTCAACTGGAGGAGCTCTTAAGGAAGTAAGGAGAACTATCATAGATAAATCTCCATTGACCGTTGGAACAGTTCCCATTTATGAGTCTGCCATAAAGGCTCAGGAAAAACATGGAAGTATTGTGAAAATGAGTGTAGACGACCTTTTTAGCGTTATTGAAGAACATGCCCAAGATGGTGTTGATTTTATTACAGTTCATTGTGGAGTGACAATGAAAATAGTAGAAATGTTAAAGTCTGGTGAAAGAGTTTTACCTATCGTGAGCAGAGGAGGCTCAATTATAGCTAATTGGATATGTCATAATGGTAAAGAGAATCCTCTTTATGAGTATTTTGATAGACTCATGGAAATTGCAAAAAAATATGATCTTACCTTAAGTCTTGGTGATGGTTTAAGACCAGGATGTCTGCTTGATGCTACTGATAAATATCAAGTTCTCGAACTTATTACAATTGGAAAATTAAAGGAAATCGCTGTATCTGAAGGTATTCAATGTATTATTGAGGGACCTGGACATCTTCCCTTAAATCAGGTAGAAATAAATATTAAGCTTCAAAAGCGTATATGTAAAGAGGCACCTTTTTATGTATTAGGACCCCTGGTAACAGACTCTGCCATGGGCTATGACCATATTGCATCTGCTATAGGAGGAGCCTTGGCAGGTATGTACGGTGCAGATTTTCTATGTTATGTTACACCCTCTGAACATATACGACTTCCGGATAAAGAAGATGTAAAAGAAGGTATAATTGCCTCAAAAATTGCTGCTCACGCAGCAGATCTTGCAAAAGGTTACAAGAAAGCTTGGAACAGAGACTTTGAAATGGCTTATGCAAGAAGAGATTTTGATTGGCAAAAGCAAATTAATCTGTCTTTTGATATGGAAAAAGTAAAAGCTATGCGTGCAGAAAGACCACCACTGGAAGATGAAAAAGTCTGCAGCATGTGTGGAGAATTCTGTGCTATAAAGGTTTCAAAAAGAGTAATAAAGGAATATTAAGTATTTTCAATAAAATTAATAAACGAAATTAAAGTAATGTTTCAAATTTTTATGGTAGCACCGATTACTCTACAAGGGATATAGTTGATATTTATTGACTTATTTAGCTTTTTACTGTTAAAGTATTCTATCGAAAAATCATACATAAAAGAGAGGAGGGGAGAATAGTAATGCCCTCTGTGAATGTAAGGGATATGGAATCATTCGAGGCAGCATTAAAACTTTTCAAAAAACAGTGCGAAAGAGAAGGAATACTCTCTGAAATTAAAAAAAGAGAGCACTATGAAAAGCCGAGTGTAAAAAGAAAGAAAAAAATTTTAGCTGCCAAGAAAAAATTAGCAAAAAAATTAAAAATGTTATCAAAATAATTTTTCAAATGAATCACATAGAGGAGCTCTCAGAAGAGCTCCTCTATTTCTTTATTACTAAAAAGGAGGTCTGATGAAACTCAAGGATTTTTATAAAAAAGCTATTCAAATAGGTTTGGAGAATGATCCTCGAGGAAAAGAAATAGTTTTAAAGGAATTGGAAAAAAGAAAAAAAGATTATGAATCTCTTTCTGAAAAGAAGAAAAAATATTTTGATTTAGAATCATTAGAAAATCCCTATGGTGATTCAAGGATTTTATTTGGAAACGGCGATGAAGAAATCCAATCCATAATAGCGGGAATTGACATGGAAGTAGGTGAAGTAATTTTAGCAGACTCTTTAAGAAAAAATGGGCATAGAATAGATGCAATTTTATCTCACCATCCAGAAGGTGGTGCTTATGCAAGACTTTTTACAGTCATGCATATGCAAGCAGATATTCTTGGAAGATTTGGAGTGCCCATCAATATAGCAGAAAGTTTAATGGAGAGTAGAATAAAAGAGGTAGAAAGAAGACTAATGCCTGTAAATCATACAAGAGCAGTGGATGCAGCAAAATTACTAAATATTCCTTTTTTATGCCTTCACACTCCCGCTGACAACATGGTTGCTTCTTATCTGCAAAGACTCTTTGATGAAAAAAATCCTTATACTCTGGAGGATGTTATTGATCTATTGTTAGAAATCCCAGAATATAGCCATGCCGAGAAAAATAATGCAGGACCAAGAATTCTAATAGGTAATAAAGATAGAAAAGCTGGGAAAATTTTTGTTGACATGACAGGAGGAACTGAAGGATCTAAAGATATTTTCAAAAGTATGAGTCTTAGCGGAATTAATACAATAGTTGCAATGCATTTAAGTGAAGATCACCGCAAGGAAGCAGAAAAAAATCATTTAAATGTTATTATTGCAGGTCATATTGCAAGTGATAATTTAGGTCTAAATTTATTACTTGATAAAGTATTAGATGGAGAAAAAATAAAAGTATATGAGTGTTCGGGTTTTGTTAGAGTGACAAGGCAATAAGCCTTTAGAAATGGATTATCAAAAAATATTAGAGGAAATAAAGAGTAAGGTAGACATAGTTGATATAATCTCAGAATATGTTAATTTAAACAAAACGGGGCAAAATTATAAGGCTTTATGTCCCTTTCATTCCGAAAAAACACCTTCCTTCTTTGTTAGTCCGACCAAGCAGATATTTCACTGCTTTGGTTGCGGCAAAGGCGGAGATGTAATAAGTTTCCTTATGGAATATGAGAAGATTTCATTTCAAGAAGCAATATTAATGCTTGCCTCCAGGTTAGGTATAGAGCTTTCTATTTCCAATACCTCCTCTATGACAAAAGATAAGTTCTATAAAATTTATAACATTACGGCAAATTTCTACGTAAGTAAACTTAAAGAATCAGATTTAGTGAAAAAATATCTGAAAAATAGAGGAATTGATGAAAAAAGTATAGAAAAATTCAAAATTGGGTATGCTCCCAAAGATAAAAATTCTCTTTATAAACATCTAAAGAGATGTGGTTTTGATGAAAACTTAATTAGACTGTCAAGACTCATAAACAAAGAGGAAGATTTTTTTCAAGACAGAATTATAATACCCATAACTGATCCGACAGGAAGAATTATTGCCTTCGGGGGACGTTCATTAAGAGATTCCACTGATATTCCAAAATACATCAATTCTCCAGAAACTCCTATATTTAAAAAAGGTGATACCATTTTCGGACTTTATGAGGCAAAACAACAAATAAAACAAAAAGGTTATGCTATATTGATGGAAGGTTACTTAGATGTTATCTTATCACATCAATACGGATTCTCAAATTCAATTGCTCCATTGGGAACAGCACTAACTTTCCAACAATTGAATAAAATAAAGAGATTTACAAATAAAATTTTACTCTCCTTCGATAGTGATAAGGCTGGTCTTCAGGCTGTGGAAAGATGTATGTCATCATTATTCCAAGCTGGATTTATTATTAAAGTGATGGTATTACCTAAAGGTGAAGATCCTGCAAGCCTTCTTCAAAAATTTGATGAGAAAATGTTTAAAATACATTTGTCGAAAGCATTAACACCAGTTGAATTTTGTTTAAAATTTTCCGATAAAAAAACTTTAATTGAAAAAGTAAATGAAGCTCTTTTGAAAATAAGTTTTATCCAAAATTTGTTATATAGAGAGGAGTTATTAAAAGAGCTCTCTGAGAAAACTTCTTTAGAGGAATTAACATTACGAGAAGAATTGAAGAAAATTTCAAAAGAGCAAAGAGAAAAAAATTTTTTCTCTTCTAACGGTAAATCTCTACTGCTTAACGAAGAAGAAATATTACTAAGAATAGGCATTTTTTATCCTGAAAAATTAAATTTTATCTTTGATAAACTTGATATGGAAATGATTGAAAATTTACAATTAAGAGAAATTTTTTTAAAACTCAAAGATAATTTCAAAAAAGAAAACTTTTCTATTAACAATTTTTTAAACAATTTAAATGAAACCCAAAAATCCCTAGTGTCGAAATTAATAATCACTTCAGAGATAAATGAAGAATCTATTGATCAGAATTTAATAGATTGTATAAAAAAACTTAAAATAAGAGCTATTGATAAAAAAATTAAAGAAATAGGAAAATCAGGCGATAAAGAGTATTTAAGTAAACTTATAAAGGAAAAAATAGATATATTGAGGCTTTTAAATGAAGGATTATGATGAAATAAAAAATTTTTTAAATTCATACTATGATAACTTAGGTGAATACACGGAAAGTACTCAGGATAGCGATGATATTCAGGATTCTTTAAGGTTATACTTTAAACTCATAGCTAAAATTCCTGTTTTAAATAAGTTAGAAGAGGAATATCTCGCTAAAAATATAGACGAAAAGAAAAAAGAACTAATAAAAGAACTTCTTAATGTACCTTTTGTCCAAAAGAAAATAATTTCTCTTAGTGAGCTTTTCATTCATCATCCTCAAAAAGCAAAAGATCTCTTAGAGGAGGAAGATTTAGCTGTTGAAGAAATAAAAAAACAGTTTTTTTATATTTCTGAAGGCATAAAAAAAATAATGAGAAGAAAAAAAAGCAACAAAGAAATACTGAAGAATTTCTTTCAGATTCCCTTAAGAGACGAACTTACAATTATGTTTTTTGAAGAACTGGAAAATTTATTTGTTTTGACTTCAAAAGGTGTTCATGTAAGTGAAATTACCGGTATGCCCAATGAAGAATTTTCAGCTTTAATGGATAGAATGAGAACAATTTTTTTTGAATTTATTGAAATGAAAAATAAACTAATTGAATCAAATTTAAAACTTGTGGTAAGTATTGCAAAAAGATATACTGGTAGAGGATTAACTTTAGAAGACTTAATACAAGAAGGAAATATTGGTTTAATGAAAGCAGTAGAAAAGTTTGAATACAAAAAAGGTTTTAAGTTTAGTACTTATGCAACTTGGTGGATAAGACAGGCAATTACAAGAGCTCTTGCAGATCATTCTAAAACTATAAGAATTCCTGTTCATGTTGTTGACAATTTATGCAAAATTAATAAATTAGTACGAGAAATTACTAATAAAAACGATAAAGAACCAGATATAGAGGAAATTGCCTTATCTATTCATATTCCTATGGAAAAAATTGAAGAGATATTATCTATCATAAAAGAACCTTTGTCAATAGACATTAATATAGGGGATAATGAAGATACTTTATTTATAGAAACAATACAGGATTATAATTCACCTAATCCTTTCATTGAGTCTGTCTATGATGAATTAAAAGAAAAACTAATGGATCTCTTTTCAACACTTACTGTAAAAGAAAGAGAAGTTTTAATAAGAAGATATGGCATAAATAATGGAAAGCCAGAAAGCCTCGAGGAAGTAGGCAAATCTTTGTCTATTTCAAGAGAAAGAGTAAGACAATTAGAACTTAGGGCAATCAGGAAGCTAAAAAGACTTTGTAGACTTCAATGGCTCAGAGAATTTATAGGCACTAATAAATAATGCCAAATAAAATTATAAGCACTTAAATAAAAACTTTATCATATCTTTCATGCAATTTTAGCCATTATCATTTAGATACTTTGGATTCTCTATAAAGACAATAGACATTGTAACCTTCTGACTAAGAGAGCAAAGCAAGGTTTATAAGAAATATTATTTGCTATACATCAAGGCTACTTCATCACATTCGGGGAATTTAGGACATTTTATACAGTCACCCCAAATTTTTTGAGGAAGTTTAGTTTTGTCTATTTCTGAAAAACCTAATTTTTTAAAAAAATCCGGTATATAGGTCAATACAAATATTCTTTTTATGCCAAATTGATTAGCTTCTTTGATGCATTTTTTTACTAACTTTTTACCAATTCCTTTATTCTGAAATTCTTTTTTTACCAAAAGAGATCTAATTTCTGCTAGATCCTCCCATAGAATATGTAAAGCACAAACACCTAAAATCTCTTCTTTATCCTCAGCAATGACAAAGTCTCTTATATTTTCATACAATTCATTTAATGAGCGAGGAAGCATTAAACCTTTTTTAGCAAATTCATTAATTAGTTTATGAATAGGTTTTATATCTGATATTGTTGCTTTTCTAATTTTCAAGTAAAGAGAAACCTCGCATTATGAGATTATTATTGATTTCTATCATTTCTTTTCTTTTGGCAGGAATAATTTCTCGAATTGTTTCTAGGACTTTGTCAATATTAATAATATTGGACTTTTTTATAAAAGCTCCGAGTAAGATCATATTTGCAAGTTTGGGAGTAGCAAGATTAGAAGCTTCCTTGGAAGCTTCTATGGCATAGTAGTATATATCTTCTCTTTCTCTTGAATTTTTTATAACAGAAGAGTCATAAAAAATACAACCTTGAGGCAGTAATCTATTAATGAACTTTTTGTAGGACGCTTCGTTTAAAACAATTAGATAATCAGAATTTTTTATGATTGGAGAACCTATCAATTCATCAGACAATACTACCATACAATTAGCAGTGCCGCCTCTCATTTCTGCTCCGTAAGAGGGAAACCAAGTGACTTCTAATCCTTGTTTCATAGCAGCATATGCAATTACCTTGCCTAAAAAAAGAATTCCTTGTCCTCCAGAACCAGCAATAATTATTTTTCGTTCCATTTATCTTTTATGACCCCTATTTTAAATTCTTTTAACATATTTTCTCTTAACCATTTTAGAGATTCCTCAGGTGTCATACCCCAGTCAGTAGGGCAGGGTGATAAAATTTCAATAAAAGTAAAACCTTTGTTTTCTATTTGATATATAAATGCTTTTTCCATATACTTTTTAGTTAGAACAATATTTTTATAACTATCCAAAGAACCTCTTGCCACAAAGGAGGTTCCCTCTAATTGTGCTAATATTTCTGATACATGTATTGGATAGCCTGCCTGGGTTGCTATTCTTCCTAAAGGCGAGGTGGTAGTTTTCTGGCCAAGTAAAGTTGTGGGTGCCATTTGTCCACCAGTCATTCCATAATTAGCATTGTTTATAAAAAATACAGAAATATTTTCGCCTCTATTTGCTGCATGAATTATTTCTGCGGTACCAATTGCTGCAAGATCACCATCACCTTGATAGGTAAATATTATTTTATCAGGACAAACTCTTTTCATTCCTGTTGCAGCAGCTGGTGGTCTTCCATGGGGTATTTCTAATATATCAAAATCAAAATAATCATAAGCAAAAACAGCGCAGCCAACAGGAGCAATGCCAATAGTTTTTTCCTTTATACCGAGATTATCAATTATTTCACAAATCAGTCTATGGGCAATGCTATGGCCACAACCAGGACAATATCGGAAAGGAGCATCTTTTAAAGAATTAGGTTTAGAAAATACTTTTTTTAAATTCATAGTTTTATATTATAACAAAATCTCTATAATTTTTCATTATTCCTTCAATCAATCCAAAATCGCTTATTATTAAAGAATTACAAGAAAAATAATCAAATAGACACTCCAAAATTACAATCCCTGGCAATATAATATCTGATCTATCAGGAGGTATTCCAATTATTTTTTTTCTTTCCTCGCTGTTAGTTTTATAAATTTTTTGCGCAATTAGTTTAAGTTTGTTTTTTGAAATTATTTGGCCATGAATTAAATCAGGGATGTAGTTATTAATTTTAAGATTTATCATTCCTACTGTGACTGCTGTTCCCCCAGTAGCTATGAGGTATTTAAAATTTTTTTTAGGTAAATTAGATTCAACAAAATTTTTTATATATTTCTTTAAATAAGCCACTAAATTTTCCTGTAATATGTAATTTTCGTTAATTGAGAATTTTAATACGCCTATATTCAAGCTTACTTTAATAATTTCTCCCTTTTCTGAATAAATACATTCTGTACTGCCTCCCCCAATATCAATAGCAATAAAATTTTCCGCGGTAGGGAGACCTAATTTTATACCCTCTAATGTATAAGAAGCCTCTTCCTCTCCACTCAATATTCGAATATTTAATCCTGTAAATTTTGATACTCTTTCTATGAAATTTGAACTATTCTCTGCATCTCTTAGGGCACTAGTTCCAATAGGAATCAAATAGTTTACTTTGAATTCTTCACATATTAATTTAAATCTAGTTAAAACTTCTAAGGATTTTTTTTGAGCTTCAAAATTCAAATTTTTTGTAAATCTTAGATCTTTGCCAAGCTTTGTAATTATCCTATCAGTAAATAGTCTTTTTATTTTTTCATCTTCTAAACATCCAATTACTAATCTAAGGGTGTTACTTCCTATGTCTATTACAGCAATTTTTTCAATAGGTTTCATAATAGAAATTAACAATTTCGACTATTGCCTTATTAATAGGTACTAATTTAGTCTCCTTCGTTCTTCTTTTTTTTATTTCGATTTTATTTTCTTTCAATCCTTTTTCACCAATTATTACCTGAATTGGTATTCCTATAAGATCAGCATCTTTAAATTTTACACCCGGGCGTTCATCTCTATCGTCTAATAAAACTTCCATATGTCTATCGGCAAAACTATTATAAATTTCTGAAACTTTTTCATAAATCTCTTCAGCAATTCTTAAAATTTTCTTATTAGCAACATTCAATGGTATTATTTCTATGTCAAAAGGAGCCATGCTTTTTGGCCAAACAATTCCATCTTCATCATAATTTTGTTCAATAGCTGCAGCAGCGACTCTTGCAGGACCTATTCCATAACTTCCCATAATAATAGGTTTTTCTTTGCCATCTTTATCAAGAAAAACAGCATTTAAAGGTACAGTATATTTAGTTCCTAATTTAAAGATATTACCAACCTCTATTGCTTTTTCTATTCTTATGGGACTTTCACATTTTGGACAAAAGTCTCCTTCTTTTGCTTTTCTTATATCAGCCCATTGAGCTTTAAAATCTCTAGATGGTAAAATTCCTTGGAAATGATAATCCTTTTTGTTAGCTCCGGAAATATAATATAAATTATCGATAATAGATAAATCTGCAATGATTTTTATCTTTTGATTTACTGGTCCAATAAACCCCATTTCTGTACTAAGAATTTGAATTGACTCTTCTGGTGTCGCAAAATTAAACTCTCCAATCAATCTTAATAGTTTTTTTTCATTTATTTCTTGATCACCTCTAATTAGAACTAAAATAGGTTCCTGTTCAGTGATGACCAGTAAACTTTTAATAAAATATCTCTCATCAACTCCTAGAAATTCAGCTACTTCTCTTACTGTTTTTTTATCTGGTGTATATACTTCTTTGAGATCCATTACTATTAATTCTGGTGAGTGAATCACGCTTTTTGCTACTTCTATATTCGCTGCATATCCACAATTATCGCATATTACAATATCATCTTCTCCAGCGGGAGTAGGTGCCATAAATTCATGGGATTCTAAATCTCCCATAATGCCAGGATCAGATTCTACTTGATAATATTTTAAACCACATCTAGTAAAGATTTTATGATAAGCTTCTGCGTGTAATTTATAACTTTTATCAAGACCTTTTTCATCTATATCAAAACTATAACTATCTTTCATAATAAACTCGCGAGTTCTCAAGATCCCAGCTCTTGGTCTTGCTTCATCTCTTAATTTGGTCTGTATTTGATACCATATTTGAGGTAACTGTCTGTAAGACTTTATCTCTTTAGAGGCAATCCATGCCATTATCTCTTCATGGGTCATTCCAAGACACATATCTCTTCCATTTCTGTCTTTTAATCTAAACATTTCCTCCTTAATCGTGTACCATCTTCCTGTTTGTTGCCAAATTTCAGCAGGGTGGAGTATTGGCATAGAAATTTCCTGTGCACCTATTTTTTCCATTTCTTCTTTTAATATGCTATTAATCTTATTCAAAACTCTCCAACCAAGTGGAAGAAAAATAAATAAACCTGCAGCCAATTGTCTTACATATCCAGCTTTAAGCATCAATATGTGAGAAACAGCATTAATACCTGCTGGTATTTCTCTCATAGTTGGAATAAAAAGACTTGAATACCGCATCTAAGGACCTCCTTGAAGATAAATATAGATTAAATAAAGTATATCATATTGGAAATAAAAGAGAATAACTTTCAATTTTTTATTAATTTTTTCTCTACGAAACTTAGAATTTATAATCAACACTAAAGGTTCATTTTTAAAAAGTTAAATAAAATTTAATGATTGAAGGTTTGCGTTAAAAAAATTTAACATAATATACATTATCAGACAATATTTTTTGAAAATAAATTGTTAAAAAATTGTTTAATTACTAGTTTGAATTTAATTAATACTTTTGATGTGTTAAAGAATTTTTAAATATGATTTATAATTCAGCAAGTTATATTTTTAATTGATATCTATATTTATTTTTTTGATTACTAGTTTTTCAAAATCTTTCCATATGCAAAGTGATCTCTTATTTTTGTAACCTTTATTTCTATCAAATCCTTAGATACTAAGTTATTTTCTTCTATAACACATTTAATATAATTATCAGATGTTCCCGTATAGAATCCTGATTTTTTACTTTCAATGATAACTTCAATATTTTGTCCAATAAATTGCTTCATGTATTGTTCTTTTAACTCTTTTGCAATTTGCATTAGAATCTCTGTGCGATCCTTTTTTATATCCTCAGAAACCTGGTCTTTTATTCTTGAAGAATATGTGTTAGGTCTATTTGAATAAGGAAATACATGAAGATAGGAAAAGTTTAATGCTTTAATAACATTTGTCATTTCTTGGAAATCTTCATTTGTTTCCGATGGAAATCCGACAATTATATCTGTACCTATTGAAATTTTTGGATAAAGTTTAACTATTTTTTTAATTTTTTCTTCAAAACTTTTTATATTATATCTTCTATTCATCAATTGAAGAATTCTATTACTACCATGCTGGAGAGGAATGTGAAGATGTTTACATATCCTCCTTTCGCCTAAAATTTCTAAGAATTCATCATCAATATGATTTACTTCAAGGGAGCTTAACCTAATTTTTGGAATTTGAGTATTTTTTAAAATTTCTTTTAGTAAAACTTTAAGATTTAATTCCTTAAAATCTTTTCCATACAAACCTAAATTAATTCCACTTAATATTACTTCCTTAATGCCTATTTGATGGTAATTTTCTATCTCGTCAATAATTTGCTCCTTAGGAATACTTTTTGGTCTTCCTCTTAAATAAGGTACTACGCAGTAAGAACAGAAGTGGTCACAACCATCTTGAATCTTAACAATTGCTCTATGACGAGATAAATTAAGTTTATAGGATTTAAAAAGTGGCTTAAATTCATGGATAACTTTATCTTTTTCGGAATTACTTAAAAATATTAACTTTTCTTCTTTTGTTTTTAAGTTTTTTAAAGTTACGTAGCATCCCGTAACAATAGCCTTCACACCAAATTCTTTAGCTTTATTAATGATCTTTCTGGATTGATTTTCAGCTTTATGAGTTACTGCGCAGGTATTGATAATCCAAATATCTGCCCTCTCTATTGAATCTGTAATTTCGTAACCATAAGATCTTAATACTAATTCCCATTTTTGAGCTTCTGCTTGATTTACCTTACATCCGTAAGTAATAAAACATATTGGCATTATTGAAATATTTCACCCTCTAAGGAATGTCTGTAAGTTTTTGAAATTTTTACTTTAACTAATTGTCCTAACTCAAGATTAGATTTGATCTTTACAATTTTGTTTGATCTTGTTCTACCTATGACACCCTCCTCAATTCTTTCTTCAATGAGTACTTCTTGCACTGTATCTTGATAAATTTTATTATTTTTCTCTGTAATTTCATCTTGTAATTTTAAAACCTCTTTTAATCTTTCAGACTTAGTGTTTTCGTCCACTTGTCCTTTGTAATTTGAAGCAGGAGCTTTAGGTCTCGGAGAAAATTTAAAAGCAAAAATACCATCAAATTGAATTTTCTTTAAAGCATAAAGAGTTTTTTCAAAATCTTCATCTGTTTCTTGAGGAAATCCAACAATTATATCTGTAGTTATTGAAATATTTGGAATATTCTCTCGTAAAAGGGAAACTTTATCAAAATATTCATTAAAAGTATATTTTCTATTCATTAACCTCAAGATTTTATCTGAACCTGCTTGTAAAGGTAGATGGATATGTTCACAAATTTTTGGATAATCTCTCATAGTTTTTATTAAATGCTCAGATAAATCCTTAGGATGTGAAGTTACAAATCTTATTCTTTCAATTTCTTTTATTGAACTTATTCTCTGAAGTAAGATAGGAAAATCTATTTTTTCATCTCTATAAGAATTGACATTTTGACCAAGTAGTGTAACTTCTTTGTATCCCTTTTCTGCTAAAATTTTAATTTCTTCTAATATCATATTAGCGGGCCTGCTTCTCTCTTTTCCTCGAGTATAGGGTACTACGCAGTAAGTGCAAAAGTTGTTACATCCATAGATTATATTAACCCATGATTTAACCCTGTCTTTCCTTACTGTTGGCAAACTAAGTAAATGAATATTTGCATTCTCCTCTAAGATAATCCTTTTATCAATACTTTCTTCCACTATTTTCTCTATTTTATCGATGTTATCTGGGCCAATAATATAGTCTATAAACGGCATTTTGTGAATTAAATTTTTTCCCTGGATTTGAGCTGAACATCCTGCAACTATTACTTTAATTTTTGGATTTTTTCTTTTGTAAAACTTAACCTTTCCAAGATAACTTAGAAATTTTTGTTCTGCCTTTTCACGAATTGCACAAGTATTAAAAATTATAATATCAGCCTTTTTAGGATCATATGTCTCAATAAATCCTTTGGAGAATAAAATGCCAAGCATTTTCTCAGAGTCATGCTCATTCATTTGACAACCAAAAGTTTTTATATAAACCTCTTTTCCCTTCATATTTTTATTATACCATCAGCCTCTCAAATGAAAAAAATTTTATTCATTATGAGAGTGAAGCAATTTTTAAGATGAGAATTAATATTTACACATATATAATACAATCGAAAATCAGCATGCTCTCATAGTCTAGAAGATACTACATAAAAAATTTCTCCACAAAAATAATGCTCCATTTATTAGAGGGTAAAATTTTTTATGTTTATCCTTAATGCAGGGTTGTATTTTTAGTATTCTAAAAAAATAAAATTATGGTATTATATATATCTGTTCATATAAAAAAATTTTTCAATTAAAGGAGGGTATAATAATGATTTTAAAGAAATATCTTCTTGCTCCAGGTCCAACTCCTGTTCCACCAGAGGTTCTTCTTAGTATGGCAATGCCTATAATTCATCATCGTAGCCCTGATTTTGTTCCCATCCTAGATTCAGCTAAAAAAGGGCTTCAGTGGATTTATCAAACAAAAAATGATGTGTTAATATTATGTTCCACCGGAACAGGTGCCATGGTAGCGGCAGTTAACAATTTTTTTTCTCAGGGAGATAAAGTACTTGTAATAAATGGAGGTAAATTTGGTGAGAGGTGGGTTAAGATTGCTCAGGCTTATGGACTAAATGTTATCGAACTTACTGTGGAATGGGGATATTCAGTGGACGTAAATAGAGTTGAAGAGGAAATAAGGAAACATCCAGATATAAAGGGAGTTTTTGTTCAGGCCAGTGAAACCTCTACAGGGGTTTATCATGATATTGAATCAATAGGTAAAATTATAAAAGAATATGAGGATACATTATTTATTGTTGATTCTATTTCTGCTTTAGTGGCACATGATATAAAGACAGATGAATGGGGTATTGATATAATGGTAAGCGGTGCTCAGAAGGGCTTCATGTTACCTCCCGGACTTGCATTTATCAGTGTTAGTGAAAAAGCTTGGAAAAAGAATGAAAAATCAAATTGTCCACGCTTTTATTTTAATCTCCGCAAAGAGAGGGAAAATTTAGCAAAAAATCAAACTAATTTTACTTCTGCTGTTTCCCTAATTATTGGATTAAATGAAGCTATTAAAATAATGCAAAAAGAAGGACTTGAAAAGATATTTTACAGGCACGCCTTATTAGCGCATGCAACAAGAGAGGCAATAAAAGAGATAGGTTTGAATCTTTTTCCTAAAGGAATACCAAGCAATGCAGTTACTGCAATTGAGGCTCCTCAGGGCATTGATGGACAAGTAATATACAAAACCTTAAGAGAAAAACATGGTATTACCGCAGCTGGAGGACAAGACAAACTAAAAGGCAAAATTTTTCGTTTTGCCCATCTTGGCTATGCCGATAAATTTGATGTAATAGTTGGGATATCTGCTCTTGAAATGACCTTAAAAGAGCTTGGATATCCCGTTATTTTTGGAAAAGGTGTTGCAAAAGCAGAAGAAATCTTTTCTAAGGAGGAACAGTAGTGAAAGTTCTTGTTAGTGATAGTATTTCCCAAAAAGGTATTGATATTTTAAAAAAATCAGGGCTAATTGTAGATGTAAAAACAGGACTCAAAGCCGAAGAACTTAAATCAATAATTGGAGAATATGATGCTCTAATTATAAGAAGCGCAACAAAAGTAACTGCTGAAATTATAGAAGCTGCTAATAAACTTAAAGTTATAGGTAGAGCTGGTACTGGCGTTGATAATGTTGACAAGGTTGCTGCAACTAAGAAAGGAATAGTTGTTATGAATACTCCAGGTGGTAATACTATTACCACAGCAGAGCATACACTTGCAATGCTTTTCGCTCTTGCAAGAAGAATTCCTCAAGCCACTGCCTCTATGAAATCTGGCAAATGGGAAAAGAAAAAATTTATGGGAGTTGAAATATTTAATAAAACAATTGGCATCATAGGTCTTGGTAGAATAGGAACTGAAGTAGCAAAAAGGACCCAATGTATGGGGATGAATGTTTTAGCATATGATCCTTTTCTAAGTGACGAAAGAGCAGAAGAGCTTGGTATTACAAAAACAGATCTTAATAGAATATTTTCAGAATCAGATTTCATAACCATTCATACTCCGCTAACATCAGAGACAAAGTACTTGATAAATAAAGATACTATTGCCAAAATGAAAAAAGGTGTATATATAATAAATTGTGCTCGTGGCGGTATTGTAAATGAAAAAGACCTTTACGAAGCTATACAGGAAGGCAAAGTAGCGGGAGCTGCTTTAGATGTATTTGAAAAGGAACCACCTGAAGAGAATTATCCCTTACTTTTAGATGACAGAGTTATATGTACACCCCATTTAGGAGCTTCCACCTTAGAAGCTCAAGAAAATGTAGCTGTTGCTATTGCTGAACAAATTGTTGATTATCTCATAAACGGAACCATTAGAAATGCTGTAAACTTCCCATCAATTCCCTTTGATCAAGTCCCCCTCATACGTCCCTATCTTGTACTTCTTGAAAGAATGGGTAGTTTTGCCTCTCAAATTTTTTCAAAAAGCATAAAGCAGATACAAATAGAATATTTAGGAGAAATTTCTACTTTGAATACACAGGCTTTAACTGCTGCAGCCTTAAAGGGAATACTTGATCCTATATTAGGTGAACCTGTTAATTATGTGAATGCTTCATTTATTGCAAAAGAACGAGGAATTGAAGTTAAGGAGATAAGAGGTAAAGAAGCAGGAGATTATCAAAGCTTAGTAAAAGTTGTGCTTATATCAAAAGATGATAAAACAGTTATTGCAGGTACTTTACTAAGTAAAAAAGATCCAAGAATTGTGCAAATTAATGATATTTCCATGGAAATTATACCTGAAGGGTTTATGATCTTTATGAAAAATCACGACAGACCGGGTGTTATAGGTAATATTGGAACCCTCCTTGGTAAGGATAACATAAATATCGGGCATATGCATTTTGGAAGAAAAGAAGCTGGAGGAATTGCTTATTCAGTAATAAGCATAGATACACAATTAACTGATGAGATAATTGATAAAATTAAAAAACTTCCAAATGTTTTGGAAGTAAAACCTATATATATACCTCTTCAATAATTCAGATAAGGAGAAGATCATATGCCTACTATTGTCATCATAGGTGCTCAATGGGGTGATGAAGGAAAAGGTAAAATTGTTGATTATTTAACAGAAAAATGTGATTATGTAGTGAGGTTTCAAGGTGGTTGCAATGCTGGACATACTGTGGTGGTAGATAATGAAAAATATGTTTTACATCAAATTCCTTCTGGTATACTTCACAAGGGTAAAAAATGTATTATTGGTAATGGCGTTGTTCTTGATCCTTCAGGATTATTAAAAGAGATTGAGATTCTTCAAAATAAAGGAATCGAAATTAATGATAATTTATTTATTGCTAAGAATTGTCATATAATAATGCCTTACCACATTGCAATTGAAGAGCAATCAGAAAAAACAAAAAAAATCGGGACTACAAAAAAAGGAATAGGTCCCTGTTATACTGACAAAATAGCACGAAACGGTGTAAGAGCCGTTGATCTTCTCTATCCAGATACACTGAGATACAAAATTAAAGCAAATCTCGAAATTTTAAATTTTCTTCTTAAAAATTTATATAAAACTGAGGAGCTCAATGAAGAAAAAATATTTAATGAGTATATTTTCTTTGCTGAAAAAATTCGAAAATATATAGTAGATGCTGATATTTTAATAAATAAAGCTATTGATGATAACAGAAATGTCTTGTTTGAGGGAGCACAGGGAACTCTTCTTGATATAGATCATGGAACCTATCCTTATGTTACCTCATCGAACACCATAGCTGGTGGTGCTTGCACCGGTGTTGGAGTAAGCCCCAAAAAAATAAACAAAATAATAGGTATAGTTAAAGCTTATACTACAAGAGTCGGAGAAGGTCCTTTCCCAACAGAAATAAAAGATGCCCTTGGTGAAGAAATTAGAAAAAAAGGGGGAGAATACGGTGCAACAACAGGTAGACCACGTAGATGCGGATGGCTTGATATTGTAGGATTAAGACATGCTGTTAGAATAAATGGTTTTACTGGAATAGCTATAACAAAAATTGATGTTCTTGACGGGTTGGACAAACTTAAAGTATGTATTGGTTATAAATATGGAAGTGAAATTTTAGAGGATTTCCCAAAGGAAATAGAAATTCTTCAAAATTGTATACCTATTTATGAAGAACTCCCAGGTTGGAAAGAATCTACTGTTGGTATAAAAGATTATGAAAAGCTTCCTAAAAATGCAAAGAGATATCTACAATTTATCGAAGATATATTGAAAGTAAAAATCCAGATTATTTCAACAGGCCAAAAGAGAAATGAAATTATCATTAAGGAGCCTCCTTTTTGATTTAATTTTTTTTGAAAAATGTCCTATTTGTAAGGGTAAATCTTACTGGGAAATTGCACCTTTCTGTTTAAATTGTTGGGAAAGAATTAAACCTTTAAAATCTCAAAAAATAAAAAGTGGTTATTTTAATAAATATTTTTGGAAATACATAGACATTCTTTATAGTTATTCAAATTATGAAGGACCGCTGAAAGAGATGATTCATTATTTTAAATATCATAAAATAATGAGACTTGGAAGACAATTAGGAAAACTCTTATGTAAAATAGAAAAACCTTCAGTTGATGTAATAATACCAGTGCCTTTACACTATAAAAAATTAAGATCTCGAGAATTTAACCAATCTGCTATACTTGCAAAAGAACTATCTAAAGCTTGGAGAATTCCTGTAGACTTTGACTGTCTCATAAAGATAAAAAATACTCAAGAACAGGCCTCTTTGAATAAATCGGAAAGAGAAAAAAACATAAAAGATGCCTTTTTTATAGAAAAAACTTTAGAAAATAAAAAAGTTGCTTTGGTAGACGATGTTTTAACCACAGGAAGCACTTTACTTGAATGCGCAAAAGCATTAAAAAGGCACGGCAAAGTACGCGAAGTTTGCGCAATAACTCTGGCACGTGCAATCTAATCTACCCCACCCACACTGTTTTATTGAAATCAAACATTCCTTCCACAAAATGATTTGTTGTTCCTCTATAGCCCACTTTGAGCTGAGATTCTAAATTGTAATACTTTAAGCAGGTGCTACATGTGAAGATTTCAACACCTTTTTCTTCTAACTTCTTTAATAATTCAATAAATTCCTCATCCCATGTGGAAAGTTTAACTGCTGTGTTCATGAGAAAAATCATATTTGGTAATTGATTCGTTGCAAGCATAGTCTCAAAAAATGCCTTCATTAAAACTCTTCCTAATTTTTCATCTTTTCCAATTGTATCAGAAGAAACAATAACCAAGAGCTCTTTCGATGCTTTCTTATGTTCAGCCTTTATACTACAGGTATAACCTTTCACTATTTTGATTTTCCAGAAATCATCATCCTTCATAATCTCATAATAATATCCAAACCTTTCACAATATCTCTTTAAATTTTCCAGAGAAGCTTCATTATCAACTAATACTGTTATAAAATCCTCCCCTACTTTGGATAAAGCTTCCTCGGCAAGTATTATAGGCTTAGGACAGCCCAAGCCTCTTGCGTCAATTATAGACATAAGCGAGTCCTCCTTTTTTATAAATTTAACATTCCTGTTGAAAAATTGGAAATAGACTATTTCTATGAAAAGTATATGTTAGGAGAAATTTTCCAATGATTATTAATCTTCTGACCATTTTTTAGGATCAAGGGCATCTCTTAAGGCCTCTCCAAATAAATTTATAGATAGTACTGTTAAAAATATTGCCATACCTGGGAAGAAACTTAACCACCAGGCAACTGTTAGGTAGTCTTTACCTACACTAAGAATTCCACCCCAACTAGGCTCAGGTGGTTGTATTCCCAACCCTAAAAAGCTCAATCCGCTCTCTATTAAGATTACGCTTCCTACTGCAAATGTGGCAGCTACAATTACAGGATATAGAGCATTTGGTAAAATATGATGAAATATTATTCTACCAGAGCCTGCTCCCATTGCCTTTGATGCAATAACAAATTCTCTCTCTTTTAGTGAAAGGACCTCAGCTCTTACTAATCTTGCTACATCCATCCAACCAGTTAGACCAATAACTATCATTATTATGTAAATATTGGGTTCTAAAACTGCAACTATAGCAAGAATAAGAAAAAGAGTTGGAAAGGATAACATTACATCAACAATTCTCATAATCAAAGAATCAATTAAGCCTCCATAATAACCAGCTATTAATCCTAATATCGTTCCTATACTTATAGATATTCCCATTGCAATAATACCAACTTTTAACGAAACTCTTGCTCCGTATACTACTCTTGAAAATACATCTCTCCCTAATTCATCAGTACCAAAAATATGTTCCTTTGATGGTGCCTCCAGGACTTGATAGACATTAATTTCATATGGATCATAAGGTGCTATAACCGGTGCAAATACAGCAATAAGAAAGAGTAAAACTATAAAACAGAGTCCTAGGACAGATATTTTATTTCGCAAAATTCTTAATAATATAATTTTATACATCTTTTTTTACTCTGATTCTTGGATCCACTAGAAAATAAGCAAGATCTGCAATTAAATTTCCTAGGAGTGTTAAAAAAGCACCAATTAAGAGAATTCCCATTATTGTAGGATAATCTCTTGACATAGCTGAAGAATAGAAAAGTTGACCCATGCCGGGTATAGAAAAAATGCTTTCAAAAATTACACTCCCTCCAATGAGACCAGGAATTGCCAGTCCTAAGAGAGTTACAATTGGAAGCAAAGCATTTCTAAAAGCATGCTTCATTATAACTATTCTCTCAGGTAATCCTTTTGCTCTTGCTACTCTTATATAATCTTGTGATAGTACCTCAAGCATACTTGATCTTGTATATCTTGACATTCCTGCAAGCCCTGCAAAGGACATGATGCTAACAGGAAGAATAAGATGTTTAAACCAATCAATGATTCTTTGGCCTAAATTTAAATTTTCTGCACCTATGCTTTGTATTCCTGAAATAGGAAGCCATCCCAAATTGACTCCAAAAATTATCATAGCTATAAGAGCAAGCCAAAAGGTTGGTATGGAAAAACCAGTAAAAACCAAAATTGTAAGAACTCTGTCAACTAAACTCCCAGGTTTTAAGGCAGAGTAAATTCCTATTGGAATTGCCATAACAAAAATTAAACAAAGGGACAGCAAATTAAGAATAATTGTAACAGGAAGTCTCTCTTTGATTTTATCCTTCACATCTCTTCCATCCACAAAGCTTTTACCAAGTTCTAAAGATATGACCCTCTCTAACCAGTTTAAGTATCGCTCATGGATAGGTTTATCCAATCCATAAAGCTTTTTTAATGCCTCTACAGCCTCAGGAGAGGCCTTAGGAGATAATTCCTCCTGAAATAATGCGGGAGAGCCTGGTGCAAGGTTAATGACTATAAAACAAATTAAGGTTATACCTATGAGAATAGGAATCATAAGAAAAAATCTTTTTAAAAGATAAGCAAACATCAATAAAATTTTACAATGTATTTCTAACTTTAGGGAATATCCTATTTTTTGATACTTCCATCTAAATCTATTATCTCTTCTTCCAATGGGATAGATTCCCTTGATTTTTTTATAGCTTCTCTTACAAGTCCACTTAATCCTCCGCAGCAAGGTACAGTCATTCTTAAGACTTTGACAGATTTGATTTTATTTAATCGAAAAATTTGATCTAACTTCTGCAAATAAAATTTTGCATCATCAAGCTTGGGGCAAGCGATAAGTAGTTTTCTTTTATCTAAAAATTTTTTATGAAATTCATTAAAGCAAAAAGCTGTGCAATCAGCAGCAATTAAGAGATCAGAATCTTTTAAAAATTGCGCATTTACAGAGACAAGCCTCAATTGTATGGGCCAGTTACTTAGCTTTTTATTTTCAACAATAGGTAAACATTCACAGGAGGAAGATTGAGTATCCTTTAGAAATTCTAGATGCTTTTTTGTGGCAACTTCATCAAAAGGTTTAGCTTCCCTTTCAATATGAGAGATTGCTCCTTTCGGACAACTTCCGATACAAGCTCCTAAACCATCACAATAAATTTCATCCATGAGTTTTGCTTTTCCATCAATTATTATAAGCGCACCTTCTGCACATGAATTCACACATAGCCCACATCCATCGCACTTTTCTTCATTAATATAGATTAAAGGTCTCTTATCCATGATTTCATCTCCTTAAAATATTAATTCTATTTCTATCTTAGATTATTACACGAAAAATAATGAGAACTATATGATTTTGATCATAATGATTCAAGATTTTTGTATATTTGCTTCATTTCATCACTATACTCATTCACATCTTTATAAATAAAAAGAGGTGGAGCAACTTTAAGATATGGTTTGCCTCCTTTTACAGCCTCAATTAGAACCATTTTCGCTTCTGCGCCTATTGTGGAATGGACAAACCTTAGATACTTAATTTCAAGACTATATCTTGTAAAGATTCTTACAATGTCAATCAACCTCTCAGGAAGATGGATCAGGCATAGTCTCCCTTTGTGTTTGAGGCTTTTTTCAGCCACTTTTGCAATGTCTTCAATAGAGAGATTAAATTCATGTCGTGCTATAGCTTTTTCTCCCTTTGGACTAATTCTTCCTGTACCAATTCTCCTAAATGGAGGATTAGTTACAATAAGATCATAATCTTTTCCCATAAAATTTTTTCCATCAATACAAAGAATTTCTACTCTATCGGTTAATTTATTTAATTCAATATTTTTTTTAGCTAATCTTGCGAGTTCCCCTTGAATTTCGATTAATTTTACCTTACTTTCAACATATCTTTTAGCAATAATTATCCCTATAATTCCAGTTCCTGCACCTAAATCCACTACATTATTCAATTTTTTTAAGTTTATAAAGTTTGCCAATATTATTGAATCTACACTAAAACGATAACCTTTGAGGGGTTGGCAAATTTTTAGATTACCTATAGAATCAACGGTAAAACTCTGCATCAAGATATTTTAGAAGATGACTTAAATAAAAATAAATTCCTTAAATTTTACAAATAAAAAATGGAGGTGAAGGGATTCGAACCCACGACCTCCTGCGTGCAAAGCAGGCGCTCTCCCAACTGAGCTACACCCCCATTTCCCAAATGGGCCTAGTTGGAATCGAACCAACCACCTCACCCTTATCAGGGGTGCGCTCTAACCTACTGAGCTATAGGCCCATAGACATTTTAAAATAACTGAAATTAATGAACTTTGTCAATATTTA
>CALLBR010000006.1 GCA_937998865.1 uncultured bacterium
CGCTTTCATAGTTGTTTGAATGAACATAAGTATAGAGAAAATTTAGTGATTCCACTGTTATACCTAACTCTTCAAATATTTCTCTTTTAGCGGCAGATAGGATATCTTCACCAGGCATGATGTGACCTCCCACTGATGTATCCCATTTACTAGGAGCAACATCTTTATGAGAGGCTCTTTTCTGAAGAAGTAATTCACCTTTTGAATTGAAAACTAAAATATGGACGACCCTGTGCAACATTTGAGGATTTCCGTGTATAACACTTCTTGGTGCAATGGATATGATTCTTCCCTGTCTATCTACTATCTCAAGAAATTCTTCCATTATACCCCGCTGAGAAGATTTCAATGCCGGTGGTGGGATTTGAACCCACACGGGATTGCTCCCAGCGGATTTTGAGTCCGCCGCGTCTGCCGTTCCACCACACCGGCTACCAAAAAAAATATCATAAAAAATTAAAAAAAATCAACATATTGTAAACACTCTGAAATACCTCTAAGGCTGTTCCAGAATTAGCCTAAAAACTTTACACCTAAAGCAAACCAGCCTTATTCCATAAAATAAACATGCCCAACACCGCTAGCTTTCCCATATAATTCCTCTTAACATCCAAATAACTCCATCAATAGTTTCCTCAGTCACTATATGCCTTTCCTATCTCTACGTCAACTACTCAATTCCTCCCCTTGCAAATAACACAATAAGACTACCTTCACATGTCTGTTTATCTTTATTCCTAAGATTAAAAGGCGTATTTTATCCTAAACTTGTTCCATCTACCATAGCATATGCTTCTTTTCCTTTCTCTTTTAATTCCCCTTTTTCTCTTTTTATTCCTTTTCTTTATCTTCCAGTTTATTTTTTTCTCTCCCATTTCTATATCTTTTTCAAAAAGCCAGATGATGAATTGGTGTAATCTTTGCTCTTGAGGCTTTTCTCATTAGAATTTTTTATAAGTTGTAGATTTGTTTTGGTGTCAGTTTGGTTAAGCTTTTGTGCTACATGGAAGCATAAGTCTGTCATACTGTCGGGATTTTTGGAACATCCTCAATGCCTCTTGACAAATTTTATAAAAAATGGTATAAAAATACAAACTTTAATAAAATCCATTCAAAGGGGGGTTTAAAAATGCCAAAGATCGGTGTTTATGTATGCCACTGTGGAGAAAACATCGCTGGTGCTGTGAACATTGAAGAAGTAATGAATTATGCAAAAACTCTACCAGATGTAGTGCTTGTAAAAAATTATCTTTTCATGTGTTCAGATCCAGGGCAAGACATAATTAAGCAAGATATTAAAGAAGGAAAAGTAGACAGAGTAGTAGTTGCAGCCTGTACTCCAAGAACTCATGAGCCAATCTTTAGAGATGCTCTTGAATCGGCTGGTTTGAACAGATATTTTCTTGAGATGGCAAATATTAGGGATCAAGACAGTTGGGCACATTGGCATGATAAATCAGGAGCTACAGAAAAAGCAAAGAGACTTATTAGAAGTGCAGTAGCAAAGGTTACATTTGCTGAACCTCTTGAGGATCGTTATGGTGACATGGAAAAATCTGTTATGGTTATTGGTGGTGGTGTTGCTGGAATGTTTGCTGCCTTAGATCTTGCAAATATGGGACTTAAAGTATATCTTGTGGAAAGGCAGCCATCAATAGGTGGAATGATGATAAAACTTGACAAGACCTTCCCCACCATGGATTGTTCTGCCTGTATTCTTACACCTAAAATGGTAGAAGTTGCCCAACATCCTAATATAGAGCTTATCAACTATGCAGAGGTTGATGCAGTTAAGGGTTATGTTGGCAATTTTGAAATTACTGTAAAGAAAAAAGCAAGATACATTGATTGGGATAAATGTACAGGATGTGGAGTATGCACTCAGATTTGTCCTGCAAGGGTTCCAAATGAATACAATTATAACATGGACCAAAGAAGAGCAGCTTATATAGAATTCCCTCAAGCAGTGCCCAAAAAAGCAGTCATAGATAGACCTAACTGTCTGTATTTTAAATCAATGGAGAAAACAGGAAAACCAGCCTGTCAGATTTGCGAAAAAGGTATTCCTCCAAAAGGTATTCAGGGGTGCCCAGCAGATGCTATAAAATTTGATGACAAAGATGAGTACATCAATCTGAAGGTAGGTTCGGTAATTATTACCACTGGATATAAAGTAATGGATAAATCTCATTTCAAAGAGTATTCCCCCCATTCGAAAGATGTTGTAACTGCAATGGAATTTGAAAGGATTCTCTCTGCCACTGGACCAACAGAAGGAGAGCTTAAAAGACCCTCTGATGGTACAAAACCAAAAACAATAGCCATGATCTCCTGTGTAGGAAGTAGAGATGAAAGATATCATTCCTATTGTTCTAAGGTTTGTTGTATGTATATGCTTAAACACGCAAGAATTCTCAAGGAAAAATATCCTGATATAAAACTTTATTTATTCTTTATTGATGTAAGAACAGCCGGTAAAGATTTTGAAGAATTTTATGTTTACACAAGAGAACTGGGCGTTAAAGTAATTAGAGGCGGAAGAGTATCAAGTGTTGATGTAAAACCAAATGGTAAATTAAGAGTTAGAGGTTTTGATGTAGATTTATGTTCTCCTGTAGAGCTAGAAGCAGATATGGTAGTATTAGCTACAGCCATAGAACCAGCAACTGGAACAGAGGAACTTGGAAGACTTTTTGCAGCCACATGCGGAAGGGAAGGTTTCTTAAGAGAGGTACATACAAAACTTTATCCTGTGGAGACTGCTTCTAAGGGAGTCTTCTTGGCTGGTTGTGTGCAAGGACCAAAAGATATTCCTGAGTCAATAGCACAGTCTCGTGCAGCAGCATCTGCTGCAGCAGCATTAGTAATTCCTGGAAAAATCAAATTTGAAGCAATTATTGCCGAAGTTGATAGAGAAAAATGTAGTAGTTGCGGAGTATGCGTGCCTCTTTGCCCATACGGAGCAATAAAGCTTCAGGAATACAAAGGAAAAGAAAAAGCCTATATTGAACCAGCTCTTTGTGCAGGTTGTGGAGTCTGTGCCAGTGCATGTCCTTCAATGGCAATTACATTCCACGGATTTACCACAGAACAAATTTTAGCTCAAATTGATGCCTTAGCAGAGGCATAAAAAATAAAAGGAGGGAACAATGGAAGAGGGTGGCGTAAATGTAATTGATCTTACCCAAGCTGATGAGAGTTTTGTAAAAGAACTGGAAGCATTAGGAGCAGATGAGTTAAGGGAATGCATTCAGTGCGGGAAATGTGGAGCAACCTGTCCTATGGCATTAGCAGGATTAGAATTTTTTATTAAAAGAATAGTTCATGCAGCCAATCTTGGCTTAAGAGATATTCTTCTTGAAGATTCTTCAGTGTGGGGTTGTCAGTCTTGCAATCGCTGCGTAGAGATTTGTCCTATGGATATAAAGCCCTATGAGGTAATACAGGCAATTAGAAGAGCAGCAATGAAGGTTGAATCTTGTCCAGCTAATACCTATGAAGGACTTAGAAATCTTTACAGATTTGGTCATGCTGTCTATCCTAAAGGCTATGAAGAGAGACGAAAAAAAGTAGGATTACCAGATAAACCACCAACAGTTATAAGTAATGATGAAATGAGAAAGAAATTCCAGGAAATACTTAGGAATACAATCCTGGAAGAAATTGCACCATTCCCGCTTGACTAAGGAGGATAAAGATGAAAAAAATAGGTTTTTTTCTAGGATGCAATATACCTTTTAATAGACCCGATATAGAATACTCTGCCAGATATTTGCTCAATGAACTGGGCTATGAAATTGTGGAACTTGAAGGAGCTAGTTGCTGTCCTGCTTTTGGAACAATGCCATCTCTTGATTTAGTAGGATGGGCAGCTGCCTCTGCCTGGAATTTAACAATTGCAGAAGAAAAGGGAGTAGACATTATAACAGGATGTGGATCTTGCTACGGATCTCTAAATGAAGCAAGATACCATATGGAAAAACATCCAGAAATAAAGGAACAAGTAAATAAGATTCTTGCGAAAGTTGACAAAGAATATAAGGGAACAACGAAGGTATGGAATTTTATAAATTTTCTTTATGAAGATGTAGGCCTTGATACCTTGAAAGCAAAAATAAAAAATAATTTAAATGGTATAAAATGTGCTGTTCAGACCGGTTGCCACAATCTTTGGCCCAGTAGAGCATATCCAACAAATGAGGATAACACTTTCTTCCCTACAAGATTAAGAGAAATATGTGAATCTATTGGCGGAGTAGCACCTCATTACAGCACTATAACAGATTGTTGTGGTATGGGTGCCCTTAGATCCACAGCTTCTGAGAAATCTCTAGCTCTCTTTAAGAAAAAACTCGATGTAATAAAACAAGAGATAGATCCTGATATAGCAGTAACAGGTTGTAGTTCTTGCTTACTTCAGTTTGATGCGGGACAGGCATTGTTAATTGAGCAAAAGAAATTAGATTACAAAATTCCTGCTCTTCATATAGCTCAGCTAGCTGCTATTGCAATGGGTGCAGATCCAGAGAAAGCTACAGCGATGGCATCAATTCCTTTGAATGGAGTAATAACTAAGATAAAAGGAGGGAATTAAAATGGCATGGGAGCCAAGACTTATTGTTATTGCCTGTCAATGGTGTACCTACCAGGGGGCAGATTTAGCAGGTAGCTTACGTTATTCTTATCCCCCAACAGTTCATATTATAAGAGTGCCCTGTAGTGGAAGAGTAGAGCCTGAGTTTATTGCAGAAGCTCTAAAGAAAGGGGCAGATGGAGTATTTATTGGTGGATGTCACTTTGGTGATTGCCATTATAAAGAGGGTAATTATAAAGCCATAAGAAGATTCAAATTATTCAAGAGATTAGCTACAGACTTAGGGGTTGAGCCAGAAAGAATTCAACTGGAATGGATTTCTGGTAGTGAAGGAAAAAGATTTGCTGAAGCAATGACGGAGTTTGATGCTAAAATAAGGGAACTTGGACCAAATCCATTGAAAGGAGGGGCAAATGTCTAAACCTAAACTTGCATATTATTTAGCTGGAGGATGTGGTGGCTGTGATATGGCTGTTGTAGATATATCCGAAGCCTTAGTAGATGTTGCTATGGCTTTGGATATTGTTTTTTGGGCTCCCACAGTGGCTGATGTAAAATACAAAGATTTAGAGGCAATGCCTTCAGGATCAATTGATGTAGGACTTTTTAGTGGTAATGTAAGAAACTCAGAACATGAACATATCGCTAAGGTTATGAGAGATAAGTGTAAAATTCTCATAGCCTTGGGTATTTGTGCCACCTCTGGGGGAATAAAAAGTTTGGTAAACTTGCATACTACTGAACAATTATTAGAAACAGCTTACATAAATACCTACAGTACAGATAACCCTGATAAAGTTTTTCCCCAAACACAATATGTAGTAGATAACAAATATGAGCTTACACTTCCAAAACTAATGGATGCAAGAACCCTTGATCAAGTTGTGAAGGTTGACTACTATATTGGTGGATGTCCTCCTCATCATGAACATGTGGCAAAGGCAGTTACTGCTCTTCTTAGTGGTCAACTACCTCCTCCAGGTTCATGGATTACTATGGGCAAGGCTGTATGTGAAGTTTGCGATAAAAACCCCGTTCTTACAGGAAAATCCAAGGAATTTGCAAAAAGTGTGAAGAGAATTTATGAAGGCACTCCTGATCCTGAAAAATGCTTGCTTGAGCAAGGATACCTTTGTCTTGGACCAGTAACACAAGGAGATTGTGGTTCCAAGTGTCCATCTGTTGATATACCTTGTAGAGGATGTGGAGGACCTATACCAGGAGTGAAAGATTACGGATTAAGAGCTGTCAGTGCTATTGCCAGTATGTTGGATAATGAAGAACTTGTTGATCAGATACCCGATCCAGTGCATCTATTTTATAGATATACACTTGCTGGATCATTTTTAGGTAAAAGACTAAAAAGATAAAATAGAAAATTATCCCAGAAGGGGGGAAAAGGAATGAAGAAAATTGAAATTAATCCGATGACAAGGCTTGAAGGCCATGGTAAGATAACAATTTTTCTTGATGAGAACGGAAATGTAGATAATGCCTTTTTACAAACTGTAGAATTTATGGGATATGAAAAATTCTTGGTGGGAATGCCAATTGAAGAGGTTCCAAGAACAGTAAGCACCATTTGTGGAGTCTGTAGAGGAGTCCATTTTACTGCTTCTATGAAAGCATCTGATGGTGTTTTTGGAGTAGAGCCAACACCAACAGCAAAAAAATTGAGAGATATTTATTTTAACTCTCATATGGTGGAAGACCACACAGCAATACTTTATGCATTAGGTTTTCCAGACTTTGTTTGCGGACCTACGGCTCCACCTGCAGAGAGAAATCTTATAGGTCTAATACTTAAAGTAGGAGCTGATGTAGGAAAACTTGTTTTGAAAAAAAGAGCAGGTGCAGTAAAAATATTTGAAATGCTCGGTGGTAGACCAATACATCCTGTAGCAGCTGTGCCTGGGGGATGGTCAAAAGCCATAACAGAAGAACAGAGAAAGGAAATTTTAGCAATAGCAGATGATCTCATTGAGCTTGGTAAACTTACCTTAGATGTATTTGATAAGGTTGTTCTGCAGAACAAAGAATATGTTGATCTTGTTATGTCTGATGCTTACAAGGTGGTAGTTAATTATCTTGGTGGTGTAGATGAAAACGGCAAAATCACCTATTATGATCCAAAAGAACAGGTATTTGTTGATACAAAGGGAAATGAAATAGCTCGTTTCAAAGGAAAAGAATATCTTGAGCACATTGCCGAAAGAACTCTACCATGGAGCTATCTTAAAGCCCCATACATCAAGAAGTTTGGGTGGAAAGGGCTTGTAGACGGTGAGGGAACAAGTCTTTATAGCGTAGGTCCTCTTGCGAGATTCAATGTGGGTAATGGTTTTCCAACTCCTCTTGCTCAGGAAGCTTACGAAAAGATGCTTAATACTTTCGGTGGAAAACCAGTTCATAACATTCTTGCTTATCATTGGGCAAGAGCAATTGAATTACTCAGTGCTGCTGAGAATATCAAAGCTTTGGCTTCTGATGAAAGCATTACTGATAAAAATGTTCGTCAGGAACTTACAACAGTAGTTGGTGAAGGTGTTGGAATTGTAGAGGTTCCAAGAGGAACTCTTATTCATCACTATAAAACTGATGATAAAGCAATTGTTCAAGAGGCAAATCTAATCGTTGCTACAACTCATAACAAGGGTGCTATAAATGTAGCAATAAGAAAGGCTGCTCAGTACTTCATTAAAGGCGGAAAAGTTGATGAAGGAATACTTAACATGGTTGAAATGGCTTATAGACCTTACGACCTTTGCTTTGCCTGCGCAACCCATACACTACCAGGAAGAATGCCTATTGAATTAAATATTTATTCTCACGACGGTGAGCTCATAAAGAGCTTAAGAAATTACGAAATTTCCTAAAATTATTTGGCGGGAGTATATTGCTCCCGCCAAATACCATTTAATTTAATAAAAAAATGAAAGCAATATTAATAGCCATAGGTAATCCAAATTTTAAAGATGATGGAGTAGGCTTAAAAATTGCAGAATTTTTTGATGGAAATATTGATAAAGTAACGCTTCTAAATATTGGTTTTAATCTTATAGATTCCTTGCTTAGATATGACAAAGCTTTGATAGTGGATGGAGTAAAGACTGGTAATAAACCCGGTAGCATTATTGAATTTGATGCTAATTTCTGGGGAAATGTTTATGCCAGTGGTACTCATAATTTATCAATATTTGAAATTATAAGAATTGGATACTCCTTGTTTCCTGAAGAAATGCCCAAGGAAATAAAGATTATTGGTGTAGAAGTAGAGGATGTAGAAACATTGAGTAGACAGTGTAGTCCTTCTGTAGAATCGGCAATTCCAGAGGTAGTAAGGAGAATAAAAGAATATTTAGGAATAAATTAATTTACTTATTTCAACAGTTAAATACCCCAATAAAAAAGCTAAGGAAGGAGTTAACACGAAATTAAGTGCAATTTTTTGTAAAAGTCTAAATTTTACTGTTTGCATACCTTTAGTAAGTCCAACTCCACTTATACCTCCTATGATACAATAGGTAGTTGAAATGGGCATTCCTAAGAAAGTAAAAAATAAAACGCATGCACCAGCTCCAAACTGAGCAGCAAAACCAGAATAAGGGTCTAAGGTAGTAATTCCTTTTCCTACTGTTTCAATGACTCTGTGACTAAGGAGAATGGCACCTGCAAAAACCATAATTGAAGCTATAGAAAATAAAAAGAATTTATTAATTTCAATGCCTGAATGAATGACAGGTCCTAGTACAGTGGCAAGCTCGTTAGCGCCAGTGTTATATGAAATTAGTGCACCGCTTAAAATTAAAAAGAATCTCAGAAGTTTTTCAATTTGAAAGAAGGAGAATTTTGATATGGTTTTTTCAAGAGTTTTATATATAAAAAAAGAAAAAAACATGGCAACAAAAGGAGAGATAATCCAGGAAATTATTATTTTAGTAATGGATGAGATGTTTATTGTTGCATCAGAGGCTACAGCAGAACCCACAAGGCTCCCAATTATAACTTGGTGCGTAGACAAAGGAAGCCTTCTGAGATTAGAAATTATTATTAAGACTGCTGAAATACCCAGAGCTGATAAGACAATAGGAAGGTTTACATCCATAATATTTTTACCAACTGTTTTCATTACTTTTTGTCCTTGAAGAAGAATCCCCAGAAATACAAGAATTCCAAACATAAGTATGGCTCTTTTTAATCTTATTATCCCTGAGCCTATGCAAATACCTAAGGCATTGGAGGCATCGTTTGAACCTATACCAAACGCAATAAAAAAGCTTGCCACTATTGCTATTTCTAACATTTTTTCTTTCCTAAATTTTTTATTAAAAAAATCCTATTGCTTCAGCATCTTAGTTAACGGAAGCAATATTTTACTCTCTTTAGCAATTAAAAGTCTTTTGTTTGATATTTATCTAAGACTTACTTCAATAATGTATAAATAATCACTGGCATCTTCAATTAAGTCACTTATTTTAGTAAGGTATTCAATGAAGTCCGATATTATTTTTCCATCCCAAAAATTGTTTAATTCAACTTTTCTTAACTTTTCAATAATGTCAAATTTAATGTCATCTATCTGTTTTTCGCATACTCTAATAGCAAGATTTTTTTCCCTAAGATCTCCTTTTTCTATAAGGGTTTCAAAAGCAACAAGTAACAGTTCGCACATTGTGGAATTAATTTTTACTATTTTTTCACAATCTGATTTAATGATGTTATATAGATCTTCTCTTACGTATCTAAATTCAAAGGCTGCATCTTCGAGATTATCAAAGGCTTCATCAACAATTTCTATAAACTTACAAATATTTGGTCTTATGAAGGGAAGAAAAGCTCCTTCATGAATTTTTGCAATAATCTCTCGCCTTATTGTATCTGCCTCTCTTTCAAGATCTGATACGCAATAAGTACTCTCCTTGTTTCCCGTAAAGAGAGAATTTCCAAAACATTCTGAAGCAGAGCAAAGTATTTTTATGTGGTTTTTTATATTTTCTATAATTTTTTTCTCTAATTTTCCCCCTGATATAATCTTATTAATCATTGTTTAATGTCTCCTAGCTCTCTCTATCAAAGCAAGAGATAATACGTCAAATAAGGAGACCACCCCAATGATTTGTCTTCCTTCATGCACAAAAACTCTTGCTATGTTGAATTTTTCCATCAATTTTATTAGATGCTCTACTTCAGTATCTTTATCAATACTAATTACGGGTTTTGAAGCAATTTCCTCTATTCTAACTTTATGGGGATCTAAATTTTTATTTATAACCTTAAAAACTATATCTCTAACTGTTATAACTCCATATACATCCTGTTCGTTTTCAGGCAAAAGAAGTATTGAACGGATTCTTTTATCTACAAGTTTCTCTATGGCATCATAAACACTGGCATGGTGTTCTAATGTTTCTAACTTAGAATTCATAATTTCTTTTACTTTTGTGTTCATTCTTTACCTCCAAAATAATTTTTGTTGATTAAATTTATTATATATTTTTCTGTTGTTTTAAAAAAGTGTTTTTCCTATAGTCATGTGAAACTTTATTAATACCTTGATGAGTCACATTCATCTTTCTATATGCCTTTCTATAATTCCTCTCTTTTAATTTATTAAAAAAATTCATCTTTTCTGCCAAGCCATCTCTTTAATATTTGCCTATCTTTAAAAAGGAGGCTATCATATATGTGATATTTTAAAAGGGGAACCACATGGTCTTTTAAAAAAGTTGACAATTTTTCTAAAAAATTCATATATTATTAGTTATAAATGCCACCGTAGCTCAGCGGGTAGAGCAGCTGATTTGTAATCAGCGGGTCGGGGGTTCGAATCCCTTCGGTGGCTTGAATTCTTTGAAAATAAAAGGATATAATAAAAAAAAACGGAGGGGTACCCGAGTGGCCAAAGGGGACAGGCTGTAAACCTGTTGGCGTCAGCCTTCGAAGGTTCGAATCCTTCCCCATCCATAGATGCGGGAATAGCTCAGCGGTAGAGCGTCAGCCTTCCAAGCTGAGGGTCGCGGGTTCAAATCCCGTTTCCCGCTTTTTTATGCCCATGTAGCTCAGTAGGCAGAGCACGTCCTTGGTAAGGACGAGGTCACCGGTTCGATCCCGGTCATGGGCTTAGAAGTAAAATTTAAGGATAAAAGTTTAAGAGAATTTAAGGAGGAAGATAATGGGAAAGGCAAAATTTGAGAGGAAGAAGCCGCATGTAAATGTAGGGACCATAGGGCATATTGATCATGGTAAGACCACATTAACGGCAGCCATAACAAAGTATTTG
>CALLBR010000007.1 GCA_937998865.1 uncultured bacterium
CTATGAAAAAGATACTTACAATGGAAGAAAGAAAAGAGGATTGAGATGGCAAAAAGGGGGAAGACAGATAATATTTTAAGCCTTCTTACTGTTTCTCTCCTCTTTGTTGCCTTTGCGGTGGTAGGAGTTTGTAACGCCGTAAATATCATAGATGGCTTCAATGGGCTTGCCAAAAGTTGTGATGTGGTAAATTAATCTTCTCTGTAAAGCTTGTTCCATAAATCTTCATAGTAAAAGAGCTTTTTAAAGAGCCAAGTTCTATTATTTAAATTCCATTCAACTGTCATTTTTAACCCTGATTCAAATTTAGTATGCGGTATCCATTTTAGCTTGTTTTTTATTTTTTCACTACATATGGCGATTCTTTTTTCATGACCAGGTCTGTCAGATACAAATTTTATTAAACTTTGAGGTTTATCAAGTAATTTAAGGATTTCTCTTACTATTTCCACTACTTGATATCTTTCACCACTGCCTACATTGTATACTTCACCAGGTTTACCTTCCTCTAATGCAGCAAATATAGCTCTTATACAATCGCATAGATAAAGCCATTCTCTTGTCACATCTCCAGTTCCATAAATTGGGATAGGTTCGTTTCTAAGGGCTTTGAGCACGGTCATTGGAATAAGTCTTTCAGGATTTTGCCAAGGACCGTAAATACTACAGAGTCGAAGTGTGATAAGGGGTAGTTTTAATGATCTCCAGTAGACCTGTCCAAGCATGTCTGCAGAGGTTTTACTCACAGCATAAGGAGAACGAGGATTTAAAGGACAATCTTCCTCTCTTTCACCTTCTATTATCTCACCATACTCTTCATAAGAGGTAATGTTTATAAACTTTTTCACCTCAAATTCCTTTGCCAATTCGAGGAGATAAATAGTACCTATAATATTAGTTTCCATAAATACACTTGGTTCAATTACAGATTTGTCTATGTTTGTCTCTGCTGCAAAGTGTAAAACTGCCTCAGGTTTATGTTTTTTAAAGATTTTTTTCATTTCTTCTTTGTCCAATATGTCAGTGTTGTAAAAAGATAATCTATCTTCAATGGGTTTTAGTCTCTCAAGATCTCCAGCATAAGTCAATTTATCAATAACTGTCACTTTCCAACCTTTCCTAGCTGCTAATCTTACAAAATCACTTCCAATAAAGCCAGCACCACCTGTTACTAAGACTTTCATGGTTAGTGCCTCCTTATATTTTTTAAGCTATTATACCAAAATTAAAAGGCTTTGTTTTAAAATATTTTTATATAAAATTTATGAGGCAGAGGGAGGTGTATTGTTTATGCCAATTTATGAGTATGAGTGCTCAAATTGCAAGAGAATTCATGAGGTTATTCAAAAATTTAGTGAAGAACCCTTGAAAAATTGTCCTATCTGTGGAGGAGAGGTAAAAAAACTTATTTCTCAATCTTCTTTCATTTTAAAGGGTAGCGGCTGGTATGTAACAGATTATGCTAGGAAAAACAATTCAAAGAATGGGTCAAAGGATTCAAAGGGTAATAAATCAGAAAGCACAGCTAAGGAAGTAAAAGAAGTAACAGAGAAAAAGGTAAGCTCTTAAATGATAAAACCTCACATTCACATTCCTTATAGCAAGCTCTATGAATATTTAGAACTAATTCAAGAGAAAAAATTAAATCTGGAAATATACTTTGATGCATATAGCCTTGATGAATTAGAAGAGAAGGAATTGTATGATTTGAAGAAGGCTCTTTACTATGAGCCTTCTTTGTCTTTTCATGCACCCTTTATGGATTTGTCTCCTGGAGCTATTGACAGGAAAATTAGAGAGGTAACATTAGAGAGATTTAATCAAATTTTTGACATTGCAGAGATTTTAATGCCTAAGAGCATAGTATTTCATTCAGGCTATGACAAATGGAAATATGATTTTAAAGTTAATCTCTGGCTTGAGAAAAGCCTTTTTACCTGGGAGAAGCTTTTGAAGAGAGCTGAAAAATTAAAAGTTAAGATTGCAATAGAAAATATATTTGAGGAAGAACCTTACAATCTTAAATTACTTATGGAAGAAGTTTCCTCTCCTTTTTTTGGAATATGTTTTGATACTGGACATTTTAACTTATTTTCCAGTAAAAGTCTTGAAGAATGGATTAATGCTCTTGGACTATTTATCGTGGAATTTCATTTACATGACAACAACGGAAAGGCTGATGAGCATAAAGCCATTGGAAGGGGGTCCTTTAATTTTAAGAGATTATTTTCTCTAATTGAAAAGAAAAATTATATCTATACCATAGAAGCTCACAGTGCTGAGGAGGTTTTCTGTAGCTTAGAAAGCCTTAACAATTTGATTAAATTAAAATAATTATGGTATTTTATCCTTTAAAATATATACAATAGAAGGGTAAAAGCATGGCAAAAATGAAAGGTGCAGAAATTTTAATTGAATGTCTTAAAAGGGAAGGAGTAAAACATATTTTTGGTTATCCTGGAGGAGTAGTCCTTGACATATTTGACCTTTTGTATGATGATCCCGACATAAAACTCATTTTAACCAGGCATGAACAAGGAGCTACTCATGCTGCTGATGGTTATGCAAGGGTAAGCGGTAAACCAGGGGTTGTACTTGTTACAAGTGGTCCGGGAGCAACCAATACAGTAACAGGCATTGCTACTGCCTATATGGATTCTGTACCTTTGGTCATATTTACAGGCCAGGTGCCAACTTTTCTTATTGGTAATGATGCATTTCAGGAGGCAGACATTGTAGGTATAACAAGACCCTGCACAAAATATAATATTTTAGTTAAAGATGTTAAAGATCTTGCACGTCAAGTAAGGGAGGCTTTTTACATAGCCACTTCAGGAAGACCGGGTCCTGTTCTCATAGACTTACCTAAGGATGTAACTCAAGGAAAGGCGGAATTTATCTGGCCTGAAAAAATTCATATTAGAAGTTACAATCCTACTTACGAAGGCAATATTTACATGATTAAGAGGGCAGCTCATGAAATTTCTAAAGCCAAAAAACCAGTCATAATAGCAGGTGGTGGATGTGTTATATCAGGTGCTCATGAACATTTAAGAGAACTTGCAGAATTAACCCAGATTCCTGTGACAAACACTCTTATGGGACTTGGTAGTTTTCCTGGCACTCATGAACTGTTCTTGGGCATGCTTGGAATGCATGGCACCTATTATGCAAATATGGCTGTGCAGAATTCAGATCTAATAATTGCTATCGGAATGAGATTTGACGATAGAGTTACCGGAAAAACCGATGCTTTTGCTCCTAATGCTAAAATTATTCATATAGATATTGATCCTACCTCCATCCGAAAAAATGTGAGAGTTGATATACCAATTGTAGGAGATGTAAGTAGAGTTTTACAGGTATTAAATAAGATTTTAAAAGAAGAGATTAAACCTCAGTGGGAAGAAGTAAGAAAATCTTGGCTCAAGCAGATTGCTCAATGGAAAAAGGAGCATCCTCTTACTTATGATTTTGATCCTGAGGTTATCAAACCTCAGTATGTGGTAGAGAAAATTTACGAGATCACTCAAGGTGAAGCAATTATCACAACAGAGGTTGGACAAAATCAGATGTGGGCAGCTCAATTTTATAAATATAATAAACCTAGAAGATGGGTATCCTCTGGAGGACTTGGCACAATGGGATATGGTTTCCCTGCTGCCATTGGAGCACAGCTTGCCTGTCCAGACATGACTGTCATAGATATTGCTGGAGATGGAAGCATCCAGATGAACATACAGGAACTTGCTACAGCTGTTATTTATGATTTACCCGTTAAAGTAGCCATAATAAATAATAGTTACTTAGGTATGGTAAGACAGTGGCAAGAACTCTTCTACAATGAAAGATATTCTCACACCTATCTTAGCAGTGCTCCAGATTTTGTTAAAGTAGCAGAAGCCTATGGAGCAGTAGGACTTAGAGCAACAAAACCAAGCGAAGTTGAGCCTGTCATAAGAGAAGCATTATCAATAAGAAAGCCTGTATTTATGGATTTTGTTGTTGATTGGAGGGAAAAGGTCTACCCTATGGTTCCACCTGGAGCTGCTATTGATCAAATGATTTTCGAAGAAAAGAAAAAAGAACGAAAGCTAAGAGCTGTGAAGTAGGAGGATGCGGTGAGACACACTATTTCTGTGCTTGTGGAGAATAAATTTGGAGTATTAGCAAGAATTGCAGGACTTTTTAGTGGTAGAGGTTATAACATTGAGAGTCTTTCAGTGGGAGAGACCATTGATCCTCAAATATCCATAATGACTATTGTTACCACTGGTGATGACCGAGTTATTGAGCAGATTACAAAGCAGCTTAATAGACTTGTGGATGTAATAAAAGTTGTTGATTTAACCGAAATAGAGCATGTAGAAAGAGAGATGATATTAGTAAAAGTTGCTCCTCGTAAGGAGAATAGACTGGAGCTTCTCAAGACAGTGGAAATATTTAGGGGGAGAGTGGTAGATTCTGGACCTACAACTTACACAATAGAGATCACTGGTGATGAGAAAAAAATCCAAGCTTTTATTGAATTAATGAAACCATTGGGTATAAAGGAATTTGTCAGAACAGGCAAGGTAGCCATTCCAAGAGAGATATCTCAAAAAAAATAATTAAGAAATAAAATGAGGAGGAATTAATGGCAAATACAGGAAAAGTTTATCTTATTGATGTAACTAACAGAGATGGAGTGCAGACATCCAGAATTTTACTTCCTAAACTTTCAAAGACTATTTTAAATCTTTATTTAGATGAGATGGGAGTATACCAGAGTGAAATCGGATTTCCTACTTTAAAACACGAAGTAAATTACATCAATGCAAATCTTGAATTAGCAGAGATGGGAGTTTTTAAAAGGATTCACTTGGAAGGATGGGCAAGAGCAATTCCAGAGGATGTTGAATTAGCCTTTAAAAACTGTCCTAAAATCAAACATCTAAATCTTTCTGTTTCTACTTCCGAGATAATGATTCAGGGTAAGTTTCAAGGTAGAAAAACTTGGGATGATATTGTAAAAGGTATGTATAATGCAGTAAAGCTTGCAAAGGAGTTAGGAGCAGAGACAGTAGGCTTTAATGCAGAAGATGCCTCAAGGACTGAACTAAGCAGACTTATTGAATTTATTTTTGCTGGGAAAGAAGCAGGGGGAGATAGATTTCGTTATTGTGATACCTTAGGATGTGAAGATCCCATTACAATCTATGAGAGGATTCATACTTTAGCTTTAGCAACAAAATTTCCCATTGAAATGCACTGTCATAATGATTTGGGAATGGCAGAGGCAGTTTCTGTGGCAGGTGCTCAAGCTACTGTAGAAGCTGGTGTTGATAGCTTTATAAACACAACAGTGAATGGATATGGTGAAAGAGCTGGAAATGCTGATTTGGTATCCACTATATTAGCTTTGAAATTTTCCCATGGACTAAAAGAAAAATGTCCTTTAGATGAAAATATTAATTTACATATGGCATGGAAAATTGCTAAATATGCTTCCTATGCCTTCAATATTCCAATACCAATAAATCAGCCTGGTGTAGGTGCTAATGCTTTTGCTCATGAATCGGGTATTCATGCTGATGGAGTTCTCAAAGACCGTTCTAATTATGAGCTTTACTCTCCAGAAGATGTAGGTCGTGGAGAGCCTGAATTGCTTGAAACAGGAAGAATTATAACTACTGGTGAATACGGTGGGATAAAAGGTTTTAGATATGTTTATAGCAAGCTGGGAATTGAATTTCACGATGATAATGAAGCAAGAAAAATCTTAGAACTGGTTCAATATGCTAATTTGCATACTCAGAAACCTCTCACTGATGATGAATTAAGATTCATTGCCACCTATCCTGACATTGTCAGGCAGATTCTTACAGTAACCCCTTAAGGAGGAAAATTAAGGATGTACAACATCACCTTAATTCCGGGAGATGGGATCGGTCCAGAAATTTCTGAAGCAATGATAAAAGTGGTGGAAGCCACTGGAGTAAAGATTAATTGGGAAATTCAAAATGCTGGAGAAGAGGTTTATTTTAAAGAGGGGGATCCTCTTCCCTATAGAGTGATTGAGTCAATTAAGAAAAATAAAGTTGCCATAAAAGGACCTATAACAACTCCTGTGGGAACAGGCTTCAGAAGTGTAAATGTGTCCCTCAGGCAAGCCCTTGATCTTTATGCTTGTGTAAGACCCTGTAAAAGTTTTAAGGGTGCTAAAACTAAATATGAGAATATAGATTTAGTAATAATCAGAGAAAACACTGAAGATCTTTATGCTGGAGTAGAGTTTAAAAAAGGTGAAAAAGAAACCTTAGAGTTAATTGATTTTATAGAATCTAAAAGTGGTAAGAAGATAAGAAAAGACTCTGGTATAAGCATAAAACCTATATCTGTTTTCGGAACAGAGAGAATTGTTCGCTTTGCCTTTGAATATGCAAGGAAAAATGGTAGAAAAAAGGTTACTGCTGTTCATAAGGCAAATATAATGAAATTCTCTGATGGTTTATTTCTTGAAGTAGCAAGGCAGGTGGCAAGTCAATATCCAGACATAGAGTTTGAAGATAAAATTGTGGACAATATGTGTATGCAGTTAGTCCAAAAACCAGAGCTTTACGATGTATTAGTTTTACCCAATCTTTATGGCGACATTATAAGTGATTTGGCAGCTGGCCTTATTGGAGGACTTGGGCTTGCTCCTGGTGCTAACATAGGAGATGAATATGCTGTATTTGAGCCTACCCATGGAAGTGCGCCTAAGTATAAAGGATTGAATAAGGTGAATCCCTTTGCAATAATCTTAAGTGCTGTTATGATGTTAAAACATCTTGGTGAATTTAAAGCAGCAGAAAAGATTGAAGGAGCTATTGCCAAAGTCATTGAAGAAGGTAAATTTGTAACTTATGATATGAAGTCTTCTGATGATCCTACTTCACCAGTAGGTACTCAGGAAGTGGCGGAGGCATTAGCTAAGATTATTAGAAGCTGATAAAATTTTAAGAATGAATGAAATTTTTCTAATTATTCTTCTAATTTTTTTAAATGGTTTTTTTTCAGCTGCTGAAATAGGGGTTGTAACTCTACGAAGATCAAGGCTCAGACAATTAATTGAGGAGAAAAATCCTAATGCCTTAATTGTTAAGAAATTTAGAGAGAATCCTGATAAATTTCTTGCCACAATTCAGGTTGGAATTACCTTAGTAGGTAGTTTAGCCTCTGCCTTAGCAGGAGCCTATGCAGTAAAAAACATTAAGCCTCTTTTAGAGATTGTGCCAGTGAAAATTATATCTAACTCTGCTGAGGCTTTATCAATAACTTTCGTGGTGGTGATTTTAACCTATATATTTGTTGTGGTGGGAGAACTTATTCCTAAATCTATTGCTCTTGCTAATCCTGAATTTATGAGCCTCAAAACATCTAAATTCATTGATTTTTTCTCAAAGAGTGCCTTTATTTTTGTAAAAATTCTCACAAAGTCAACAAATTTTCTATTAAAACCTTTCGGACTAAAGGCTTTTTCTGAAAGGGGTTTTATCTCTCAAGAGGAGTTAAAATTACTCATTGAGGAAGGGGAAGAAAAAGGCATTTTTGAACCAGAAGAGAGACAATTAATTCATAGCGCCTTTGATTTTTCTGATATTATGGTGAAAGAGATTATGGTTCCTGCTCCTGAAATTGTAACAGTCAGTGTTTATATGACTGCAGAAGAAATTAAACATATCATAATGGAAGAGCAGTTTTCCCGTTATCCAGCTATTGGAAAAGATTTAAATGACATGAGGGGCATCCTCTATGCAAAGGATTTTTATAATCTTTTAGTTAAAAATCCAGAAGGCAAAATTGACATAAAAAAAATTCTTAAACCACCCTTTTTTGTGCCTGAAACCATGAAAATTAACATTCTTCTTAAGGAAATGCAGAAAAAAAGAGTTCATATGGCAATAGTGGTGGATGAATATGGAGTAATAACTGGATTGGTAACTCTGGAAGATATTCTGGAAGAATTAGTGGGAGAAATAAGAGATGAATATGACACAGAAACTCCTCTTTTATCTCTACCTGATGGCTCAATGATAATTGATGCAGGAATCTCTATTAGAGACTTAAGGGAAGACTACGGTATAGAAATAGAGGAATCAGAAGAATATGAAACATTGGGAGGTTTTATACTCACCTCTTTACAGAGAATTCCCTCTGTTGGTGATAAGGTAGAGATTGATGATAAAGTTTTCACGGTCATTGAGATGTTTGGGCAAAGAATATCGAAAATTAAACTGGAAAGTAAGATTGTTCATGAAACAAAATAGGTTATCCTTTCATAAAAAATGTTTATTGGAAGGATCCTTCACTTTGTAATTACAATAAAAAAATGTCCTTAATAAATTTAGTCAAAGATTATTTTCAAGACTCCCTTCATAGGTTCACTGTTGTTGATGATTTAGTCATTTTAGGAATTTCACCACTAAAAATTAAAGAGATTGCTGAAGTGTTGATTTCAAAGGGAATAAGATTTGTTCATCTTACAGCTTTAGATTTTTTGAAAGAAAGAAAACATCTGGAGTTAAACTATTTCTTCTCATCCTTAGAGGAAAAGATTAATATTATCCTTAAATCTGAAATTGATCCTTTCAAGGACTCTGTAGCTTCCCTGTCAGACATTATTCCTGGCATAGTTTGGGCTGAAAGAGAATGTAAAGATCTTTTTGGAATAAGCTTTGAGGGACATCCTGACCCCAGAAGACTTGTTCTTCCTGACGACTGGCCTGATAATATCTATCCTTTGAGAAAAGAATTCTCCTACAATTCAAAACCTCCGGGAAAGTTAGAAACTGCAGTAGAGCTAAAAAAACCAAGTGAAGGAAGAACAGTAATTCCTCTTGGTCCTTTTTATCCTTCCTTAGAAGAACCTGCTTATTTTAGGCTTATTGTAGAAGGAGAGAAAATTATTGATTTTGATTATCGAGGATTTTATGTTCATAGAGGAATTGAAAAACTTGCAGAAAGTGCCATGAACTATCAACAAATTCCTTTTCTTGCAGAGAGAATTTGCGGAATATGCGGTTTTGTTCATTCTACTGCTTACTGTCAAGCTGTTGAGAAAGCTGGGCAAATTGAAATACCTGCTAGAGCAAAATACATACGAAGTATGTTCCTTGAATTGGAAAGAATCCATAGTCATCTTTTGTGGGTAGGTCTAGCAGCCCATATAATTGGCTTTGATACTCTTTTTATGCAGGCTTGGAGAATTCGTGAGCCTGTAATGTATTTGTGTGAAATTATTACAGGAAACAGAAAAACTTACGGAATTAACATTATAGGAGGAGTTACCATTGATATTCTATCTCAGCATCTTAAGGATATAGAGGAGACCATAAGGGAAATTGAAAAAGAAGTAAGGCAGTTGAGAGAAATTATTTTGGATGATGATGTAATAAAATTAAGATTCAAAAATGTAGGGATTTTATCTGAAGAAGAATGCAGAAAATTTTTTGTAGGTGGACCTGTAGCAAGAGCTGCTGGTATAAAAATTGACATGAGAAGGGATTTTCCTTATGCTGCTTATTCTGAACTGGATTTTAATATTCCCTTGAATAAAGAAGGTGACATTTGGGCAAGAACCATTGTAAGACTGGAAGAAATTTTAATAGCTATAAATATTTTAAGGCAGATTATCAAAAACATGCCTGAAGGACCCACCACAGTTAAATTCTCAAAAATAGATCCATGGAAAGAGGCAATCTCTTATGTAGAAGCTCCTCGTGGGCAGCTTTTTCATTATGTCATGACAGGTCCTGAAGGAAGACCTTATCGCTGGAGTGTGAGAGCTCCCTCTTATCAGAATTATCAGGCTCTATCAGTTTTATTAAAAGGTGGCTCTATAGCTGATGCTCCCCTTATAATAGCAAGCATAGATCCATGTTTTTCCTGCACAGAACGATATGAAACCATTGATATTAAAAATAAAACCTTTAAAGTTTATTCCCCTGCGGAGCTTAGTAGATGCTTAAAAGTAAAATAAAGGCTCTTTTGCTCTCATCAAAACATAAAAGAATAAGGAGATCTTATCCTTTTGTACCAGTTAAACAGCCAGAGAACCTTAGAGGAAAACTGGAAGTTTTAGCTAACAGATGTATTGGCTGTGGCAGTTGTGTGAGAACCTGCCCATCAAGACTTATAAAGATGGAAGATTTAGGAAATGAAAGGCTTTTAACTTTTTCTTCAGGTAGATGTATTTATTGCGGAAGATGTGCTGCTGCTTGCCCAGAGAAAGCTATACAGATTACCAATAAATTTGAGCTTGCCACAGAAAATAAAAAAGACCTTGAATTAGTGATTAAATTAAAAATGGCTGAGTGTATAGTATGTGGAAAGCCCTTTATGGTGGAAAACATGTTAAATAAGCTAATAGAAAAATTAGAGCAAAAAAGCGAAGAAGAGATTAGAAAACTAAAAATGTGTTCTGAATGTAAAAGAAAATTACAGGATAAAAAAGGCTAAGTTATGGAAAGTCTTTTAATTACATTACTCATACCTTTTATAGGTGCTTTTGTTTGCCTCTTTCTTAGAGAGAAAGTCTCAGGATTTTTTGCCTCTTTTTTTGCCTTTATTACTCTATACTTTAGTTGCTTGAATATATTGTCTCCTAAAAATATAGAATTTCCTTTTCCCTTTTTCCATTGGCTTTCTTTGGGTCTTAATTTTTCTTTACAGAATGATGCTTTAACTTCCCTTATGCTTCTTTTAATTACATTTGTAGGTTTTTTTGTGATCTTGTATTCCCTCGGATATATGTCACCTCAAAACAAAGACCATCCCTTTTATAGCCCTTACGGAGGATATTATTTTCTTATGCTTCTTTTTATTGGAGCCATGATTGGAGTTGTAACAGCAAAGAATTTTCTCCAATTATTTTTCTTTTGGGAAATTACCACTTTATGTTCTTGGGCATTGATTTCCTATACAAAAGAAAAGAAGGCACTTTTTTCAGGATTGAAAGCCTTTATAATGACTCATATAGGAGGCTTAGGCTTTTTAATTGCTCTGGCATTCATGTACGGAGAGGCTAAATCTTTTGATTTTAATGTTTTTAATTATCTCTCCTCTTCTACAAAACTTACAGTTTTAATTCTATTATTTTTTGCTGCCTCTGCAAAGGCTGCGCAGATTCCCCTTTTTACTTGGCTTCCTGATGCTATGGTTGCACCTACTCCTGTGAGTGCTTATTTGCATGCAGCTGCTATGGTTAAAGCAGGCGTATACTTAGTGGCAAGAATTTATGTTTCTAATCCTCTCTTAACTGAAGCTTTTGCTTTTCTTGTAGGGAGCATTGCCATTTTAACACTTACGATTTCTGTTATTTCATATTATTTCCAAGATGATCTAAAAAAACTTCTTGCTTACTCTACTATTGGACACCTAGGATACATTCTTTTTGGAGTATCTTTGGGTATTTTGGGTTCCAAAACTGGTGGAATGGGAGGTTTGCTTCATATTATAAATCATGGTTTTGCTAAAGGATTACTATTTCTTACTGTTGGTGCTATTGCCTATTGTACAGGTTCCAAGAGTATAAGTGAATTAAGAGGATTGAATATTAAATTTCCTTTGTTTACCTTATGTTTTCTTGCTGGCATGTTTGGAATAATTGGAGTTCCACCTTTTTCAGGCTTTTGGAGTAAATTTATGATTTTCTCTGGAGCTTTTGAGTTAAAAAATATCTATTTTATTCTTTTTGGAGTCCTTGCAATACTAGAGAGCATCCTTTCTTTTTGTTGGTATATTTTTGTAGGACATAAAGTTTTTTTTGGTTCCTCCTCTGAAAAAGTTTTGAATGCTCACTCTGAAGTTCCCTTCTCAATGAAATTTAGCTTAGTATTTCTTTTGATTTTAAGCCTCCTTTCTCCTATAATAGGCTATTTCTTTATAAGAAATCTCTCAGGAGGTAACTAATGGAATTTTGGCTTTATTTTAAGGTGGCTACAGTTGCAATTTTAGGAGGTATTATTTTTACTTCTTTTATAAAGAATAAATCTATTAGCGGCCTTTTAGCTATAATTTCAACTTTTTTATTTGCCCTTTCTTTGTCTTACTTTTCAGTAAATATACTTTTGAGTAAAACCTCAATAGAATGGAAAATTTTTTCCTTAGCTCCTCTTATCAATTCTACCTTTTTACTGTATGTAGATTCCCTGTCTGCTTTATTTTTGATTATTATAGCCCTAGTTTCTCTCTGTGTGGTCCTTTTCTCTTGGAGATATTTGGAGGTCTACTCAGAGTATTCATCAAAAAGATTTTATCCTTTTTTGCTCTCCCTCTTTCTTTCAAGCATTGGACTTGTGGTAGTGAGAGATCTATTGTTTTTTATTGTTTTTTGGGAAGCTATGACATTTACCTCCTGGGTACTTGTGATCTTTGACAGTCAAAAAAAGGAAGCCTTAAAGGGTGGAATTCAGTATTTTATCTCTACACACGTGGCTACAGCTTTTTTAATATTGGCAGCAGTAATAATGTATTCCTACAGTGAAGATTTTAATTTTGTGGAAATAAAAAAAAGTTTGACAAATATTTTTGAAAACAATTCCATGTTAGCTCATTTTCTTATCTTTTCTATAGTTATTGCTTTTATAACAAAGGCTGGAATTCTTCCTTTTGGTTTCTGGTTACCCAATGCTTATCCCCAGCCCCCTTCTTCAGCCTCTTCCTTCTTTGGTGGTGTTATGTCAAAATTAGCAGTTTATGGACTTCTTAGATTTTTTCTCTCCCTAATACCTTTTTCTCAATACAGCCATACTTGGGGTTTTATAATTGCTCTATTGGGAGTTTTTTCTATTTTTGTGGGAACTATTGCAGCTCTTACTCAAGATGAGGCAAAAAGATTAATGTCTTTTCATGCTATTGGGCAGGTGGGATATATGTTACTTGGAATTGGCACTGGTATTTATTTTGTCACTTTTAGTCCTTTTTTAGGGATGATAGCTCTTACTGGAGGATTACTTCATGTTTTTAATAATTCCATATATAAAAGTCTTTTATTTCTCAATGCAGGAACAATTTTTTATAAAACAGGTACAACTGATTTAAACAAAGTCTCGGGATTAATTAAAATTATGCCTTTGACAGCCATAGCAGCTATTGTAGGATCTCTCTCCATTGCAGGAGTTCCTCCCTTTAATGGTTTTATATCAAAACTCCTTATTTTTGAGTCATCTATTGGAGTTATGAAGGTTTCTGAATCTTTTTTCCTTATAAAATTTGCCTTTATAATTTTTGGAATTATTTCTGTCTTTATTTCAGCCATAACCTTAGCTTCTTTTCTTAAATTTGTTAACTCAGCCTTTATGGGTAAATTAAAAGCAGAGATTAAAAAGACAACAGCTATACCTAGTAGCATGAATATTCCTCAAATTATCCTGGCTGGAGTCTGTTTATTTACAGGTTTATTTCCCTTTATTACCTTAGAGTTTACCTACCATGCTTTGTCCTCAGCATCAGAATTAACACTACCATCTTTTTCATCTGTTTTTTCATTAAGTATTGCAGGCTTTGGTCTTAATTTCTGCCAAAATTGTATTGAAACAGGTGTTTGGTTTCCTATCTTTGTAATTCTTTCGGTCCTTATTCTTTCATTAGTAATCTTTTGCTTTGAAAAATATGCCAATGCCCCAAAAAGAGAAGTGGAAACTTGGTATGGTGGTAAAGAGCATTCACCAGAGGAAGTAGCATACACTGGCCATAGTTTTTATCAACCTTTTAAGGAATTGGTAAGCTTTAAGATTTTTAATATTCAGTTTAGAGGCTTTTATCCTGTGGAATTACCCCCTATGAAATTTTCCTTTCCTTCAAGCTTAAAAAAAATTATTCAGCCTGACGAATGGTTTTACTATCCTTTCATAGAGAAAATCGTGAGAATTTTTGATTTATTGTATAGTCATTATGAAAATTTAAAAGAAAACTATATGGCGTGGCTTGTTGTAGGAGGAATTATAGTAATGTTTTTTCTTTTCTCCATAGCTGGAGGAATAATATGAGTTTAGGATGGTTAATATCTTCCTGTCTTGTTAATATATTTATTGTCTTGTTTTTATCACCCTTTTTTGACGGATTTACCAGAAAAATTAGAGCATTAATTCAAAGCCGAGTAGGTCCACCTCCTTTACAATCCTACTATGATATTTTAAAGCTCATGGGAAAGGAAGATCTTAAATCTACTATTAATCCACTTTTCAGGATTTCTCCCTATTTATCAGTAATTAGCCTTGGAATAGCATCTCTTCTTATACCTATTACTGATTTTAAACCGCCCTTTAATTTTTGGGGTGATATTTTTCTTTTTATCTACATAATTACTGTAGTGGGAATAGCTATAATTATTACTGCTTCTGCTTCAGAAAATCCCTTTGCTTATGTGGGAGCTTCCCGGAAAATGATGTTGCACCTTTCAGTAGAACCAATACTTGCTATTGCCTTAATAACAGGAGCTATAAATGCAGGATCCTTTAAAATTGGAGATATAGTATCTTGGTATTATTCAAACGGTCCTAATGTTTCTATGCTTTTAGCTACAGTGTGTGTGTTTCTCTCTCTTCAAGCATTAATTGGCAAAATTCCCTTTGATATATCAGAAGCTGAACAGGAAATTGCTGAAGGTGTCCTCATTGAGTTAAGTGGTCCTAAATATGCTTGTGTAAAATGGGCAAATATGTCCAGACAGGTATTATTCTGTTTAGTGTTTTCACAAATTTTTATACCCTGGCCCATGACAGAAATTTTCTTCGTAAACATTTTAATTTGCCTTATTAAAGTTACCATAGTAATCCTTATAAGCACTCTCATTGAGGCTTTAAATCCTCGGTTAAGAATTGACCAAGCCTTAAAGTATAATCTAACTTTAGCCTTTTTTTCTATTACAGCAATATTTTTAGCTCTCTTAGGAGTGTGAAATGGAGGTAATTTACATTATTTTTCTATTCTTTACTTTTGTTGCTGGCGAATCAAGAAGTCTTAAATTTGCCTCTTATAGTCTAATACCGCAAGGTTTACTAATTTTTTTATCACTTATAATTGCGGGTTATATAAACAATCACCCTAATTTTTACATAATAGCTGTTGTTGATCTCTTAGTTAGAGCCCTTTTAATGCCTGCCTCTTTAATAATTCTTTTGAGAGTCAGATTTCAAAGAGAGGAAAAACCTGCCATTATTCATCCTCTCTCTATAGCCTTATCAATAGTACTTCTTTCTGTAGGGTATAAGTTTATTGATACAATCAAAATTATGAACTTCCCAAATACACTCTCTTTTTTTACTGCAGGAGCTACTGCATTTATATACGGAATGTTTTTATTCCTCTCAAAAAGGGACATGATTAAGATGATAATAAGCTTTTTTATCATAGAAAACGGTATCCATCTTATTCTACTTAGTATGCTTCCAAATATGGGCAAAGCTGTGGAATTTGGTCTTACCATTAATTTTATTGTGGCAGTAGGATTTTTTATCTATATAACAACGAAATTCAATTTGTTAAGTGTAAGGGAGCTTATAAAAAAAATTAAAAGGGAAAGTTAGGCTTTAATTTTGGAGGTAAAGGGGGAATGAATTTTGATAATTTTATCTACTGCCTAAGCTTTGTAGCACCTTTAGTGATAGGAATAATAATTTTTGTTCTTAGAGGTAATTTAAAGTTAAGTGCAGCTTTATCAATAATTTCAGTTTCTATAGCTATTTTTTCCACATACAAAATTTGGCAGAAAATCAGCCAAGAGGGCTTAAAGTATTTGCAGCCCCATAAACTTTTTTATATAGACGGTTTCAGTATTTTAATGCAATTCATGGTAGAATTCGTTAGTATTTTTGTTATTTTATTTTCTTTAAAAGAAATTTCAAAACTTTATAGCCATAGAAATGATAAATTCCACGCTTATTTTTCAATTTTGATGTTTTCTTTAGGTTTCATGAATTTGGCATTTTCCCTTGACAATCTTTTTTTCCTATATATACCTTTTGAATTGAGTAGTATCTTTGTGGTTTATTTGATTTCTTTCAATTTGGATAAAAATTCTCTCAGGGCTGGATTTATTTATCTTCTTATGGTTAATGTAGGAATTCTCTTTAGCTTGCTTGGTATCGTCCTAATTAATTACCATACAGGAACAGAAGTAACCATTAGTAATATAAGCCAGAGTATTACATTTCTTAATAAAAATATGGCTCTTTTATGCGCTGCTTTTTTTATAATTGGCTTTTTCACAAAAGCTGGACTCCTTCCTTTTCATCTTTGGTTACCTCCAGCCTATGCTGAAGCACCCTCAGCAATAACAGTTTTCCTTGCAGGAGCTGTAACAAAGATGGGATTTTATGGATTGGTTAGAACTGTCACAGTTTTTGCTTTTAACATGGAGGAGGTAAAAATTTTAGTCCTCCTTCTGTCCTCCTTAAGTATTTTTTTAGGAGCAATCTTAGCTTTTAATCAAAAGGATATTAAAAAGCTCATTGCTTACTGTAGTATTAGTGAGATGGGATTTATAGCCTCAGCACTTATTTTGGATAGTTACACTGCAAAATTTGCAGGATTATTTCATCTTTTCAATCACACCTTAATGAAAGGAGCTTTATTTTTTGCAGCTGGAGCACTAATTTATCTTTATGGAAGCAGAAAAATAGAAGAGATAAGAGCTTTTCATCCTAAGGCACCTGCCATCATGATAACTTTTTTCATAGGAGCTTTAGCAGTTGGAGGAATGCCTCCTTTTAGCAGTTTTTTAAGTTCCCTTTCAATAATTTTTGCCCTTGTGGATGAAAAATTTGTAGGGGTTGCATTTATAATGTCTCTTTCAGGTTTAATAAGTCTTCTGGCTCTTTTAAGGTCAGTTATATCAATTTTTTGGTTAAGAGAGGAAAACCATACAGCTAACAATAATGTTTCCCTACCAGTCATATTAGTAATTTGTGCCCTATTTTTTTCTATAGTACTTATTGCTCTGGGAATTTATCCTGAATTTCTTCATAACCTTTTTCATAGAGCTACTCTGGCAATTATTAACATAAATCATTAAGGGAGGAAGAAGTGTCTTTACTAAGAAATTTAGCTCTAAAGACATTAAAAAAGTCAGTTTGGATCTTCCATGTAAATACAGGAGCCTGTAATGGTTGTGACATAGAATTACTTGATATCCTCACTCCTTATTATGACATAGAAAGATTTGGTATGAAAGCTGTGAGCTCTCCCAGGCATGCTGATGCTTTAGTTATATCAGGTCCTGTTACTCGTCCCACGGTAGATTTTGTAAAAAGTGTTTATGAAGCTACTCCAGAGCCTAAAATTGTAATTGCCCTTGGTTCCTGTGCTACTGCTGGAGGAATATGGTTTGATAGCTACAATGTGGTGGGTGGAGTAGACAAAATAATTCCAGTGAATCTCTATATTCCTGGATGCCCTCCGCGGCCTGAGGCTATTTTGTTTGGAATAGCTAAAGCTCTAGGAATATCAAAGGAAAGAATAAAACCCTTAGTGCAAGAATAAATTGAGTATTGAGGATTTTTTAAAAAATTTAAAGGGCAAAATAGTAATTGCTGGGATAGGGAATCCTCTTAGAGGAGATGATGCTGTAGGATCTTTTATTGCAAAATCATTAAGAGACAAAATAGATGCTATGGTTATTGATTGCGAAGATAGTCCTGAAAGATATCTTGGGAAGATAATAAAGTATGATCCCTGTACAGTTTTGCTCATTGATGCTATTGATATGAATTTAGAGGCTGGCTCTGTTATTTTTCTTGAAGGTAAAGATTTAGAGGTAAGGAAGATTTACAGTCATAATCCCTCTTTAAAGCTTCATGTCCATTTTGTAAGCAAAAATATAAATGCCCGAATATATATTCTAGGAATTCAGCCAGAGTCAACAAAATTAGGCAGCCCCCTCAGTAAAAAAGTTTTAGAGACAGCAGAGATTTTAATAAATCTTCTAAGGCTTCATCTCAATGCAAAATAGCCATTCTCCTTACGATGAATCGATAGAATAAAATTATAAGAGTCACAATACCTAAGGATAAAGAAATCTCCATCCAAGTGGGATAATATTTTTCTTTAAAGGGAATGTACCAGTTATAGGCTATTAAAGAAACATTGAACCTGTTAAGAAGTACTCCAAGGGCAACAATGAAGGCTGATACTCTTACCACTGAAGCTTTTTTTAGCTTAATGGAGAAAATTAGAAGCATGATAGGGATAAATACAAATCCCACATTTTCAAAAAGGTAGAGATAGCCATAGGAGGTAAAAAGATAATGCCAGTTATCATAATGGGCTAAGTCTAATAGTTTAAGAAGTAGGTAAAGAATTAAAACAATAGCCAAAGCCTTACCAAGTCCAAGAGTTTTGCTTTCAAATTCGGCTTTTTGAAAGTTTTTAATTCTGTCTATGAAAAATTTGTGAGAAAGGGTGCTCTCTATGATTACCATGGATATTCCAGCAAAGATAGCTGAAATAAGGAAAAATAGAGGAAGTAATGAAGAATACCAAAGAGGATGAATTTTAGTCTTTGCCACTAAGAATAATCCTCCTAAGGCAGATTGATGACCACCAGCTATAATCACTCCAAATACCGTTGCCCAAATTCCAAATTTGGAAAATATCTCTTTCAGTCTCTCTTTCCCTAACCATTCAAAAAAAGAAGGTGACCATTCGATTAGACAAATGAGAATGTACAGAAAGAAATGCCAAGCAATTAAAAATAATATAGAGTCTAAACCCCAAGACCATCCAATTACATAAAAGACTCTGTAGTATCTACCAAGATCAAACATTAAAGCAAAGACAGCAAAAATATATCCAAGGAGACTTGATAGCACAGCAGGTTTTGCAAAATTTTTGTAATCTTTTATCCCGAAAAGATAAACTGTGGTTGCTACTGTTAGTCCTGGAGCTGCCAGAGCAATACCTACAAGGATATCAAAGCTTATCCAAAGCCCCCAAGGATAGGTATCTGAAAGATTTGTAGCAGGTCCGAGTCCATAAAAAAGCCTGTAAGCCATAGAGTAGAAGGAAAAGGAAAGAATAATTAAGGCAATAAAATTCCATAAAGTTGCATGGCTTTTCAAGTATTCCTTAAGGCTCATTCCTAAAAATATCTTTTCCCTAAGAAAGCTTCCTTCTTTCATATCACCCTTTTTTACTCTTGGATATCATGTAATAGGCAGTCCAGACTAAAGGAGCTGCAGCAACTATTTCAAGAACCTTTACAGTGAAGAGAAAATTTTTACTTAATTGTGGAATAGGTGTTTTGTCAAGCTTTGGGAATCCTAATTTTTCAAAGTCTGTACCCGATATGTAAAGCCAGCTTGTTCCTCCAGCTTCATATTCCCCGTAAATGTGTTGAATATACCTTCCTGAATTATTATGGATTCTTTCATAGGCAAGACGAAGAATTTCACTTCTCTTGCCAAAATTCATTGCATCAGCAGGGCATATTTCAACACAGGCAGGCAGTTTATTTTCAGTGATTCTGTCAAAACACATGGTACACTTTGTAATCTGAGGAGTGAGAGGATCATAGTATTCATAAGCTGGAATGTCAAAAGGACAAGCAATCATGCAGTAGCGGCATCCTACACATAAAGAAGGATTATAAAGAACAGAACCATAGTCTGTTTTCTTGAAGGCATTAACAAAACAAGCACTAAGACAGGCTGGGTCGAGGCAGTGCATACATTGTTTTTTCACATAAATGGGATTTTTCCCCTCGTAAAACCTGTTTACTACTGTAAACTCTCCAGCATGAGTTCTTCGATTTTTATCAAAGACTGAGGGTTTTTTGTCCTTTGATTCTTCAAACTCCTTAAGAGGCTTGTTAGGATTTTTATTCCATTCATTACAAGCCCACTCACATCGACGACATCCTATGCATCTTGTTAAGTCTAAGAGAATTGCATAGGGTTCTTCTAAATTAATACCTCTGGCTTTAATAATCTCATATTTTTCCCAATTTTTTCTGTTTGCTTTGTTTCCTGTGGAGTATGAAGAAGGCTCTGAAAAAGCTTTCCCTCCCATTAAGGTTAAACCTGTGATGGTTAAAGCCTTTTTAAGAAAATCTCTTCTGTTCATCCTTAGTAGCATCTTTTCTCTCTAAGCATATTTAAAATTAGAATAAAAAGAAAAATAGAAACTACAGCTACTACATACTCAAACCCGTGATTTGAAAAAAGTTGTTCAATTATATACATTTTTTTTCACCTTTCTTTCGTGACAGTCTGTACATTTTTTCGGTTTTTCAAGTTTCAATGTTTCGTGGCATTTAATGCACATACCGTGATAAGCTGATTGTAGTCTTGGCTTTCCTATGTCTTTGCTACTAAATTCAGAACCATGGCAGCTTATGCATAAGGGAGGTTTTTCTCTTTGAGCTTCTGCTTCCTCTTTGCTTTTATGATGACAACCTCTACAGATTGTATCATTGCTTCCATGGAAGTAATTAGCTAAATTACTTCTATTTGAAATTTCATTAAGTTTTTGAATCATCCTTAGATGGGGCATTTTTACTGCTTCAAAATCTTCCTCCAGGTGTTTAATTATAACTTCCTGTGGGACATTTTTGAAATTTTGTATTTTTGTTGAGATAAAATCTCTCTTTCCAGTATGACATTTATTACAAATCTCTGTGGGAGCAATCTGTATTTTTACAGGCGGGATAAAGTAATGACAGCTCATACACTCCACCTTTTCTTTGAGCTTTCCGTGGCAACCTTGACAACTTATAGTAGAACTAAGGGAATGATAGGCTGTTGCAATATTTACAAATCCGCCTTCTTCTTTACCTTTTAAATCATGGCAATCTTTGCATGCCCTGAGTGTTTCATGGTGACAAATTCTACAATTTTTGTTATTCATTTCATGAAAATCATGCCTAAAGGAAACACCTTTCATCTTTGCTCCTTCAATACTTAAAAAAGCTCTTTTTGGCTGGTTCACTTCTGGTCTTGAAACCTCTTTAAGTTCCTCTAATGCCCTGTATTTACCTGTGTGACATTCTGCACACACAATGGGTCCTCTGTCTTTGTCTTGATTTTTACTCTCTAAATGACAGTTGATGCATAGAAGATGAAAGGATTTTTCTAAATTTAAACCTTTTTGTTTTGCTACATTTACAATTTTGGTAAGTTCAGGACCTCTTTTCTTACTAAAGTCATGACAGTAGTAGCAACTTGCTTCAGTTCCTGGCTCATAGAATAGAGCAAGCTCTTTTCTGTCCTCTTTTAGATCATAAGAATGATGACAGAGGCTACAGTCTTTTTTATGTTTAGTGACATGTTTGTTATGCAAATAAAAATCAAACTCTACCAAGGGATATTTTACTTGTCTATTTTCATTTTCTTTTTTATGGCAATCTCTACAGGAGAGAATCTCTGGTCCTGTCTTTTTCCTTTGGGCACTTAAATTTTTATGGCAATCTAAACATTTGGCGTGATAAAGATTTTTTATTTCCTCAGCTTCTTTTTTGTGAAGGTCCTCTATAAAATCAAAGGAGTACTCTCCATATTGATTCTTTTGATGGCATTCACTACATACACTCTCTGGTGTTTTATTAAGTATTTTTGCCATGGAGTCCACATGAAGCTTGTGTTTAAAAAGTATTCTACCATATTCAAGTTTTCTGAATTTTTCCACATGGGCTATGGAGACGATGTTTTCTTTATATAAAAATTCATAGGTGGATGAATTTTTAGAGTAAAGAAGTTTTATGCTTAATAGAGAAAGGCATATTAAAGTTGCTATGAAAATAAGTCTCTTCATGGTTTCATCTCTTCAGGAATTTCCATTAACTCCGCAATTAAGTCGGTAAGAAATTTAACATGAACACCCAGTTTATAGTATTCATTTAAATCCTCGATTCCCTTGTGACAAGTATGGCAAGCTGCAATTACAATTTTTGCTCCTGTATTTTTTATTTGTTCTGCCTTAATTTTTCCACCTTCCATTCTTGCAGACTTCCAAACAGGTCCTGCATCTATCATTCCACCTCCAGCAGAACAACAGTAGTTATGATCATCTTTTGGAGTCATTTCAACTATGTTTTCACAAAGTTTAGAGACAATGTATCTTAGCATTTTGCCCATACCTCTGTATCTTACAATATTACAGGGATCTTGAATTGTAACTATTTCTTCAATTTTCTTAGCTATTTTTATTCTGCCTTCTTTTAATAATTCATAAAAGAACTGAACTCCGTGGATATAGGGAATAGGAGATTCCTTCCAACCTAAGTATCTTACGCCTTCGTATATACCTGTTCTATAGGCATGTCCGCATTCACCCATAACAATCTTTTTTACGTTCAATCTAAAGGCTACCTCGTAGTGCGTCCTTACAATTTTTCCCATGGTTTCAAAATCACAAGCATAAAAAGCTTTGTTTGTGTAATCCCATCCATCAGTGTCAGGGACGGTCCAGTCAATTTTTGCCACATTCATTATTTTTGCCATATTTGTTAAAAGCCCTGTCATGTATTTTGCCTCTAAACCATGGGCAAGATATAAAACTTCTGCATTTTTTCTGCCAATAGGAATTTTTGCATCTTTAATTTCAGCCTTTAGTTCATCTTCAAGCCATTGAACTGTATCAAGCCATTCATCTTGTCTAAACCAAAGCATATTTGTAGTTTGCATATGACTCAATGCCTGATCCTGTATGTACTGAGGTACCGCACCAATAAGGCAACATATTCTTCTTACAAGAGATAGAAGATAGGCTATGTCTATTCCAAAGGGACAAAACTGTACACAACGACGACATAGATTACACTCGGAAAAGACAATTCTTGCATATTTCTTTATATCTTCTTTAGTCACCTTTCCCTTTTTGTTCAGAATATCCCATATTGTTTGTTTGACCTTTCCAGCTGGAGCATAGGTAGGATCCTTTTCATGAGACAGATAGTGATGACAAGAAGTAGTGCACATTCCGCATCTCATACAGGTTTCAACAAATACTTTTAGTCTTGCAGAGGCTTCTCTATTTAACACCCAATCAATTGCTCTTTTTATTTTCTTTTCATCAACTCCCTTTAGAGTCTCATCAATTCCTATGTCTGTAATAGGTTTTCTCTTAAATTCCATATTTCACCTCAGAAGTCTCTTGAATGCCTTACAGCTCCAAATTCACTACCTGTATGGGCTCTTGTAAAGAAAAAGAGAAACATATGACTCAATTTTGTAAAGGGAATTGCCATAAGCATTATTTCACCACTCAGCATGTGTATTGTGAGCATGATTTTATAATCCAGTATGAGTTCATGATGAGCAAGAAAGCCTGTAATAAAGGGTAGTGCAACTAAAGTAAGTATAAGATAGTCAGAAGAAGAAGTTAGAAATCTAATATCACTCTGAAAGAGCCTTCGCAAAATGAGTAGAATAATACAAAAGATAGTTATAAAAGTCATTCCATCAGCTAAGGACACTGGTAAGGTCCACCACCTAATTTTCCATGATTCATACCACAATTCCACATGACCTACTAAGAAGAGGGAAACAGAAATTAAACAGATGTGAAATAGGAAAGTTATAGCTGTAAACCAGGGATGTCTTCTCATACTAATAGAGCCATAGGGTATTAACCAACGAAACAGAGATCTTAATGTGTAGCGAAGGCTTAAATAGGGATATACTATCTTTTCTTTTTTAGCCTCTCTTAAGGTTATGGCTATTCGATAAAAAATTCCTAAAAAAAACACCAAAAAAGCAAGCCATAGCATAGGACCCCTCAGGAAGGTATAAAGGGAGGGATCTTTAAAAAATTGTTCCATTATTTTAATACCTCACTGAGACTAAGAACTTTTCTAATGTATTTACCGTTCTTTATGCATCCAAAGAGAATTTTATCTCCATCAGGACTAAATTTGGGTTCCCATAACATATCAAAGGTTTCTTTTACTATTTTGCCATTTAAAACTAAAAAATATGTTCCTTCCTTTTCCGCCTTTGCTATGCAATAGTTTCCGTCAGGACTTAACTGGGGTGACCAAATTCTATCAAATCCCCTATCCCAAGGCTTTCCATTAATGGCAACACTCCAAGTATTTCTATTTCTTATTACAGCACCGATTTTTTTGCCATCAGCACTAAAGAATGGTGGAAGTACGCAATGAGAAAAAGTTTCCTTCCAAGGATTACCATCTAATGCCACAGTCCATTTGCCAAACTCTGTAGCTACAACCGCGGCAATTCTACCATCAGGACTTACTCTTTGATGCCAAAGTTGAGTGAAATAAGGCCAGGAGACCTTACCATTTATGGCTAAAGTCCAACCTTTCTCCCTTTTCACTGGAACTGCTACATTGTCATTGTCAAGGAAAATTGGCTCCCAGGCATTTAAAAATATTTCATCCCAAGTTTTTCCATCTATGGCTACAGTAAATTCTTGCTGCGAAAGTCTTACAGAAGCTGCAATTTTTTTATTATCAGGGCTAAAACAAGCTCCGTAGATTGATATGAAATTTTTATCCCAGGGATTACCATCTGCGGCAATAGTCCAAACACCTTTTTTAAAGCTAAAGATGTCAAGTAAGGGAGGATTTTCTACCCTAACATAGGAGGCAGCGTGTTTCCCATCATCTGAAAGAATAAGGTCTCTTGCATCAAAGAATAGAGTATCCCAAATTTTTCCATCTAAACAAACACCATAGGAATCACCTTTTTTTATGTTAAAGGCAATTGATTTACTCTCTTTGTCAGTTTTAAGATTCCAAGCATAATCAAAAGTCTCTTCCATCACTGTGTCATCTTTTGCCAGTGTCCACTCATAATTTCTCAGTGCAAGGCAGATTACACTTCCAAGAGGAGTAATTTGAGGGAAACAAATACGTTCAAAGGTATTGTTCCAGGTTTCTCCATTAATGCAAAAGGTTTTCCCCTCTTGCACTTTTACAATAGCTACAATTTTTTCAAAATCAGGACTTACTAAAATCTCCTCAGAGGAATTAAACTTTTCCTTCCATTCCTTCAGATTAGAAATGACCTTTTCCTTTGTATCCCAATCCCAACTGGTCATTTTAGTTGTTATCTATTAAAAAACAGAATGAAAAAAAAGTCAAGCCTTTTCTGAAAGGATGAAAGTTTTTCTAAAAAACACTCTGAAATTATTCACTCAGATTGAGTTTCTCTAAGGTGATAAAAGGTGAGGTTACTTTGGCTTCCTTGATGAGCCTCCCTAGGATAAAAAAGCAGGTCATTGCGAGAAGTCTCGGCAATTTTTTAAAATAAAAAATTGTGGTTGAGAGAGTTTTAGCTTTTGTTTGGGATGGAAAGGAAAAGAAGTTAAAGGAAGTTAAAAGACTTCCAAAAATAGATATTAATGAACTACTAGGAATTGAAAAACAAAAAAAGCTTGTGATTTCCAATACCAAATCTTTTATTGAAGGCAAAAGGGTTAACAATGTTTTACTTTGGGGTGAAAGAGGAACTGGTAAGACGACTTTAATAAAAGCCTTGATTAATAATTTTAGAGAGTCACCCTTGAGAATTATTCAAGTTCTAAAAAGTGATATAATAACTATTCCCCTTTTATACGATATTGTTTATGATCATGAAAGTTTCCGGTTTATTATTTTTTTGGACGATTTATCTTTTGATGAAAAGGAAGGAGATTTTAGAGATTTAAAGATTGTAATGGAAGGAGGCATAGAGGAAATACCAGAAAATTCAGTTATTTATGCTACTTCAAATAGGAGAAATCTCCTGTCTGTCGATTCACAAAGGGACAGTGAGCTTTTTCCTGAGGATAGTCTTCAGGAAAGAACCTCTTTAATTGAAAGATTTGGCTTAAGAATAGGATTTTATAGATTTTCAGAGAGTGAATATTTTGAGATTGTAAAACATTATGTAAACATACATAAAGGGAAAATTCCCGAAGAGCAACTTCTTCAAAAAGCTCATGAATGGTCATTAATGCATGGCACTTCAGGTAGAGCAGCTTATCAATTTGTTTTAAGTCTTAATATTCTTTAATGCCAGTTTATTTAAGGCATTGATATATGCTTTTGCAGAGGCTACAATTATATCAGTATCTGCACCCTGACCTCTTACAGTATGACCAGATTCTTCAAGTATAATAGTGACCTCACCGAGAGCATCAGTGCCACCTGTTATTGCTTTTATTTCAAATTTATTAAGTTCAGCTTTTGACCCAGTAAGTTCAGTGATAGCTTTATATACAGCGTCTACTGGTCCGTCTCCTGATACTGTTATTTCCTTTTCTTGCCCATTAATTTTCATTCTGACGGTGGCAGTAGGTTTTTTCTTTGTACCACTGTAAACATCAAGGTCAATTAGTTCATATACTTCTGCAATTCTTAAAACTTCATCAGAAACAAGAGCTTCAATATCCTCATTAAAAATGTATTTTTTCTGATCAGCAAGTTTTTTAAATCTCTCAAAAGCACGATTTAACTCTTCCTCTGTAAGGTTAAACCCTAACTCTTCAAGCCTTGTTTTGAAGGCATGTCTTCCTGAATGTTTACCTAACACTATTTTTGAACTTGGAATTCCTATATCCTGAGGCCTCATTATTTCATAAGTTGTTCTCTCTTTAAGAACACCGTCTTGATGAATTCCTGCTTCATGAGCAAATGCATTAGCACCCACAATAGCCTTGTTTGGTTGAACCATCATTCCTGTAATTTTGCTTATAAGTCTACTTGTTCTATAAATCTCTTGTGTTACAATGTTTGTGTCAGCTTTAAAGAAGTCATTCCGCACCTTTAGAGCCATGACAATTTCTTCCATAGCTGCATTTCCAGCTCTTTCACCAATTCCGTTTATTGTGCATTCCACCTGACCAGCACCTTTAAGGATTGCTGTAAGGGAATTAGCCACTGCAAGCCCCAGATCATTATGGCAATGAACACTTATAATTGCTTTATCAATGTTAGGAACTTTGTTCATGAGATACTCAATTAAATCTCCATATTCCTGAGGAATCGTATAACCTACTGTATCAGGGATGTTTACAGTTGTTGCTCCAGCTTTTATAACTTCTTCTGTAACTTTACATAAATAATCCCAGTCTGATCTTGTGGCATCTTCTGCTGAGAATTCCACATCATCTGTGTACTGTCGTGCTTTTTTTACAGCCTTAACCGCAGCTTCAATGACTTGTTGTCTGTCCATTCTTAATTTATATTTAAGATGAATGTCAGAAGTAGCAATAAAAGTATGTATTCTCTTTTGTTCTGCAGGCTTTAATGCCTGAGCAGCTCTCTCAATATCTTCATCTCTTGCTCTACACAGACCTGCTATTACAACACCTTTTATCTCTTGAGAAATTCTATTTACAGCCTCAAAGTCTCCAGGAGAGGCGATAGGAAAACCTGCCTCTATAATGTCTACCCCTAATTTTTTAAGCTGCTTTGCTACCTGAATTTTTTCTTCTACATTCATGGAAGCACCAGGAGATTGTTCTCCATCTCTTAAGGTTGTATCAAATATTTTTATTTTCCTCATTTTTCACCTCTGATTTTTGTCCTCTCTTGATTATTAGAATGATTATATTCTCAATTATACCCCATGTTACATATATGGTGGCAAGTATAAAAACTGCTACAGTTGGATGAATGACAATAAAGAACAGCAGTAGAATAAAGGAGAAAAGAATCCAGGCAGGTTTTTTCTCTCTGAAGTCCACTTCTTTGAGTCCATGAAACTTAAGATTACTTATCATCATCATGGAGAGGATTAAAGTTATAAAGGGAAATAAAATATTTTTATCTGGTGAGTATTCCAATATCTCTGTACAAAATAAAACTATTGCTGCAATCATGGTGGCAGCACCTGGAATAGGAAGGCCTTTAAATGATTTTATTATTCCTGTTTGAATGTTGAATCTTGCAAGCCGGAGAGCTCCACAGGCGGTGAACAAAAAAGCTAATGCAAAGCCTATTCTACCAAAGTCAAAAAGTGCCCATTTATAGATTAAAATTGAAGGTGCTACTCCAAAGGCCACAAGATCAGAAAGTGAGTCCAACTCCACACCGAAACGAGATGTTGTTTTTGTAAGCCTTGCTACCCAACCATCAAGTCCATCAAAAATGTTTGCAAGAACTATAGCCCAAGCAGCATGAATAAATTTTCCATTTATAGCAGAAGCAATTGCATAGAATCCTAAAAACATCCCGCATAAAGTTAGAGCATTTGGGAGTATATAGACTCCCCTTCCTGGTTTTTTATTTGGATCCTTTATCTTTTTAGTTTTTCTTATTATCATCTATCATAAAGATGCAAGAGCTGTCTGACCAGCTTTTACTTTATCTCCTTCTTTAACCATAATTTTGAAGGAGGATGGAATACAAATATCAACTCTTGAACTAAATTTTATCATTCCAAAAGACTGTCCCTTTTTGAGTGACTCTCCTTCTTTTACCCAGCAAACTGCTCTTCTTGCTATGAATCCTGCCACTTGACGAATTATTATTTCACCTTCCTGAGTGTTTAAAATAATTTTGATGTTTTCGTTTTCCCTATAAGCTTTTTCTTTAAAAGCAGAGAGGAATTTACCCGGTGTATGAATAATTTCTCTAACTTCACCATCAAAGGGGGCTCGATTAACATGTACATCAAAGGGAGACATAAAAATACTTATTTCAGTATGACTTTGTGGACAGAGGGATTCTTTACCTTGCCTTATCATTATGATTTTTCCATCAGCCGGTGCTACAAGGATTTTTGGATCTTGTGGAATATTCCTCTTTGGATCACGAAAAAAATAGGCAAAAAAAAGGCTTAAAAAGACAAAAGCTATAGCTATTGGCTCAAGCCAGAGTAAATAGAAAAAAGAGGCTAAAAATAAGGCTCCTCCTATGTAAGGCAAACCTTCTTTTCTTATCATGCCTTTGATTTATCCACAAGCTTTGAACTCTTTAACCATGGCATCATGGATCTAAGTTTTTCTCCAACCTTCTCAATAAGATGTTCTTCTCCTCTTTTAGTAAGAGAATTAAAAGTAGGTTTACCTACTTTACATTCAAGAATCCATTCCTTTGCAAACTGACCACTCTGTATCTCTTCAAGTATTTTTTTCATTTCCTTTTTAACAGAGTCATTTATTACTCGAGGACCTCTTGTGAGATCTCCATATTGGGCAGTATTACTTATGGAATAACGCATTGTGGAGATACCACCTTCGTAAATGAGATCTGCTATGAGCTTTACTTCATGGAGACATTCAAAATAGGCAAGCTCTGCTGGATATCCTGCTTCAACAAGAGTTTCAAAAGCAGCTGTTATTAAAGCTGTTAGCCCTCCACATAAAACTACTTGCTCACCGAATAAATCTGTTTCAGTTTCGTCTTTAAAAGTTGTCTCAATAATTCCTGCTCTTCCTCCACCAATTCCTACAGCATAGGCAAGGGCAACGTCTTTTGTTACTCCTGATGGGTCTTGATGAACTGCCATAAGACAAGGAACTCCCATTCCTTTTAAGTATTCGCTTCTTACGAGATGTCCTGGACCTTTTGGAGCAACCATGAAAACATTAATATGGTCAGGTGGAACAATTTGTCCAAAGTGAATGTTAAATCCGTGAGCAAAAGCTAAGAAAGTTCCTTTTTTCATGTTAGGTTCTATTTCATTTTTGTATAGTTCAGGCTGCAGTTCGTCAGGTGTAAGTATCATAATAATATCGGCAACTTTTGAAGCTTCTGAAACAGTCATGACAGAAAGACCAGCCTTTTCAGCCTTTTCCCAGCTTTTTCCCTTTCGTAGTCCAACTACTACATTAAACCCGCTGTCCTTTAGATTATTTGCATGAGCGTGTCCTTGGCTTCCATATCCTATGATTGCTATTTTCTTTTCCTTTAGAATTTCAGTATTTACATCTACATCATAGTAAATTTTCATTAATAACACCTCCAAGAAGGATAAAATTTTTAGAATTATAACATAAGCCTTAAGTAGTTTGCATATATTTATCACAATTGAGCCTTTATTACCATCCTTTTTTATGTTAGGCAAAGAGATTTTTATGCCTCGCCAATTTATACCTCGCCACAGGGGATTGGATTCTTGGAGGTGGCAAAAGCGTCTTACTTCAATACTTCCGCAAGTAAGAACTTATTCTCTTCTTAAAAGTTCTCCCTTTATTCCTCTGTTTTCTCTTTGCTTCCTCTTTTTTTACTGTAAGTTTTTTAATTTATAGGGGCAAATTAGGGATTATCAAAGAATTTTTTATAAATAAAGGATTTATGCTATAATATTTTTCTGTTTATGTTTTATCTCGGCATTGACATAGGTGGCACTAATATTAAGATAGGTTTGATATCAAAGGATTATGAAATAATAAAGTGGAAAAAATTTCCAACTCCCAATGATTTAATAAAGGTATTAATTGATGAAATTCAAGAATTTGTTAATGAGAATCCCATAAGTGCCATTGGTGTAGGTGTGGCTGGGATAGTTTCCAAAGAAGGAACAGTGATTGAATCGCCTAATATTCCTTCTTTGAATAAGGTTCCTTTAGCTTCAATACTACAGGATAGATTTCTAACAGAGACAGTGGTTGAAAATGACGCTACTGTTGCCACAATAGGAGAGGCAAATTTTGGAGAAGGTAGAGGATTTAGTAGGTTTATATTACTTACCTTAGGGACAGGGATAGGAGGCGGATTTTACTATAACGGTAGAATTTTAGACATACCCATGGAAGTGGGACACATGACTGTTAATTATCAAGGTAAGCTTTGCAGTTGTGGAAATCTGGGGTGCTTGGAAGTTTATGCCTCTGGAAGGGCTATAAAAGAATCTCTAATTGAGAAAATAGAAAATGGTGAATCATCCCAAGCATCATCTCTATATGAAGGCAGTATTTACAAAATTACTCCTGAAGATGTTTATAACTTAGCTTTAGAGGGTGATAATTTGGCAAGACAGATCCTGAAAGAGGCAGGTAAATGTCTGGGAGCAGCTATGGCAAGCTTAATTAATATTTTTGCTCCTGAAAAGATCATCTTAACAGGTGGACTTTCTAAGGCAAAAAATATTTACCTCGAAACTGCCATAAATGAAGCTAAAAAAAGATCCTTAGAAGGATTGTCTTCAGGTATTTCCATTGTACAATCAAATTTAATTGACGTAGGTGGCCTTTTGGGGGCTATCTTTACTGCCAGGAACAAATGAAAAAAATAAGAAATTTTTCCATAATTGCTCATATTGATCATGGTAAATCTACCCTTGCTGACAGACTTTTAGAGTATACAGGTGCAGTAAATTTGGGCGGTAAAATGGGACAAATTCTTGATTCCATGGATTTGGAAAGAGAAAGAGGAATCACCATTAAGGCTCATGCAGTTAGGCTTCAATATACTGCTGATGATGGAGAGACTTATGTATTAAATTTGATAGATACACCTGGCCATGTAGATTTTTCCTACGAAGTTTCAAGGTCTTTAGCCTGTTGTGAAGGAAGTCTATTGGTTGTGGATGCTACTCAGGGAGTGGAAGCCCAAACAGTAGCTAATGCCTATTTAGCTATAGAGCATAATCATGAAATAATCCCTGTAATTAATAAGATTGATCTACCTCAAGCAGACCCTGAAAGGGTTAAAAAACAAATTGAGGATATATTAGGCATTGAATCCTCTGAAGCAATACTTGCTTCAGCAAAGGAGGGAATTGGAACAAAAGAGATTCTTGAGGCTGTGGTAAAGAGAATTCCACCACCTAAGGGTGATGCTTCTGCACCTTTAAGAGCAATGATTTTTGATTCTTGGTTTGATAATTATTTAGGAGTAATCATTCTTGTAAGAGTTTTTGATGGTATAGCCAAAAAGGGTATGAAAATAAAGTTATTTGCTACAGAAAAGGAATATGAAATACAGAAATTAGGTATACTAACGCCTTTTCCGAAGGAGATAGAGGAACTTTCTGCTGGTGAAGTGGGATTTATTGTGGCTGGCATAAAGAGCATAGCTGATACTAAGATTGGTGATACTGTTACAGAGAGTAATAATCCAGCGAAGGAGCCTCTTGCAGGTTTTCGAGAAGTAAAGCCTATGGTGTTTTGTGGACTCTATCCCACTGAAACTCATCATTATGAAGAGTTAAAAATTGCATTAGAAAAACTTCGCCTAAATGATTCATCTTTTTTCTTTGAACCAGAAACATCAGCTGCCTTGGGATTTGGTTTTAGATGCGGTTTTTTAGGTCTTCTTCATATGGAAATAATAAAGGAAAGACTTGAGAGAGAGTTTAATCTCTCTCTTATAAGTACTGCTCCCACTGTGAGATACAAAATAATAGAAAAAAATGGCGAATCCTATCTTATTGATAATCCCAGTAAGATGCCGAAATTTTTTGAAAGCATTGAAGAACCTTTTATGAAAGTATCTATAATCGTTCCGGAGAGCTTTGTAGGAGATATATTGAAACTTTGTCAGGAAAAAAGAGGAATACAAAAAGAATTTTCCTATATTACGAAGGATAGAATTCTTCTTGTCTATGAAATGCCTCTCAATGAAATTCTATGGGACTTTTATGATAAACTTAAATCTCTTTCCAAGGGTTATGCTTCAATGGATTACGAATTCATAGGGTACAGAAAAAGCGATCTTGTAAAGCTTGATATTTTAATAAACGGAGAACAGGTAGATGCTCTATCCGTAATAGTTCATAAAGAAAAAGCCTACTATAAGGGACGTGCCATTGCTCAAAAACTCAGAGAAGTTATCCCTCGACAACTTTTCGAGGTAGTAATTCAAGCAGCTATTGGGGGTAAAATAATAGCTCGCGAAAGCATAGCACCACTTAGGAAAAATGTTTTAGCTAAGTGTTATGGCGGAGATGTAACAAGAAAGAAAAAACTTCTTGAGAAACAAAAGGAAGGTAAGAAAAGAATGAAACAAATTGGAAAAGTTGAAATTCCTCAGGAAGCTTTCTTATCGGTACTAAAAATTGAATAAGGAGGTTGCCTTGCCAGCTAAAAAAATTCTTGATTATGCAAAAAGCATCGGTATTGCCATTTTAATCGCTCTTCTTATAAGAGCTTATATAATCCAGGCTTTTAAAATACCTTCAGGTTCTATGATTCCTACATTATTGATTGGTGATCATCTTCTGGTAACAAAATTTATCTATGGTGTAAAGCTTCCTCTCATGGAAAATAAAGTTCTTGTATTTGATAATCCAAAACGTGGAGATATTATTGTTTTTAAATATCCTGAAGACCCCAGCAGAGATTTTATCAAGAGAGTTATTGCTATTGAAGGAGATATTATTGAAGGAAGGGATAAAAAAATTTATGTAAACGGAAAAGAATTAAAGGAGCCCTATGTAAGATATAGTGATTCTTACATTCATCCACCAGATCTTGATCCAAGAGATAATTTTGGTCCTATCACGGTGCCGAAAGGAAAACTTTTTGTAATGGGTGACAATAGAGATCAAAGTTATGACAGTAGATTTTGGGGTTTTGTAGATATAAAGGAAGTAAGAGGTAAGGCTCTTATTATTTATTGGTCCTGGGATAGCGAAAATGGTAAACCGAGACTGGAAAGAATTGGTAAACTAATAAAGTAATGTTTACAGGAATAATCTTAGAACTGGGTAAAGTTTATCACATAAAAAAACTCCCTAAGGGAGCTCAATTAAAAATTTTGTCAAAGGACATAATAAAAGATACCGCCTTGGGTGATAGTGTTTCCGTAAATGGCGTGTGCCTTACTGTTAATGAAATAGATAAAACGAGAGGATTAATGTCTTTTGATGTATCCTTTGAAACCCTCAAAAAAACTACCTTAGGGTATTTAAAAAAAGGAGACTATGTTAATCTTGAACCAGCTTTAACTTTAAATACAAAGCTTGGTGGTCATTTAGTAAGTGGGCATGTAGAAGGCATAGGTTTCATTAAAGGCATTAAAGACATAGGAGAGTATTTAGAAATAGAAATAGAGGCACCTGAGGAAATACTAAGGTATTGTATAAAAAAAGGTTCTATAGCTGTGGATGGAATAAGTCTTACAATAGTTGATGTTTTGTCCAATTCTTTTACTGTTGTTATTATACCCCATACAGCAAAGATGACCACCTTGGGAATGAAGAAAATAGGTGATGGCGTGAATCTTGAACCTGATTTGATTGCCAAATATGTGGAAAAATTTGTCAGAGAAACAAGAAAAGATCGAGATGATGTTATAATTGATAAACTTAAAGATTATGGATTTCTATAGGAGAGGTTTATGAAATTCATAGTATTAGCAGGTGGGTCAGGTACAAGACTTTGGCCTCTTTCAAGAAAGGACTTTCCAAAACAATTCCTAAAAATTCAATTGTCAAAGTATGACAGTAATGAAAGTTTCTTTCAGCGAACCTTGAGGAGACTTTTAAAATATCCAGAAGCAGAAATTTTTGTAGTTACAAATGAAAAATACAAATTTTACACTTTAGGACAAATAGAGGAAATAAAAAATTATTCCAAAGATAAAATTCATATCATTATTGAACCTAATCAAAAAAATACTGCACCTGCTATTGCTTTTGCCATAAGAGAGGCTATAAATAAGGCTTCTTCCTTAGATGAAACTTTTTTAATTTGTCCCTCTGATCATTTAATACATCCTGATGAGGAATTCTTGAAATATATAGCTTTAGCAGATAACCTTGCAAAAGAGGGATATATAGTAACTTTTGGAATCCTTCCTACCAGAGCTGAAACAGGTTTTGGTTATATAAAGGTAAAAGAGGTAGATAAAGGGCAATTTTATTTTGTTGAAAAATTTGTTGAAAAGCCAGATGAAGAAACTGCCAAAAAATATCTTCTAGAAGGTAATTACTATTGGAATTCTGGAATTTTTGCTTTCAATGCTAACTCTATAATAAATGAATTTAATCTATACCTCCCTGACTTGGCAGAGCTTTTTCATGTACCTGCAGAGAAAGTGGAGGAATTTTTTAATAGGCTTCCTGATATATCTATAGACTATGCTGTAATGGAAAAAACAAAAAAGGGAGTACTCATCCCACTTAAAATACTATGGTCTGATGTAGGCTCTTGGGATAGTCTATATGAAATAATGGAAAAAGATGAAATGGGGAATGCTTTAAATGCTAATTCTGTAAACTTGAATACAACTAATTCTCTCATAATTGGAAATAAAAGGCTTACAACTACTATAGGAGTTGAGGATTTGGTAATAATTGAAACAGAAGATGCCCTTCTTGTAGCAAAAAAGGGAGAATGTCAAAAAGTTAAAAAGCTATTCAATATTCTATCAGAGAGAGGCTTTAGGCAGGTTCAAGAACATGTCACTTCCTATAGACCGTGGGGATTTTATACTCTTTTGGAAAGAGATTTAAGATATAAAATAAAAAAGATTACAGTAAATCCAGGAGCTTCCCTTTCTCTTCAGATGCACCATCATAGGTCAGAACATTGGATAGTGGTAAAGGGAACAGCGAAAGTAAAGATAGCAGATAAGGAATTCTTTGTTCATGAAAACGAATCAATTTATGTGCCAAAGAGCACCTTGCATCGCCTTGAAAATCCGGGCAAGATTCCTCTTGAGATAATAGAAGTACAAGTAGGTGAATATGTGGAAGAAGATGATATAAAAAGGTTTGAGGATTTGTATGGAAGACAGAATATTTAGAGAATACGACATTAGAGGAGTTTACGGAGAGGATTTAACGGAAGAGATAGCTTATTTGGTTGGTAAAGCCTTTATATCCCTTATCTATAGAGAAAAACATAGAATTCCAGAGAAGGTCACCATAGGTATGGATGCAAGATTGTCTTCTCAAAACTTAAAAGAGGGATTAATAAGAGGTATTACAGAATGTGGAGTAAATGTTATTGATATTGGAGTTTGTCCAACTCCACTTCAGTATTTTTCTCTTTTTCATCTCCCCATTCATGACGGAATAATGATTACAGGAAGTCATAATCCACCTCAATTTAATGGGTTTAAAATTAGCATAAATAGAGAAACCATTTATGGCGAAAAAATAAAGGAATTAAAGTCAATAATTGAAAAAAAAGATTTTATTACTCCGCAAACCAAAGGTGGATTGAAAGAATATAATATAATTGATAGTTACATAGATTTCATGCTTCAACATTTTCCCTCCTTTGAAGGTTTAAGAATAGTAATTGATTCCGGAAATGGAACAGCAGGCTTGGTTGCTCCTAAAATATTTAAGCACTTAGGGGCTAATGTAATAGAGCTTTTTAGTGAACCTGATGGATCTTTTCCAAATCATCATCCAGATCCTACAATTTTAGAAAATATAAAAGATTTGATATACACTGTTGTCAAACAAAAGGCGCACTTTGGGATAGGATTTGATGGTGATGCTGATAGAATAGGAGTAGTGGATGAAAAGGGACAAGTAATATGGGGCGATAAACTCATAATTTTATTTGCAAGGGATATATTAAAGAGTAATCCAAAGGCTAAAATCATAGGTGAAGTTAAATGCTCTTCTGTCATGTATGAGGAGATTGAAAAAATGGGTGGCATCCCCATAATGTGGAAAACAGGACATTCTCTCATAAAGAGAAAAATGAAAGAGGAAGGAGCGCTTCTTGCAGGAGAAATGAGTGGGCACATGTTTTTCAATGACCGATACTTTGGTTATGATGATGCTATATATGCAAGCTTAAGGCTTGCTGAGATAATAAAAAAATCAGGCAAGCCTTATGGATTAAGTAAACTTATGGAAGGCATAAAGTTTGTCTGTAATTCACCTGAAATCAGGATAGATTGTCCAGATGAAAAGAAATTTTTGGTAGTGGAAAAGTTTAGGTCCCTTTTCAAATCCTTTGAGTGTTGTACTGTAGATGGAGTCAGAATAAATTTTCCTAATGGATGGGCTTTATTGAGAGCCTCTAATACTCAACCTGCCTTGGTTTTAAGATTTGAAGCAGAGACAGAAGAGGATTTAGAAAGGATAAAAGAAATTGTTAATGAAAAACTTTTTGAAGTATTTCAATTTTTTAAAATCTTGTGATATACTTAAAAACTTTTTAATGATTTGAGGTGTCCTATGAGAAAGATGAGGTCATTAGTTACATTGTTAGCTTTATTGTTTCTTTCCCTTAATGTTTATGCTGAGGAGCTACCAACTGTCACAGCCATAGAAATTAAAGGACTTAAAAGGATTGAGGAGGCTGCTGTAAAAAATAAGATATCTCTCAGACTTGGGGAAATACTATCTCAAGAAAAAATTTCTGAGGATATTAAGTCTATTTACAAGATAGGATATTTTGAGGATGTAAAAGTTGATATAGAACCTTTTGAGGGCGGTGTAAAAGTTATCTATACTGTGAAAGAGAAACCTACTATAGTAAAAATAATCTTTGAAGGTAACAAAAAGTTCGATGATGAAAGGTTGAAAGAAATTGTCAATATTACAGAGGGTTCTATAGCTGATATCAATCTAATCAATGATAATTCTATTAGGTTAAAAGCATTTTATGAATCGGAGGGATATTATTTTGCAAAAATTGTTCCTTTAATAAGAAAAAAAACTGAACAAGAAGTAGAATTAACCTTTGTTATTGAAGAAAATAATAGGGTAAAAATAAAAGAGATAAAATTTGAGGGAAACAAATCAATTTCAAGTAGAAAAATCAAGAAAGTTATGGCAACCTCTGAGAGGAAATTTTATTCTTTCATTACAGGTAGTGGTTTCTATAAAAAATTTGAAATTCAACAAGACCTAGAGAAAATTAAGGATTTATATTATGATAATGGTTATTTAAAGGTATCTGTAGGAGAACCAAAAATTGAATTTTCCTCTGACAAAAAGTGGATGACCATTACTATCCCCATATCTGAAGGACCTCAATTTAAAATAACCTCTGTTAAAATTTCAGGGCTCATAGAAAAAAAAGAGGAAGAAGAAATTAAGAAATTAATAAAACTTAAAGCTGGAGAAATTTTTAGCAAAAGGAAAATGAGAAAAGACATTGAGGCAATCACATCTTACTACTCTGATAGAGGTTATGCTCTTGCTTCTGTGGCTCCTGATGTTTTACCTGATGAAGAAAAGTTAACAGTAGATGTGGATTACAACATTAAGAAGGGAGATAAATTCCACATAGGAAGAGTTAATATATCAGGTAATGTAAAAACAGTAGACAAAGTAATTAGAAGAGAGATAAGAGTTGATGAGGGAGATGAATATTCTGCCTCAAAAATTCAGAAAAGTAAAAAGAGATTAGAGGATTTACAATATTTTGAAACAGTAGATATTAATCAAAAGCCTGAGCCTGATAAAAAAACCGTTGATTTAGATGTTAATGTGAAGGAAAAACCTACTGGTTTTTTAACAATTGGTGGAGGATACAGTTCCATAGATAATCTTATTGGAATGGTGGATGTAACTCAAACAAATCTTTTTGGAAGAGGTTATTCTCTTACCCTTAGAGGAGAGCTTGGTGGTAAAAGTTCTTATTATACAATAGCTTTTAGAGATCCATGGTTTCTTGATAAGCCTCTTCTTTTTGGCTTTAACCTATACAGACAAAAAAGAGAATACAAAAATTACACAAAAGACGGAACAGGTCTTTCTATTACCTTTGGTAAAAGATATGGAGAAGATTGGTCAGCTTCTGTAACATACGATATTGAAAGGTCAAAAGTTACTGATGTAGCAGATGATGCAGATAGCATTATCAAGGACATGGAAGGTAATCTTCTTACCAGTTCCTTAACTTTCCAAATAGTTAATGATACCCGTGACAGTTATATTGATCCTTCAACAGGAAGGATATATTCCCTTAAATTAACCACAGCTGGACTTGGAGGAGATACTGGGTTCTGGAAAACCATGCTGGATGTGGGATGGTATTTACCCATATTCGAGGAGTCGACTCTTCATTTAAGAGGAAGGATTGGACTTTCCGATACTTTATTTGGCAAAAAATATCCTCTTTATGAAAGATTTTATGTGGGAGGTATGGATACAATAAGAGGATTGGGATACGGAGAAGCTGGACCAAAAGACAGTAGAAATGATCCTATAGGAGCAAAAAGAGCCATTATTGCTAATATAGAGTATTTATTCCCAATTGTATCAGAGATGAAATTAAAAGGCTTAATATTTTTGGATATAGGAAAAGGATACAATGAGGGGGAAAAATTCGGTTCAGATATTAAATATTCTACAGGGTTCGGTTTACGTTGGTTTTCTCCCATGGGACCAATCAAAATAGACTATGGTATAAATCTAAACAGGAAAGAGGGCGAATCTAAGTCAAAAATAGAATTTGGCTTTGGTTCCTTCTTCTAAAGTATAGAAATAAATAAAAAAAGGAGGATTTCATGAAAAAGCTTTTTGTATTGTTTTTAAGTTTATTCTTTCTTTTAACCTTCAGCATACCATCAAAGGCAGAAGTTAAGGTAGGAGTAGTGGATCTCTATAGGGTTTTAAATGAATCAGAGGAGGGAAAGAAAGCAGTTAATGAACTGCAAAGCATGTTTGATTCAAGACAAAAAACCCTAGAGGAAAAGCAGAAGAAAATTCAAAATTTGAGAGATGAATATGAAAAGAAAAAAGCAGTTTTAAGTGAAGAAGCAAGAAAAAGCAAAGAGGATGAAATTGAGCGTCTTGGAAGGGAACTTCAAAGAACAGCAGCAGATTATCAGGTAGAACTTCAAAAGAAACAAAATGAAATTACTCAAAGTATGCTAAAGGAGATAAGGCAAATTATTAATGATTTTGCTAAAAAGGAAGGTTACAGTTTAATCCTTGAAAAAGTAGAACAGATTGTAATCTATTCAACGCCTGAGGTTGATATTACTGATAAGATTATAGCTTTATTTAATCAAAAAACAGCCGGTCAGAAAGGTAAAAAATGAAGCTTTCTGAAATATCTAAGCTCTTTAATGGAATAGTTGAGGGAGACAGTGATATTGAAATAACAGGAGTAAAGGGCTTAGAAGATGCTCAAGAAAGTGATATAACCTATCTTGCTTCAAGTAAATATAAGGATAAACTCAAAAATTGCAAAGCTGGAGCAATTATTGTAAAGGAAAAGGTTAGTGATTTCTCTGGCAGTCAACTTATAGTAGAGAATCCTCCTCTGGTCTTTGCAAGACTTCTTCAACTTTTCTATGTTAAACCCCATCCCTATAGAGGAATAAGTAAGGAGGCTATGGTCTCGCCGAGCAGTTGCATAGGAAAAAATGTAACTATATATCCCTTTTGCTATGTGGATGAAGAGGTGAAGATAGGAGATAACACAGTAATTTATCCCTTTACATACATAGGGAGGGAGACTACAATAGGTGCTGATTGTATTATATATCCTCATGTAACTATAAGAGAGAAAACACAAATAGGAAATAGAGTGATTATTCATTCAGGAAGTGTTATAGGAGCTGACGGTTTTGGCTACATTTTTCATAATGGCAGGCATGAGAAGATTCCCCAAGTAGGTAACGTAATAATTGAAGATGATGTGGAGATAGGAGCATGCACAACTATCGACAGAGCTACCACTGGTAAGACAGTTATTGGAAAGGGCACAAAAATAGATAATCTTGTTCAAATAGCTCATAATGTGAGAATTGGCAATGATTGTATAATTGTGGCTCAAGTCGGCATAGCTGGAAGCTCCTCCTTAGGACCGGGATGTATTCTTGCTGGTCAAGTGGGCATAGCAGATCATGTAGAAATTGAAGGAGGTACCATAATAACTGCTCAATCAGGAGTTATGCCAGGTAAGTTACAAAGAGGTATTTTTTCAGGTACACCTATAATGCCTCATAGAGAGTGGTTAAAAGCAAATGCTATTTTTCAAAAACTTCCAGAAATCTATAAAAAATTGAGAGAATTGGAAGAGAAAATTAATAAAAGGGAGGGAAAAGAATGATTGACATTAGACAGATAATGAACATTCTTCCTCACAGATATCCTTTTTTGTTAGTAGACCGAATTATTGAGATAATTCCCAATGAAAGTGCTAAAGGGATAAAAAATGTTACTATAAATGAACCCTTTTTTCAAGGTCATTTCCCTGGAAATCCCATTATGCCAGGAGTGTTGATTGTAGAGGCCATGGCTCAAGTGGCAGGAGTCCTTGCTTTTAAATCTGGCATGGAGGGCTCAGGAGTATTATTTATGAGTATTGAAAAGGTTAAATTTAGAAAACCTATAGTTCCCGGCGATCAAATTTTATTTGAAGTTAGTGTAATGCAAAGAAGAAGTAATGTATGGAAATTTTCTGGAGTTGCAAAGGTAGAGGATAAGGTAGCTACAGAAGCAGAATTTACAGCAATGGTAACAAAGTGAGGATATAATTTATGACCGACATTCATAAAACATCAATTGTTAGTTCCAAGGCTGAAATTGACGAAAAAGTAATTATAGGTCCTTATTGCATAATTGGTGAAAATGTAAAAATAGGAAAAGGAACAAAGCTTATAAGCAATGTTCAAATAGAGGGGAAAACAGAGATAGGAGAAAATTGCACAATTTATCCTTTTGCTACAATCGGTTTCCCACCGCAAGATCTAAAGTATAAAGGTGAAGAGACGGGAGTAAAGATTGGTAACAACAACATCATAAGAGAATATGTAACAATTCACAGAGCCTCGGTATCAGGTGATGGATGGACAAATATTGGTGATAATAATTTTATAATGGCATATGTACACATTGCCCATGATTGTAAGATTGGTAATTCCGTTATAATGGCAAATCTTGCTACCTTAGCTGGTCATGTAATAGTGGAAGATTATGTTTTTATTGGAGGACTTGTGGCTATTCATCAGTTTACCCGTATAGGTGCTTATGCAATGGTTGGTGGATTTAGCGGAGTTGGGCAAGATATACCTCCCTATACCATGGCTTCTGGACCAAGGGCTAAACTTTATGGGCTTAACTCTGTAGGCTTAAAAAGAAGAGGGTTCAGTGAAGAAACTATAAATATTTTAAAAAAAGCTTATAAAATCCTATTTAGAGATAAGCTTTCCTTGAAAGAGGCAATAGAAAAAGTTAAAAAAGAACTACCTCAGATACCTGAGATAATCCATCTAATAGATTTTATTGAAGCCAACAAAAGAGGCATATGTCGATAGGATTAATTGCTGGTGCTGGTGAATTACCCTTGATCTTGGCAAGAATTTTGAAGGAAAAGGGATATAGTCTGGTAATAGTGGGTTTAAATAATTTTGCCTCCAATAAGCTACAGGAATATGCTGATTCCATTGAATTTATTCCCATAGGGAAAGTTGGTGAAATAATAAATTATCTAAAAAAAAACGGAGTAAAAGAGCTTCTGTTAACTGGTAAAATCCCAAAGAAATTAATATATGACTTAGACAGCATTAAGCCTGATCTTAGAGCAATAAAAATGCTCTTTACAGCAAAATTAAGAGGGGATCATGAAATTCTAAAAATTATTGAAAGGGAGATTAATAAAGAAGGCATAAATCTAATTGATATAAGTAAAATATGTCCTGAACTTTTGACTCCCCCTGGAGTTTTAACAAAAGAAAAACCTACAAAAGATCAATGGGAAGACATTCATTACGGTTTTAAAATTGCAAAAACCATAGGTGAGCTTGACATTGGACAAACTGTAGTTATCAAAGATAAAGCTGTAGTGGCAGTAGAGGCTATTGAAGGGACTGATGAAACAATTTTAAGAGCAGGTAAATATGTTATTGACACTGTTGTAGTTAAGGTAAGTAAACCTCAACAAAATTTAAAACTTGACCCACCAGCAATTGGAGTAGCTACAATAGAAAATATGAAAGATGGAAAGGCAAGAGTTTTAGCAATTGAGGCTAACAAATCAATCATTATAAATAAAAGAGAAGTTATAGAAAAAGCTAATGATTTCAATATAATAATTGTTGGTGTAAAGGGAAATTGAATCTATTTAGTTCCATAAATGAAGGATTAAAAGCTATAAATAAAAACTATCAACTTCTCTTAATTCATTTTGCCTTTCTATTTGTTCTATTTTTCGGTTTGTTTTTTGTTTTAAGTATCCCTTTAGGAATAATGTTTATAGGTTTTGGCATTGATTTTACTGATATTCTTAAAGGCAATTTTATTGAGATAATTATTTCTTCTCTTAATCTTTTTAAAAAATTTTTACTTTTTGCTTTATTTTTTCTATTGAGTCTAGTCTTATACGTAATTTTCATAGTCTCCCTATGGGTATATATGTTCGGAGGTACCTTAGGTATTTTATATTCCTTTCTGGAAAAGAACCTAATATTCAATTTTAGAGATTTCCATAATTACGGTAAAAAATATTTTTGGAAAGTAGCCTTCTATTCAGTCTTTTCAGCTCTTTTATTTTTTGTTTTTCTATTGACAATAGGGTTGCTTAATGACTTAAGCCAATACCTTTTAGGAATTTTTAAAAATTATAGCCATAGTCTTACTGTTTTTTTCAGTGTTTTTTTCTATTTAAGTCTATTATTGGTTGGATTTTGTGCATTCATTCTTTGGATTTCTATAACACTTATTGGCTATTACACTATTGTTCACAAAAATCTATCCTCACTCACTGCCTTCAGAGAGGCTAAAAAATTGATAATAAATAAACCACAATTTTTACTTAGAAGCTTAGTTTTATTTATTTTCTACTTACTTACGGGAGGATTTATAATATCAATGAGTTCTATTTTTGCAGTAATTCCTAATTTAGGTCCTATTCTGGCTGCCATATATCAATTTTTGACGCAGTTTATTCAGGTCTACATAACCTTAGTAATATTTGCTACTTTTTTTGCTTTCTATCTTAGGCTAGAGAAGTCTTCTCAAGAGCCTTTTCAAGCTGATAATATTTCTCCTGAAGAAGTTTTACCGCCAGTTCAAACTCATCCTTCTGAAGGGAATCCTCCAAAATCTGAAACCCAGAATCCCTAAGAGCTCTCTTTAGATTTTCAATGAACTCTTCTTTATTAAAACTTTTAAAAAGTTCCAATAAACCCACAATTTTTGAGATTTCTTCATTATTTTCCCTAAAAATTTCTCTCATAAAAATTTTGTTAACTGACAAGGGAATAGTTCCTTGTTGGAGAAATCCATCTATCCATCTTTTTTGAGCTGAACCCACAATTTTAATTCCCCTGTAGCAAATTTCACCGAAAGATGATCTTGCAAAACATAGAGAGCTTCTATTAAATCCTCTCTTTTCCCTCTTTGTTTCAACCCTTACTCCAGAAAAATGAAAAGCTCTTGCCAATAGATCACTAATTATTTCATAGGATTTAAAGAGATTGCCTCTAAAAATTCCCTCTTTTTTCGCAGAGAAGCTATAGGTTAAATCATCATAGTGAAGAATACCTTTTCCTCCTGTAGGTCTTCTTATTACAGGTAAGTGGTGATTGATACAAAATTCTAAATTTATATCTTCTACCTTTTGAAATTCTCCGATAGTTACTGAGGGTTTATCCCATCCATAAACTCTAAAAGTGGGTAAGGATTTACCATTTCTTACGAAAATACTTATGGACTCATCAATTGCCATATTTAATGGAGCAGAATAGGATTGAAAATTTATAAATCTTAATAACATTTTGAAATGAGAATCTCTACTTATCCTCTTCCAGAATTATTTTGTGATTAAGCAAAGACATTTCTTTAATTTTACCTTTGAAGACTTTTTGTTCCCCAAAAATACTTTTTAGGTATATGGTATCACCCTCTGGTTTGAGAATATCTACAGCTTCTAAATATATTTCCTCTTTACCATCTTTGAAGATGTAAGCATTAGCTTCACACATTTAATTCCTCCCTTAGGTGAAGAATTAATTTTTCCACTAAATGTGGAAGAGGCTCTTTAATAACTCCTATGATTTCAATACCTTCTTGATTAATAGGCAGTAAAAATTTTTTTGCTTCCGAACTTCCCACAGCATCTGCCATTTTTGGTGTTAGTTCTCCCATCATTGCATTTGAAACAATTATACTAAGGGGACCGATTATTACATCAACCTTTCTTGTATTGTAGACTATAGCATTTTCTCCCGAGGCTCCTTTGTTAGCCTTTGCTTTCATCATGTTAGCTGTGGCAGCTGCATTTGTGCCCAAAGCAATTATTTCTATTTTATCACCAAAATTTTCTCTTAAGGCTTTTATTATGTATTGACCTATCCCTCCACCTTGTCCATCAATTACCGCAATTTTGAGCATTATTTAAATAGTAATTTTTAAGAATAAAAAATGTCAAATTTAGATAAAGGGCAATACACTTAAAGCAAAACCCCTAAGATAAATTTTAATATTCTTAACCAGGAATGGCTATCATGAAGACAGAGGACCGTTTGAAAAACATACACGGCTTTTCTTATGAATTCAGAATCATGAAGGGTCTCAACCTCTCTGAAGAAAGCAAGATTTTTAAAATTTAAGAGGGCATTGAAATTATCCAAACAATTCCTTATGTTGGTAAGAGATATGGAGATGCGATATATAAGGAAGAGATGCCCTCTTACGTGATTTTTGACCTGAAACTAAACTAGGTAAAATAAAAAGTGGGTATGCTAAAGGCATTGAAGGTTTCCTTAGAATTTGATAATATTTTTTATATGAATGCCATGGATGATGCTATATGAGGGACTACCTTTGGATTAGGAGGACCTTTTAAAATGAGAGGTTCCGTATCCTTTGCTGAGGATTCTTTCCTTTTTCAAAACCGACAAAAAATTAGGGATAAGCTTTATGGAAGATTATAAATTTAAGCCAATTGGATATCTTAAAACTAAAGCTGAGACAGTGCCAAGACATTGGACAGTTTCTGATTTAGAAGGCGAAATTGTAATTGATGCAGATTATGAAATGGGGTTAAGGGATATTAAGGCAGGAGACAAAATTATAGTAATATTCCTATTTCACAAATCTCCTCCCTTCAGCCAAGAAAATCTCATTCAGAAGCCACCCCACCTTAATGAAAGGAGAGGTGTTTTTAGCACTTGCTCCCCCCTACGGCCAAATCCCATAGG
>CALLBR010000008.1 GCA_937998865.1 uncultured bacterium
TCAATTTTTATAATTGTTCTTTCAATTATAATTGGTTTCTTACTTCCTGTTAGATTTTCACGTGAAACTTGGATGATTCTTATTTCAATTTACTGCTTCATTGCTTCATCAATTCCTGTATGGATTATTCTTCAACCAAGAGATTTTATTAATTCCTTTTTCCTCTATGGAGGCATTGTAGCACTTATTGTTGCTGCAATTTTGGGAGGTTTAAAAGGAGTGACAATTATTGCACCAGATTTCAACATATCTGAAGGCTCAGCAAAACTTGGTCCCCTATGGCCTATTCTTTTCATTACTGTTGCCTGTGGTGCTATAAGCGGTTTTCATGCACTTGTGGGAACAGGAACCACAGTAAAGCAAATTTCTCGTGAGTCTGACGCAAGAAAAGTCGGTTATGGTGCCATGTTAGTGGAGAGTATGCTTTCAGTGGGAGTTATTGTAGCTTTAGGCGCTGGGATTGCTTATACAACTTACAAAGAGATAGTTTTCCCCCAGGCTGGAAAAGCAAATCCTGTCCTTGCCTTTTCACTTAGCGCAGGTTTATTAATGGAGAAGACTCTTTCTATCCCCTCATACATTGGCATTATCTTGGGAATATTAATGATAGAGGGTTTTGTCATTACCACTCTTGATACAGCTGTTAGACTTGGAAGGTTGATTTTGCAAGAGTTTTGGAGAACTTTGTTTAAAAAGCCACCAAGATTAATTTTTTCTCGCTTTTTTAATTCAGCTATAATGATCGTGTCAATGTTTTTACTTGCCTATAAAAATGGTTTTGCTGTAGTATGGCCTGTTTTTGGTTCAGCAAATCAGCTTATGGCAGCACTGGCACTTATTGCCGTTTCTTTATGGCTTACAATGAAGAAAAAGCCAAGGCTATTTACAACAATTCCGGCTCTATTTATGCTTGCAACTACGATTTACTCCCTGGGTTTTCTTCTAATAAAGAAGTTTATTCCTTCTGGAAACTATCCTTTGGTTGGAATGACCATAATTCTTTTTTTCCTTGCATGGTCTGTTTTTTTAGTTTCAGCAAAAAAATTTATTCAATATATAAAAGAGTCTCAAGAGGCTAAAGCATGATTTTAATATGTGGTGCTGGAATTACAGGACTTTCTGTTGCAAGAGAGCTTTTAAAGAGAGGAATATCTGAAATAACAATCATAGAAAAAGAAAACTGTTTAGGAAAACATGCCTCGGGAAGAAACAGTGGTGTACTTCACGCAGGAATTTATTACACTGCAGACTCCTTAAAGGCTAAATTCTGCCTCAAGGGTAATATGCTTATGAAGCAATACTGTAAGGAAAAAAGGCTTTCCTTAATTGAAACGGGAAAAGTTATTGTTACCAAAAGAGAAGAAGAAATTCCTGTTCTTTATGAACTTTACAAGAGAGCAAAAAACAACGGAGCTCAGGTAGAAATAATAGATAGACAAGAACTAAAGAAAATAGAACCTTATGCTAAAACTTATGAAAAAGCACTTTATTCTCCTCTTACTGCTATAATTAATCCGCAGGAAATTTTAAATACCCTTGAAAAGGAGCTAAAAAGTGCAGGAGTTACGATAAAAAAAGGAGTTACTCTAAAGGGGATAAAAGAGACAGAACTGTTAACTGACAAAGGCAAAATTTCTTTTGATTTCTTTATAAATGCTGCAGGTGCCCATGCAGACAGGATTGCTCATTTCTTTGGTATAGCTAAAAACTATAGAATAATTCCATTTAAAGGTTTATACAAAAAGTTGAAATCTTCAAAATCCTATCTTGTAAGGGGTAATATTTATCCTGTGCCTGATATAAACAATCCCTTTCTTGGAGTTCATTTTACAAAAATCCATGATGGAACTGTTTATGTGGGACCAACAGCAACTCCTGCAATTGGAAGAGAAAATTACGCTCTTTTTGATGATTTAGGGTTCGAAACATTGAGTATTCTTTGGAGAGATTTGGCTCTTTTGCTGACTAATAAAAAATTCAGAAATACTGCTTTCGCGGAAATAAAGAAGTATCTGAAGGCAAACTTTTATAAAGATGTTAAAGAAATGATTGAGGGTATTGACTCAAAAGACATTATTAATTCAAAAAAAGTAGGCATAAGGCCACAACTTATAGACATTAACAAAAGGGAGCTTTTAATGGACTTTTTAGTTATAAAGGAATCGAACACTCTTCATATACTTAACGCCATTTCACCAGCCTTTACATCCGCCTTTGCCTTTGCTGATTATTTGGTAGAGGAATATATATTAGGAGGAAATTATGATAAACTGGGAAGAAAAGCTTAATAGAGATTCTTTTCCCCAGAAACCTTCTAAAATAGAAGTTCTTCAGACTCATATTTCCTATGTTTTTGTAGTTGATGATTTGGTCTACAAAATAAAAAAACCCGTAAATTTTGGCTTTCTTGACTTTACAAGGCTTGAACAGAGAAAATTTTATTGCGAAAAGGAGGTAGAGCTAAACAGAAGGCTTTGTCCTGAGATTTATCTTGGCGTGGTACCTATTTCTAAAACTAGCGTAGGCTATACAGTAGAATCAGAGGATGCTCCGGTGGAGTATGCTGTGAAAATGAAAAAGCTTCCTGTTGAGGGAATGATGGAAAAGATTATAAAAGAGAGAGCCCTTTTGCAGAAACACATAGACCTTATTATTGATGTTCTTGTCCCCTTTTATGCTAAAGCTCGCACTGGTAAAGGGATTGATGAATATGGCTCTATTGAAACGATTTCCTTTAACACAGAAGAAAATTTTACCCAAACAGCAGCCTATGTAGGTAGAGCAATAAATAAATGGAGATACAAAAAGATTATTGAATGGACAAGAGAGTTTATTATTGAAAACAGAAGCTTATTTGAAACTCGCATAAAAGAAGGTTATATAAGAGAAGGGCATGGAGATCTTTATTCAGCTAATATATGTTTTGATGACCTAAAAAAAGTATACATCTTTGATTGCATTGAATTTAATGAGAGATTTCGCTCAGGAGATGTAGCAAGCGATATTGCTTTTTTAAGCATGGATTTAGATTTTCATGACTACAGAGACCTTTCAGGGTACTTTGTAGAGCAATTTATATCAGCATCAAAAGACAAGGATTTAATGAAAGTTCTTAATTTCTATAAATGTTACAGAGCCTATGTGCGGGGTAAAATTGGCTGTTTTACCTTTGAGGATCCATCAATGTCAGAAGAGCAAAGAAAAGAAGCTTTAAGAAAGGCTCGCAGATACTTTGATTTGGCTCATCTTTATGCAGGAGGGAAGCCAAAGGTCTTTGTAGTTTTTGGACTTTCAGGTACAGGAAAATCCACACTGGCAAAAGCCTTAGCAAATCAAATAATTGCTGATTGGATTCCTTCAGACCTAGTGAGAAAAATAATTGCAGGCATGGCACCAACAGAGCACCGTTTTGAACCCTTTGAAAAAGGAATATACAGTAAAGAGTATACAGAGAAGACTTACTCAAAGATGATTGAAATGGCAAAAGAAAAGCTTACTGAAGGAAGAGATGTAATACTTGATGCTACTTTCAGAGAAAAAATCTACCGTGAAAAGGTATTGCAGGAGCTTCCTTTTGCTGAGATATATTGGATTTTGTGTACTGCTGAGGACAGGGTGGTAAAGGAAAGATTCAACAAAAGGCAATCTTCAGAGGATATCTCTGATGCTCGCTGGGAGATTTATCTATCGCAGAAAGAAAAATTTGAAGCACCCCAGGAGATAGCCTCACATAGACTTATAATACTTGATACTTCACTGGCCAGAGATTTTACAGAGGAGGTAATAAAACGAATTTGAGTTAAATAAAATTAAATATCTGATTCTTTCTAATATTTCAAAAGTTTTCTCCAAATTCGTTTTGGGAAGAAATAAAATAAATTCTTACCAGCAAATCTAATATAAGGTAAAATTATCTAACATAAATTTTTGTACAAAAAATCTGGGAACTATTTTAGAGCCTTGCCCTTGAGGGTGACAAATAAGTATAATTAATAAAATTCAAAAGAGGAGGTTTATATATGCTTTCAAAAATTCCTTTTAAAATGGAAAATTTATCGGAAGAAGATATTAACAGAGAGATTTTAAGAATTGGACTAATTGCTGAGCTTGATGCTATCAATCTTTATGAACAACTTGCTTCCTTAACAAAGGATGAGAAAATTAAGGCTATATTTCTTGATGTTGCAAGAGAGGAAAAAACTCATGTAGGAGAGTTTCTTACGCTGCTTCTTATGAATGATGAAGAGCAGGAAGACGAGTTAGAAGAAGGAAAAGAAGAGGTAGAGGAACTTTTGCAAGAAGAGGAAGAATGATTAAAAGGGTTTTGAGATAATTAAAGCATAAATGATATAAAAGGAGCCTGAAAAAATTAATGTAAAGGGGGAGATTCTCTTTCTAAAGTGAATCTCCCCTAAAATTATTAAGCCTGCCAAAATAGCCAAACAGGCACTTAAAAGGGCATAACCTGTAATATTCCAATCAGTAAAGATTATCCCTACTGAGACTGGAAAAGTAGACTGAAAAACCATAGCTCCAGTCACATTTCCCATTGCTAAAGTATCTCTTCCTTTAAAAGTCCAGGTGACGGAGTTGAATTTTTCAGGAAGCTCTGTAGCAACAGGAGCAATTAGAAGGGCAAACAAAAGGGGATCAAAACCAAATTTTTCTGATATATGCTGTAATGCTTTGACGAATCCATGAGCTCCTTCAATCATTACAAACAGAGCAAAAAGAACTTGAATAAGGGAAAAAATAGTTTTAAACTTACTGACAGGCAAAATTTTACCAAAGATTTTTTCAAAATAGAGTTTTTCTTCATGAATCATAGATTCACTCTCACCTTTAAAAGTTCTATATAAATAAGCTATATATCCAATAAGAAGTAAGACTGCTACAATAAAATGATGCTTTATGAAGATGGGTAGAAAAATTCCAAGGGAATACATAATTAAAAAAAAGGTAATGTCTCTCTTTATGGTGGACAGTTCTGCCTTAAAAACAAATTTTCTTCTCTTTAATAGATAAGCAAGGCAGACAGTTATTCCTATCAATAAAAAAGCTAAAGTGGCTAGCATAAAAGGAGCTCCTAATATTGCTCCTACACCAATTGTATTTCCCACATCTCCTTTGTGAAGAAAAATGGCAACCATGGGCAGAATTGTCTCTGGAAGTGCAGTACCTACTGCAGCAAGTATGCTTCCTACAACAGCCTGACTAAGGGAAAGCTTTTTACCAAAAACTTCGATGCCATTTGTAAATATCTCTGCACTAAGTAAAATTAACAGAAGACTAAAAATGAGTAGAAAAAAGTCAACGGTCATGTTTAAAATTATAAACTAAAGTTTATTCCGCAAACAACGGTTTTATTTTTTTGGGAGGTAATAAAATGGAAAGAGCAACAAAAAAACTCGCTTTGACAAATAATGCAATAGAGGTACTTAAAAGAAGATATTTAAAAAAAGATGAAGAAGGTAGAATAATTGAAACTCCAGAAGAATTATTTAGAAGGGTTGCTATAGCAATAGCAGAGATAGACTCTCTCTATGGTAAAAAGGAAGCAGAAATAAATAAAACAAAGGAAGATTTTTATGAGCTTATGACTTCCCTTAAATTTTTACCCAATTCACCAACTTTAATGAATGCAGGAACTCCTCTTGGTCAGTTGAGTGCTTGTTTTGTTCTTCCTGTTGAAGATTCTATGGAGGGTATTTTCGATGCAGTTAAATATGCTGCCATTATTCATAAATCTGGTGGAGGAACAGGTTTTAGTTTTTCTCGTTTAAGACCAAAAGGTGATGTGGTGGGTTCTACAAAGGGAATAAGTTCTGGACCAGTTTCTTTTATGGGTGTTTTTGATGCAGCCACAGAGGCAGTTAAACAAGGAGGTCGCCGTAGAGGGGCAAATATGGGACTTCTTAGAGTGGATCATCCTGACATAATAGAGTTCATAACCTGTAAAGATGATCTTTCGAGATTTACCAATTTTAATATATCCGTGGGGCTTACAGAAGAATTTATGAGAGCAGTAATTAATGATGAAAAATACGATTTGATAAATCCACGATCTGGAAAAGTTGTAAATCGCATAAGGGCAAAGGAGGTTTTTGATTTAATCGTCCATCAAGCATGGAAAAATGGGGAACCGGGAATTGTGTTTTTAGACAGGGTAAATGCTGCAAATCCTACTCCTCAAATAGGAGAAATTGAAGCAACCAATCCTTGTGGAGAGCAACCATTACTTCCCTATGAATCTTGCAATCTTGGTTCTATAAATCTCTCAAAAATGGTTAAAGAAAATACTGTTGATTGGGATCTCCTTAGAGATACTGTTTGGAAGGCAGTTCATTTTCTTGATAATGTTATAGATGCCAATAGATATCCTTTGGAACTTATAGAGAGAAATACAAAGAGCAACAGAAAAATAGGTCTGGGAGTGATGGGCTGGGCAGACCTTTTAGTTCAGTTAAATATTCCTTATAATTCTAAGGAAGCATTATCTTTAGCAGAAAGCATAATGAGATTTATACTTGAACAAGGGAGATTAGCTTCAGCAGAGCTTGCAAAGGAAAGAGGACCTTTTCCCAACTATGAAAAGAGCATTTATTACAACAAAATGCTTCTTAGAAATGCTACAATTACAACAATTGCGCCTACTGGCACATTAAGTATCATTGCAGGCTGTTCCTCAGGCATAGAACCACTCTTTGCCATCTGTTTTGTAAGAAACGTGATGGATGGAACAAAGCTTTTAGAGGTTAATCCTTACTTCAGAAAGGCTATGGAGAAACTAGGCTTATGGTCAGATGAACTTGCACAAAGAATTGCAGAAACAGGTTCTATTCAAGGGATAAAGGAAATACCTGAAGAAATAAAGAGAGTGTTTGTAACTGCCCATGAAATTTCACCTTCAGATCATGTTCGCATGCAAGCTACTTTTCAGCAATATGTTGATAATGCTGTCAGTAAAACAGTAAACCTTCCAAAGGATGCCACAGAAGAGGATGTAAGGGAAGTATATCTTCTCGCTTATCGGTTAGGATGTAAGGGAGTTACAGTTTACAGAGATGGCTCCAGGCAAGGACAGGTAATTCAAAAGGGAAAAGGGCAAACAGAGACTAGTCATATTAGCCTAAAGCCCAGAAAAAGACCAGAAATTCTTCAGGGTGTTACAAGACTCATGAAAACAGGCTGTGGAAATCTTTACGTAACAATAAACAAAGATGAGATAAACAAACCCTTCGAAGTATTTACAAATATAGGAAAAGCAGGGGGTTGTGCAGCATCACAAGCAGAAGCTATTGGCAGGCTTATCTCACTTGCTTTAAGGAGTGGAATAGAACCCCAAGAAATTGTTAAGCAACTAAAGGGGATATCTTGCCATTCACCCGTGTGGTCAAATATGGGGAAAATAACAAGCTGCTCTGATGCCATTGCAAAGGCAATTGAAGCAGAAATTAAAGAAGGAAAAGTAACAATAATCGAAAAAATAAATAATAAAAATTCTGAATCCAAAGAAGAAAGAGAAAAATCTAACTTAGAGATAGTTCACTATGGCGCATGCCCTGAATGCGGAAGTAGTTTATCCTACGAAGAAGGGTGTGCTACTTGTCATAGCTGTGGCTTTACTAAATGTAGTTAAAAATATTAATTTATTTAAAGAGAAGGCTTCTAAAACTGACCTTCAAAGGATGGTTAAAAATGAAGACTAAGAGAGAATTAATAATAGTAGGAGACAGGGTTCTCATTGAACCTGATGAAAAGGTAGACAAAACAGGAGCAGGACTTTTTTTGCCTCCTACAGTTAAAGAAAAGGATAAAATTATGTGTGGTAGGATTGTAAAGGTTGGACCTGGCTATCCAGTAAATGATCCCTCCGTAATTCTAGAAGAGCCTTGGAAACAAAGGAATACTGAAGCAATAAAATACATTCCCTTACAGGCTCAAGAGGGTGATTACGCTTTTTTTCTAAAAGATGCTTCCTTAGAGATAGAATTTGAAGAAAAAAAATATTTGATTGTTCCTCATTCAGCTTTGGTAGCCCTAATAAGAACCCAGCTTTTAGAGGATGAGGATGATAGAAGATTTTAAATCCACTGATATATGGAGAGTTTTCAGAATTCAGTCAGAATTGGTAGAGGGCTTTGAAACACTTCATGGTATAGGTCCAGCTGTTTCCATATTTGGAAGCGCGAGACTGACAGAGGAGAGTTTTTACTATCAAGAAGCATTTAAAGTGGCAAAGATACTAAGTCAAAATGGCTTTTCTATTATCACTGGCGGTGGTCCTGGAATAATGGAAGCAGCAAATAAAGGAGCTAAATTGGGTAAAGGTAAATCTATTGGATTAAATATATCTCTTCCCCATGAGCAACATCCTAATAAGTATTTAGATATATCACTAAATTTTAGATACTTTTTTGTGAGAAAACTTATGTTTGTAAAATATTCCATAGGTTTCATAATATTCCCTGGCGGATATGGCACCTTTGATGAACTTTTTGAAGCATTAACACTTGTACAAACAAATAAAATTAAAACTTTTCCCATCATTCTCTATGGCTCTGAATATTGGAGAGGTTTGATAGATTGGCTAAAAACCTCTCCACATTCCATAGGAGCTATAAATCTTGATGACTTAAATTATTTTGTTCTAATTGACAATCCAGAGGCAGTTCATGGTTACTTAAGGAATTACTTAACTAGATTAAGTGTTCCTCTCCCAGAATTTCAGTATTAATAATGCAAAAAGAAAATTTAAAGAAATACAATGAAAAAGAAATAGAAATTCTTTTTAGCAACCTTTCTCTCCCCTCATACAGAGCCAAACAATTAATTCATTGGATTTATAAAAAGTCTGTTAATTGCATTGATGAAATATCTGAATTTTCAAAATCCTTAAGGCAAAATCTTTCGGAGAGATACTATATAGGTCAAATAAAGCTAATTGAAAGAACGAAGAGTTCTGACGGCACTGAAAAATTTCTATGGGAATTAGAGGATAATGAACAAATTGAAAGCGTTCTTATCCCAGATAAAAACAGATTAACCATCTGCTTGTCAAGTCAAGTAGGCTGCCCTCTTAAATGTAAGTTTTGCCTTACAGGGAGAATCGGATTTAAAAGAAATTTAATGGCTTGGGAGATTGTAGATCAGTTTATCCAAGTAAGTAAACTTTTGCAGAGCGAAGAAAGAAAAATCACAAATATTGTATTCATGGGCATGGGAGAACCGTTGCTTAACCTTGAAAATTTAGTTGATGCCTTGTGGAGATTTAAAAATTTGATTAATTTTTCTCCCCGAAGAATTACTATTTCTACAGCTGGAATAATTCCTGCTATTAAAGAATTGCCTCTTAGAGCGCCATCTGTAAAGCTTGCTATTTCATTAAATGCATCTGATGAAAAAACAAGAAATTATTTGATGCCAATAAATAAAAAATATCCTTTAGTTGAGCTTATAAGGACTCTAAAAGAATATCCTCTTAAGGCAGGCCAGAGAATCACTCTTGAGTATGTAATGCTCAAAAATATTAATACCTTTGAAGAGGATGCTTACAGGGTTGCTTCGCTTTTAAAAGGCATTCCTTCAAAAATAAATCTTATTCCCTTCAATTCCTGGGAGGGCTGTAAACTTAAAACACCTGATTATGAGGAGATATTTGAATTTCAGAATATTCTGATATCAAAAGGGTTTTCTGTATTCGTGCGAAGAAGCAAGGGAAAAGATATTCTTGCTGCCTGTGGTCAGTTAAAAGCTTACTATTCAGAGAAAGAAAAATAGATGAAAAGAAAAATCATACTCATTGCAATTTTATTTATAATTCTATCAATATTAGCCTTTTTTGTTTTTTTCCCCTTCGAGAGTCTTATCAAAAAAAACATTGAAAATTACTTAGGCAAAAACATATCAATCAAAAAAATTAAAATTAAATGGAATTATGTTTACGCTGAAGAAATAGTTATGAAAACTCCCTCTGGTGAAGATTTTCTTAAAATAAAAGAGCTTAAAATTCAGTTATATCTTTTATCGTTATTAAGAAAAAAGTTTGATTTTGGAGAAATTCATTTAGAATCTCCTTATCTTTACCTAAAAAGGAGTAAAAAGGGTCTTTGGCAAATCCCCATGTTAAAAAAAGAAGAACAAAAAGAACCTGTAAATTTTTACTTTAAAGAATTTAAAGTCACTGATGGAATAATTAGAATTGAAGATGAGCTTAAAAGATTTGACCTGCAACTAATAGATTTTAAAATGTCAATAAAAAATCGCTCTTCTTTTGCTGGGGAAATAGATATTTCAGCTGAAGGCAAATGTAATGAAGGAGGAATTATAAAATTAAAATCAGAGGGTAACCTTAATGAAGAAAATTTCACTGGAAATTTAGTTATAAATGACTTAAATATCCAAGTTTTAAGACCCTATATAAGAGGAGATGTGACAATTAAAAAAGGATATTTAAGCCTTAATTCGAACTTTATAGTAAATAAAGGCTATGTAAAAGCTCCCTCTATTCTGAAGGCAAAGGCCATGGAGATAGAATCAAAAGGTTTTTTTATGGGAATAAGTGCTCCTGTTTTGATTAAACTCTTAGAGAAAAAGGGCGAGATAGTTATATCTTTTAATATATGGGGGAGATGGGATAATCTTCAGACTGATTTAGAAAAAGCAATAAAAGCAGAGATATCAGAAGAATTAGGCAAAAGAATCACCTCTCCTATTGGAACTATTATTAAACCCTTAGAAAAAATTTTCTAAGATTTACGCTCTTTTAATTTCAAAGTTTCTTTAATCATCAATAAAAACTTTACATAGTCAAAGGCAAAAGTGAGAAGCTCTGTTTCGTCATTTTTGATTTTATTTATTCTTTCTTCTGATACATCAAAAACCTGGAGAAATTTGCTTTCAAAAACAAATCTTCTAAAGGCATCAATATCATAGCAGGCTGTATAAAAGGCTCTTTGCTTTTTATCATCAAGTTTTTCTGCCTTTAGATTTTTTGTAAAGAAAAGCTCTCGCCACCCCCTATTCATTTCATCATAGAGGTCAACTCCTTGGTCTTTTCTCCATTCCTCAACTGTCCATTCCTTTTCTTCTTCAAAGCCTTTGCAGTGAGGCTCCTTTACAAAAAAATAATGCTCTTCTGTAATACCATCAGTAAAGTCAAACTTCTTAAGTGATGCCTTTCCTATGGGATAGTATCTGCAAGTTGCAGGTCTGTCTTCGTAAACTGAACATCCTCCTTCGTACAGAAAGGGACAGGTTTTTTCTTCATCATCATTCTTATTCAGAAAAACAAAAGGATATCCACTTTTGGGCTCTATAAAAACATAAGTATATTTCAATAGAAATTCACCGGATGTGATATTGAATCTATTTTTAAGCCTTAAAATATCATAGGGTGTAAGCATTATATCAATGTTTTTACAGCAACTTCTGTAGCATGATATTCCAGGATAACAGCGAAACTTAAAGTTTGAATCTAATGTGAGCTCACCAGGAGCTATGGCATTAATGTTTAACATTTATTCCTCCTCTTTAATAATTTTCATGTAAACTTTTCTTGTTCTTGGACCATCAAACTCGCAGAAAAATATACTCTGCCATTGTCCTAAAATTAGTCTCCCCCCTTCTATAAAAATACTCACTGATGAACCAACTAAAGTTGTTTTTATGTGACTGTCAGCATTTCCCTCTGTATGGGCATAACCAGCACCGTAGGGTGCTATCTTCTTTAAGGCATTAATTATGTCTTTTTTCACGGATGGGTCTGCTCCTTCATTAATTGTAATGCCTGCTGTTGTGTGAGGAACATAAAGATAGCAGATACCATTTTTTATTCCACTTTCTTTTATAATCTGTTCCACCTCAGTTCTTATATCAATAAATTCTTCTCGACAAGAGGATTTTACTGTTAAGGTTTTTATCATAGCCTAATCCTCCCAATTCTATCCACTGCTTCTTTAATTCTATCCTTTGATTGGGTTAGAGCAAATCTAATATATCCTTCACCATACTCACCAAAGCCAACTCCTGGAGTGCAAAGAACTTCTGCTTCTTTTAGAAGTTTTCCTGCAAAGTCTATAGAGTTTGTTCCACGTGGAACTTTTACCCAAAGATAAAATGTAGCATTAGATTTTTTAACTTCAAAACCTTTAGCTTTTAAACCTTCATATAGAATATCTCGTCTTTGACGGTAAATATCTCTGATTTCTCTTAAAATATTATCTTCTGTATCAAGAGCAACAATGCTTGCTTCTTGAATTGCTTGAAATACACCAGAGTCAAGATTTGTCTTTACTTTTCCAAGTCCTACAAGAATCTCTTTATTACCCACAGCATAGCCTATTCTCCAGCCAGTCATATTGTAGGTTTTTGACAGGGAGTGAAATTCTATGCCTACTTCCTTGGCGCCTTCAAATTCTAAAAAACTTATTGGCTTTTCTTCATAATAAATCTCTGAATAGGCAGCATCATGACAAATTATAATATTATATTTCTTAGCAAACTCTATTACTTCTTGGAAAAATTCCTTTGGAGCTTCAGCAGAGGTAGGATTATTCGGATAGTTTATAAACATCAACTTTGCTTTTTTGCATATATCTTCAGGAATGGCTTTAAGTTCTGGAAGGAAGTTGTTTTCCTCTCTAAGGGGCATAAAATAGGGAATTCCTCCTGCAAATTTTGTTCCCACAGGATATACAGGATATCCAGGAGAAGGTACTAAGACAATTTCTCCAGGGTCTATGAATGCCAAAGGTATGTGTCCTATTCCCTCTTTTGATCCTATTAGGGATAAAACCTCATTTTCAGGATTAAGATCTACATTGAATCTCCTTTTGTACCATCTTGCAACTGCCTCTCTATAGCTTAGCATGCCCTCATAGCTTGGATACCTATGATGCTCAGCTTTTTCAACTGCTTTTTTCATTGCCTCAACAATATGTTTTGGTGTGGGAATGTCTGGGTCACCTATACTTAGATCAATAAGATCTGCTCCCTTTTGAAGAGCCTCTCTTTTCATCTGGTCAATGGCTGCAAAAAGATAGGGCGGAAGAGTTCTAATTCTTTCAGCATATTGAATTTGCATATAAATCCTCCTGAAAAAGTATATTTATTCAGTTTACAAAAAAGGAGCAAATAATTCCAAATTTAGATTTTTTATCTTCTTTGACTTTGTAATTCTGATCAAACAAACTATTAATTAAGATGCAGTAGAATTAATCTAAGAAGGGTTTTATTTAAAAACGATTGATTAACGATTTATTTTTCGATTTTGTGACAGTGGATTTTGTTATGAGCAGTTAATTAGGACCTTTAAGGAATCTATTGCTACTCAAGTTAATGTTATAATATAAAAAGTTTTTATCCTTTCTCCGGGAGGTTTTTTTATGATGGAGGTAAAAGAAAGGGTATCAAGACTTGAAGAAGCTATAGAAGAATTCGTAAAAAGTGTGGGTATAGAATTTAACAAGCTTTACAATTCCCAAATGCGCACTGAAGCTGAGCTAAGAGCTTTCAAAGAAGAGATGAGAGCTTTCAAAGATGAGATGAAGGTTTTTAAAGATGAGATGAAAGTCTTTAAAGATGAGATGAACGCCTTTAAAGATGAGATGAAGGACTTTAAAGATGAGATGAACAAAAAATGGGGTGATCTTGCAAGAAAGCTTGGCACTGTGGCTGAAGACATAGTAGCTCCAGGTATTCCTTATGCCATAAAGAAAACTTTTAATCTTGATGTAACCGAAGTATCAGTAAGAAGGAGAAAAAGAATAGATGGCGAAGAAAGAGAGTATGATGTAATTGCCGTGGCTGGGGAGTATGTTTTTCTAATAGATGTTAAATCAACTTACAGAAAAGGATATTTAGATGAGTTTGAAGAGCTTAAGGGAGATTTTTTTAAATATTTCAGGGAATACAAAAGCTTAAGGATTGTTCCAGTGATAGCTTCTTTTAGTTTTAGCGAAGAAATTTTGAAGGCAGCCACCAAGAGAGGATGGTTAGCAGTACAACTGGGAGGAGATTATTTAGAGTTTATAAATAAGGACAAAGTAAAATTGCCTTAAGTAGTTATGTTTACTCCCCTTTACTAAAGGAGCAATAAAAATCATTAGGAGATATCAACTTTGCCATTGCAAGTAGTAATAGCGAAAAAGTAACCAATCTTCTTTTGTTATTGCAAATTTACTATGGCACCTGAAGCAATCTTTTTATAATCACCAAATAAAGAAGAGTAGGATTCGATATTTCTTCACATAGGGCATCTGTTTTTAGCCATAAGTATTTTTAAGCGGAGGATGAATTTATGGAAATGTTCCACGGGGAACATTTAGCTCTAAGCCTTTCTCTATCTTAAATTTCAAACAGCTAATAAACAAGCCTTTATGATCAGTGATTCTAGCATTTTTTAAAATTTTAATTCAAAAAATTCTATTACTCTACATTCTTCATCACCACAGACATGGCAATACTTTGATTAAATAATTTGGCATTTAAACATTACTCAAATAATTTTTTGTTATAATTTAAAAAAACAAGATGGAGGGCTCCCATGCAATTTGATCCTATTATATTTTTTTGGCTTTTCCTTATTATTATAGCTTTACAACCTGTCATAAAACAGAGACTTCTTGAGAATGCAAGGATAAAACTTATTGCAGAAATTGAAAAACAAAGAGGAAGTAGAGTGATTCTTCTTGTGCACAGACAAGAAACTATGAGTTTTTTAGGTTTTCCTATAATGCGTTTCATAGATATTAACGACTCCGAAGAAGTTTTAAGAGCTATTCATTTAACAGATTCAGAAATGCCCATTGATCTTGTAATACATACACCAGGTGGCTTAGCAATTGCAGCCACTCAGATTGCTCGGGCACTTTCAAAACATAAAGGAAAAGTTACAGTATTTGTACCTCATTATGCCATGTCTGGTGGAACTTTAATTGCTCTATCTGCAGATGAAATTGTGATGTGTGAACATGCTGTATTAGGACCGCTTGATCCACAATTGGGTCAGCTTCCTGCAGTATCAATTCTTAATGCTGTTCAGAAAAAACCTATTAGTGAGATTGATGACAACACTCTCATCCTTGCAGATCAGGCAGAGAAAGCAATAAAACAAATGAAAAATACTATCGTAGAGATTCTCTCCTCAAATATTCCAAAAGATAAAGCCTTTGAGATTGCTGAAACGCTTGTGTCAGGGAAATGGACACATGATTATCCCATTAGCGCAGAGGAGGCAAAAGCAATGGGACTACCTGTTTCTCAGAATATGCCTAAGGAAATATTGTTGCTTATGAATTTATATCCTCAGCCTGTCAGACACTCTGTTGAATACATTCCTGTTAGGAAAAGCAAGATTTGAATATTTTTCTATCTTTTCCAAAAAAAAGGAGTAAAGAGTATAAGAACAGTATAATACTCCAGTCTACCTGCAAGCATGCAAAAAATAAGAACCCATTTACCAAAAGTAGGTATGGATGAATAATTACTGGAAGGACCTGCCTGTCCTAAAGCAGGTCCTACATTATTCATTGCTGAAATAACAGTAGATAGAGCAGTTACTATATCAACGCCTGTGGCAGCCATGGCAATGCTGGATAAAGCACATAAAAAAAGAGCAAGAAAAACGAATCCCCAAATACTTCCAAGGGTTTCTTTTGTTAAGAATTTTTCATCCAGTTTTAAAGCTAAAACAGCCCGGGGATGAATGAGTTGATGAAACTCTCTGAATATTTGTTTAATCATCAGGTAAATTCTTACTTGCTTAAGTCCACCAGCTGTTGAACCTATCATTCCTCCAACAAACATTATGATCAGTAACACTAATTGAGAGAAAGAGCTCCATTTTATATAATCGGCAGTTGAAAATCCTGTGGTTGTAATTACTGATACGACCTGAAAAAGTGCAAATCTGAAAGAGTCGGTCATAGAATTATAGTAGTTAAATAAATTAACAGTCAGTAAAATTACCACAAAACAAATCAAAAAGAAATAAAATCTAAACTCAGCATTTTTTAAAAAAACTTTAAAATTACCTTTCAAGCCATAAAAATATAGAGAAAAATTAACTCCGCCAAGAAACATTCCTAAAGTAGTAACATATTCTATTATGGGATTGCAAAAGGCTCCGATACTTAAGTTTTTTGTTGAAAAACCCCCTGTGGACACAGTACTGAAAGAGTGACATACAGCATCATACAAATCCATTCCTGCTGCAAGATATAGGATTATTATAAGAAAAGTTATTCCTATATAGATTAACCAAAGCGCCTTTGCTGTATCTATTATTCGTGGTCTTAATTTGTCAACACTTATTTCCGGTACCTCTGCTTTAAAAAGTTGCATACCTCCCGTTCCAATTACAGGAAGCACAGCCAAAGCAAAGACTATGATTCCCATTCCACCTATCCATTGAGTCATGCTTCTCCAGAAAAGAAGTCCTGCTGGCAGAGATTCTACATCAGCAAAAATACTTGCTCCTGTTGTTGTAAAACCTGACATAGATTCAAAAAAAGCATCAGTAAAGGAATTGACAGAACCTGTAAAAACATAAGGTAAACAACCAAAAAAGGTAACACTTAGCCAAGAAAGTGTTACGGTCATGAAGGCTTCTCTGTACATAATATCTTCGTGTCTGTATTGCTTAGTTAATGCTATTAATAAGGAGCCACAGAAAAGAGTAGTCAATAGAGAAAAGATTATTGCTAAAAGATCTGAAGATTTATTTAAAATTGACACAAAAAGAGGAGCAAACATTAAAATTGACAGAATTACTAGAATAATCCCAACGATGTTAAGGACAGCTTTAAAGTTCATGAGAAAAGTTTCTCTACCTCTTTAATTGAATCTCTCAAGGTAAAAATAATTAATTTGTCTTTTTCCTTTATAATATCATCTCCCGTGGGAATAATAATCCTATCTTGTCGTATTATGGCACCAACAATGGAATTTTTTGGAAAAATATTTTCTTTCAATATTCTTCCTGATAGGGAGGTATTCTTTGTTACTTCAATTTCCATAATTTCTGCTTTATTTTCTGCCATAGCAGTTAGTGAGATAACCTCACCACGTCTGAGATATCTGAGAATAATACTTGCTGTTAGAAGTCTGGGGCTTAAAACAGATTGGATTCCTAAGTTATGGGCAAGGGATACATAATCTGTTTTATTTACAATAGAAATAACTTTTTTTACTCCCAGTTTCTTCGCAAGTAAAGATGCCATTATGTTTAATTCATCATTGTTGGAACAGGCAATATAGGTGTCCATGTTACTTATGCTCTCTTCAATTAAAAGCTGTTTATCAGTCCCATCTCCATGAAGAACCAAGGCTTTTCCTAAATGCTTACTAAGGAATTTACATCTTTCAGCATCTTTTTCAATTATCTTTACGTCAGCTTTATTTTCCATTTTACTTGCTATGTAATAGCCAATTCTTCCACCACCTAAAAGCATTATTCTTCTTGAAGGTTTAATAGTAAATCCGAAACTTTGAACAATTTCAAGAATGTCCTCCTTTTTTATGGGCATGTAAGCTATATCTCCCTCTTGTAGAATATCTTCTCCAGAGGGAATTATTACTGAATCTTCCTTTTCAATGGCACCAATTATAAAGTTTTTATTTATTATAGACCTTAAGGATTTCAGTTTTTTCCCATTTACAGGACTTTCTTTCGGAATTTTAAGTCCAATAACCATTATCTTGCCCTGTTCAAATTCAATTACTTCACTGGCGAAAGGATTTTCAATTAGACGGATTATTGCCTCTGCTGCTTCAAGTTCAGGATTAATTGCTTGATCAATGTCAAGGTTGGAATCTCCAAGAAGTTCTTTGTTAAAGAAATAATCAGGATTTCTGATTCTTGCTATTTTACGCTTTATGTTAAAAAGAGCCTTAGCAAGAAGGCATGCTATCATGTTAGTTTCATCACTATTTGTCACGGCAATCAACAAGTCTGCGTTATCAGCACCTGCTTCTTTGAAAGCTGAAGGGTCGCTTCCTTCCGCTTCAATGGTGGCAATATCAAGTTCTTCAGAAATTCTTTTTAGTTTTTCACCATCTCTATCAATAATTACAACATCTACTCCCTCAAAGGTTAAAAATTTGGCAATTTGATATCCTACTTCTCCTGCACCAACAATAATTACTCTCATTTTTGATACTCTATGCTTTTTTTCTCTTGTCTACTATTCTAATTGCTTTACCAGGCATGCGTTGTATTGTTCCTTCAGGAACCACTTGAATTTTACTTCTGAAACCAAGAAAATCATAGAGTTCTAGGTTAAGCTTTTCAATTTCTCCTTGAGTGATTCCGTTGTCAGCTTTTTCAACTATTATTGTCATGTCATCTTTACCTTTAACTGTTTCAATTACCAGTTGATAATAAGGAGATAGCCCCTTGTATTTCAGCAAGATCTGCTCTACTTGAGATGGATAGAAGTTTACTCCTTTCACTTTAAGCATATCATCGGTTCTACCCTTTATTCTGTCGACTCTTATATGGGTTCTTCCACAAGAACACTTTTCATAGCTAAGTATCTTTGATATGTCCCTTGTTCTATATCTTATTAAAGGAAGCCCCTCTCGGGTAAGAGTTGTAATGACCATTTCTCCTTCCTGAAGCAATGAGAGAGGTTTTTCAGTTTCATAATCAATAATCTCCACAATGTAATGATCTTCCCAGACATGAATTCCTGCTTTTGCCTCACAGTCAATTCCCAGTCCTACTCCTCCAGTCTCTGTAAGACCAATTATATCAAAAGTCTTCACTCCCATCTCTTCTTCTATTCTTTTTCTGTATTCATCAGACCATGTTTCAGCGCCAAGTATAGCAACTTTGAGTTTTGTATCTCTAAAATCAAAACCGCTCTCTTTTGCCACCTCTATGAGTCTTGCTGGATAAGAAGCAATGGCACCGAAAGCTGTCACACCTAGGTCTTTTATGAGTTTGAGCTGCATTAATGATCTTCCAGCACCAGCAGGAACGATAAAACAACCAAGGCGCTCAGCACCATAATGAAAACCAAAACCTCCATTGAAAAGTCCGAAGGAAGGCATTATCTGTATTTTATCCCTATTTGTTAATCCAGCCGTGGCAAGACATCTTGCCATTATTTCTCCCCACTGATTAATATCATTTCTTGTCATCGCATTTATAACAGGCACTCCAGTGGTACCAGAGCTCATATGCATTCTTGCACACTCTGAAAGGTCAACGGCTATGTGGTTAAAGGGATAACATTCTCTAAGGTCATCCTTGGTTACAAAGGGAAGATTTTTAAGATCATCAAGGCTTTGGATGTCTTCGGGTTCTATACCTTTATACTTTTCCTTAAGTTTTGAAGGAGAATTTTTTAGGTATCTTAGAGTCTTTCTTAACCCCCTAAGTTGAATTTTTTCAATTTCCTCTCGTGGTAATGTCTCTCTCTCAGGATTAAACATATTCATACCCCTTTAAAAAAGATTCTCTGTTTTCTTCATCAAGAATTTTTATGAAATCTTCCATTTCAAAAAACTTTGCTCTTTTTACAAAAACCCCCAGTAAAAAAATGTTTACAAATCTCATGGAGACTCTCTCTAATGCAGCCTGAATTTCTTCCTTTTTAAAGGTAAAAACATTATTTCCAAAAGTCTTGGCATAATCTATCAAATCATCACTTAGAAGAATTACTAGATCAGCAGATCCTTTTTTTACAAGGCCGCACATACCTTGGCCAATCTTCATCTGAATTTCAACAGTACCGCCTTTTTTTGCCATACCTTTTATTTCTGTAGAATAAACAGAAAGACCTCTATTGATTGCTGCTTGGGCAATAATTCTGGAGAAAAATATTACTCCCTGTCCACCTTTACCTAGTATTACAATCTTCATTTGTTTATTCTACCAAAACAATTGCTTTTGTCGGACATATGTGAATACAGCATCCGCATCCGATACATAAGGTATCATTAATCTTTGCTTTTTTTTCCTCATCCTTAAACTCTATAGCAGGACATTCAAATTCCAACACACAAACTTTACAGCCTTTACAGAGTTCTTTGGAAATTTTTACACTGTATTTCGGATTTAGTTCTAATCCTTCTTTAGTATTGATGCATAAATGTCTGAAAATAATCACTGCTGGTTCAGCCTTTTCCTTTAGGTATTTTTTTGCCTCTTTTAAGGTTTTAATAGAATCCTCAAAATTATAGGGATCAACAGTTTCAACAAACTTTACTCCAATTCCTTTAACTACATCTTCTATATAAATGGGTGCTGTAGTCTCTCCAAAGGAGCTTTTGTTATCAGAGAGGGTTTTTTGATTTCCTGTCATGGCAACACTTTTGTTGTCTAAGATAATTGTTAAAAAAGGGACTCTGTAATGGACAGAATCAATTAAGGGTGGAATGCCAGAATGAAAAAAAGTTGAATCTCCGATTATTGCTACAAAATCTTGCTGTTTTTCCGCCAAAGAAAAAGCTTTTTTCATTCCAAAAGCAAAAGATACACTTGCTCCCATACACAAAACAGTGTCAGTAACATGAAAGTTAAGAGCAAGGGTATAACAACCAATGTCTCCATTATAGATTGCTTTTTTACCAAAGACTTTTTTAACTGCATAGAGGGCAATTCTATGTCCACATCCTGGACATAGAGAAGGTCTTTTAAGAGGAGGTGAAGAGCCCCTTTTTTCTCTTTTTATTAGTCCAATTTTTTCTAAAATATCTTCGCATACCTCTATAGTTAACTCTCCTTCTTTTGGAACTATGCCGTTTCTCCTACCTTCAGTACATAACTGTAACTCTATAACTGGTGTAGACTCTTCTATAGTAATTATTCTTTGAAACTTGGGAAAATCAAAATTCTTTAAGGGATAGGGCATGTCAGCTTTTGCAAGAGTCACTTTCTCATGAAGTCCGTATTCTTCAATTAATTCATAAAGATATGAAAAGACAGCACCACTGCTGATGAGTAAAAGAGGACCATGGAAGAAAAATTTTAATTCATTTAAGGATTCAATTTCGGAAATTATCTTATTTAATTTATTGTGAAGCATTAATCTTTGACGAGGAGTTGCAGCATATCGCCAAAGCTTTTTTTCCCAATCCTTAAGGGTTTTAAATTGTACTTTTATTGAATCCACAGGCATTGACCCTACAATTTTTACATCTGCTCTTCCATGAGATACACGAGTGCTGCTACGAAGCATGACAGGGATGCTATATTTTTCACTTAATTCAACAGCTTTCTTTGCAAATTCATAAGCCTCCTGAATGGTGGAAGGATCAAAAACAGGTATTTTAGCTCCCATGGCAAAAAAGCGACTATCCTGCTCCGTTTGAGAAGAATGAGGACCAGGATCATCTACACTAATTAACACCATGGCAGAATCAGTGCCCACATAGGCTGAGTTCATAAAGGGATCCATAGCTACATTCAGACCTACTTGCTTCATAGTTACAGCTGCTTTAATACCACATAGGCTCGCAGCGTAGGCACTTTCATAGGCAACTTTTTCGTTTACTGCCCAATCAATGAAGGCTTTAATGCCTCTTTCCTTTACAATTTTTTGGGCTGAAGGAATAATTTCACTGGAAGGAGTACCAGGATAACCTGAAATAAATTTTATCCCTGATTCAATTAAACCATAAGCTATGGCTTCATTACCTGAGATATATAATTTTTGCATCTTATTATGATAAGAAAAAAATCTAATCCCTTGCAATTGTAAATTAATTAAAAAGTCCAATCTAATAGAAATTTAGACTTTTTTGTAAATTCAAAACTTTGGAAACTCTTCACCTCTTAAGAGCGTTTTTGGTTTGCCTGACAATTAATGATGTTGAAAATAATTAGACATATCCGAAAACTTAGTCTATAGAAGGGCCTCCAGATTTTTATTAAATTTGAATTAACGTGAGAACCAGCTTTTTATTTCCTTTAAAGAGATAAATTTTTTAATTGGTCTTCCATGGGGGCAGTGATCAGGATCAGAGGTTTTCTCCAATTCTCTTAATAAAGTGTTAATTTCGTGAAGAGTTATTTTATTATTTGCCCTCAGGGACTTGTGGCAAGCTATGGTCGAAGCTATTTTTTGTTTAATATCTTTAAAATCTGGTTTACCGATTTCCTCTTTCAATGTAACGGCAATACCTTCAATGATGTCCGCTAAATCAGCATCCTTTAGAATCTGAGGAATGCCTCTTACTATTATGGAGTTTTTACCAAAGTCCTCTGCCTCTATGTGTAGATTATGGAGAAGGGATAAATTTTCCTTTATCAATTGATAATCTTGGGAGGTCAGATTTATAATTTGAGGAAAAACAAGCTTAGTTACATTTTCAGGCATTCCATTGAGAATTTTTTCAAAGATTACTCTTTCATGACCTGCATGATAATCAATAAACAAAATGCCGTCATTCCTTTGCAAAGCAACAAGGGCGTCTCCTAATTTAAGAAATTGAAAAAATTCTGGTCCCTGAATTTCATTCTGAGAATCAAAAAAAGACTGTTGACTAAGAGTACCAGAGGAGACAAAATTTTCTTTCCATACAACAGGAGATTCCTCTACTGTAGAAAGTTTTTGGTTATCTGTCAATTTAAAAATAAGTTGTCGAATATGTTGAGGGTCTCTAAATCTTGCCTCCTTTTTCGATGGATGAACATTAAAATCGACGGCCTCAGCAGGAACATTCAAAAAAAGGATAAATTGGGGATGTTTGTCACCTACCTGGAAAGCTTGATAGAGCAAACTTAAAAGAAGTGGTTCTCTAACAGGCCTTTGATTTATGAAAATTAACTGTTTTGTTCTTTTGCTTCTGTCTAATTCAGTTACACCCCAGTAAAGTTCTAATCTCCATCTTTCATCTGTAAGATCTCTAAACTTTAACTTTTTAAAAAATTCTATTCCATATAGCTGGCAAATTCTTTCCTGAATAGAAGAAGAAGGGTGAAGATTTAAAACTTCTACATCATCAATATTAAGATAAAAAGCAATTTTAGGATAGCAAAGGGCATAGTTTTGAACGGTTTCAATGATATGAGATTTTTCAGTAGCTGGAGATTTAAGAAATTTTTTTCTTACTGGTGTATTAAAGAAAAGATCTCTTACCTCTACTGTTGTACCTGATGTTATAGCTGGTTTTCTCTCAATAAGTTTTCCTCCTATAGAGTAAACTTCTGTTCCTACTTCTTCTTCTCTATGCTGAGTAATAATTTTAAGTTTACAAACTCCTGCTATGGAGTAAAGAGCTTCTCCTCTAAAACCAAGGGTTTTTATATTAAAGAGATCTTCTTGCCTTTGTATCTTGCTTGTAGCATGCCTTTGAAAGGCTAAAATAACATCATCAGAATATATACCTTCTCCATCATCTACTACTTTTATTAGAGCTGTACCATATTCTTTTATAAAAATTTTTATGGAGTTTGCCCCTGCATCAATGGAGTTTTCAATTAGTTCCTTCACTACAGAGGCGGGTCTTTCTACCACCTCTCCTGCTGCTATTTTAGAGATAAGTTCCTCAGAGAGTATTTTAATTCTACCCATTACCAGGGACCATACTCAAAGATAAAAGGGGGATGTCCATACCAAAACCATAAATATGGCCGCCAATTAGGATAATAAGGTGTTCTTTTTTTCCATAAGTAGGTTGCTTCGCATTCCAGTATTGGAAAATTATATGACATTTTGTCTATTTTGCCTTCCTGAAAACCTTTAAGCTTGCCAATTACTGTTAAATATCTCCCTTTTGTATAAACAGCGCAGTCAAGAAAGTTTTTAGACTTTGCCAGGAATCTTCCTTCAGAAGCATCTGTTTCCATAGGATAACCATCTTTTCCAAGGGGTAAATAGAGTAATTCAAATACCGTTCCATCTTCATAATTTATGCAATTAGTAATTTTTCCACCCCAGAGAAGGGAAACATTTAAGTATTTATCAGGATTATTTTTCACCATATTAAAGGAAACATCTCTTAAAGCAGGTGTGTCCTGAAGAGGTTTTGGTAAAGAGGCGCAACTGCATAGGAAAAGCATCAAAAAAGCTAATATGCCATCCCTCAACTTCATAATTTCATTATATCAATAATGTGTTAAAATAAAAAATTGTAAAAGACATTTTTGGAGGTAAGCATGAATAAAGTTCTAATGAAAGGAAATGAAGCTGTAGCTGAAGCAGCAATAAAGGCAGGATTAAAATTCTATGCCGGCTATCCCATAACACCTCAAAATGAAATTCCTGAGTACTTATCCAAAAGGTTACCTGAGGTAGGAGGAGTTTTTATTCAGGCTGAAAGTGAGATTGCAGCAATCAATATGATTTATGGTGCTTCTGCCTGTGGAGTCAGAGTGATGACATCCTCCAGTTCACCAGGGATTAGCTTAAAACAGGAAGCTATCTCATACATGGCAAGTGCTGAGCTTCCAGCAGTTATAGTTAATATGATGCGAGGTGGTCCAGGACTCGGAAATATATCGGGTAGTCAGGCAGACTACTTTCAAGCAGTAAAAGGGGGAGGGCATGGTGATTATCACCTTTTAGTTTATGCTCCCTTTAGTGTACAGGAACTTTGGGATTACACAATTATTGCCTTTGAAAAGGCTGATGAATGGCGAAATCCTGTTATGATTCTCGGCGATGGAGTGATTGCTCAGATGATGGAACCCATATTACCCATAGTTCCAGAGATGAAAATTTATGATAAGTCTTCATGGGCATTAACAGGGGCAAAAAACAGACCCTCAAGATTTATAAGGACTCTTTTTATGGGGGAGGGTGAACTTGAGAAACACAACCAAAAGCTACAAGAAAAATATAACCAGTGGAAAGAAAAGGAAGTAAGATACGCCACTTATTATATAGATGATGCTGAATTTATAATTGTAGCATTTGGCTCTGCTGCAAGAATTTCTTTATCTGCTTTAAGGAGACTTAGACAAGAAGGTATAAAAGTAGGACTCCTAAGACCCATAACTCTTTATCCTTTCCCAGAGGAAATAATAAGGCAGCTTGCTCAGGAGGTTGAGAAATTTGTAGTGGTTGAATTTAATGCGGGACAAATGGTTGAAGATGTTAGACTTGCTGTAAATGGCATGGCAGAGGTGTATTTCTACGGTAGACCCGGTGGCAGCATTGTTACTGCAGATGATATTTATGAAGCCTTATCGCAATATGCATTATCAGAGGGATTATCTCTAAGAATATAGGGGATTTATGAATTTTGAAAAATTGATAATATCTCTTATTATATTCATTGTTTCCGGTGGGCTTCTATTTCTTTTGAGATTTTTCTCCTTCAAATCACTTCATAAGTGGGCTAAAAGGACAAAAAGGGGCTTTGATGATTTAATAATAGATACTATTAAAACTCCTTCTATTTTTTGGTGTATAGGTATCGCTCTTTATATTGGCATTGAAAATTCAGAAATTCCCTCCAAGTATACTTTTTATATAATAAAAGTCATTCATGTATTGATAATTATCTCTGTAACCATAGCTCTTGCTAATGTTGTTAACAGATTATTTTCAAAATTTTTTGAGCGGTCTAATGTATCTATCCAATCAACAGGTCTTCTTAATACACTAATTAAAGGAGCTGTCTACTTAATTGGTCTGATAATAATTCTTAACATCTTCGGCATTTCCATAGCTCCACTAATAACTGCCCTTGGAATTGGTGGATTAGCTGTTGCTCTTGCTTTGAAAGATACCTTAGAGAATCTCTTTGCTGGTGTCAATATTATGGCAGAAAAATCCATAAGAGTTGGAGATTTTGTAAGGCTTGATAATGGTCAAGAAGGTTATGTAGAGGATATTTCATGGAGAACTACAAGAATAAGAATGCTATCAAATAATCTAATAATCATACCTAACAGCAAGCTTGCTCAGAACATTTTAGTTAACTATTCATTACCAGAAAGTAAAATGTGTCTTAATATTCCCATAAGTGTTAGCTATTTTTCTGAACCAGATAAAGTTGAAAAAATATTATTAGATGAAGTAAGAAAGGCCATTGAAGAAATTCCAGGAATTCTAAGTGAACCAGAACCAAGAGTAAGATTTGTCCCCGGATTTGGTGAGAGTTCTCTTGATTTCACAATTCTTTGTTTTATTCAAGACGTTTCATATCAATATCCTGTCCAGCATTTACTAAGAAAAAGAATATTTAAAAGATTTCAGCAAGAAGGTATTGAAATTCCCTTTCCTCAAAGAGTTGTTTGGCTTAAAAGTGATTCTTCTACTTAGCTCTTGGATGATACTTAAGATATTCCTTGCGAAGCCTATCCATAGTGATTTTTGTATAAATCTGTGTTGTAGAAATATCGCTATGTCCTAACATTTGTTGGAGAGATCTTAAATCAGCACCACCTTCAAGTAAATGAGTAGCAAAGCTATGTCTTAACATATGAGGTGTAACCTTAATTCCGGCAATCTTTGCCATGACTTTCAAATTTTGCCAAAATCTTTGCCTTGTCATAGCTTGCCCCCGATTATTAAGAAAGAGGAAATCGGTGGCTCTTTTTTTCATCAATTTAGGTCTTAGATTGACTAAATATTCTTTCACTCTCTTTAATGTTCTCTGAGCAACAGGAACAATTCTCTCTTTATTTCCCTTTCCCCTTACTCTTATAAAGCCTGCTTCAAAGTTTATATCATGAAGTTTTAATTGGACAAGTTCACTAACTCTCAAACCACAAGCATACATAAGCTCTAACATGCTAATGTCTCTAAGAAAGTACTTATTTTCTGTCATAACTTGTAGCAATTTTTTAACTTCCTCCAAAGTGATTGCCTTTGGAAGCCTTAGCCAAATTTTTGGAGTTTTAAAACCCTCTACAGGATCATGTTCTATATGATTGTCATAAATTAGAAATCCGAAGAATTGTTTTAGGGAAGATAAAATTCTTGCAACTGATGCTGAGCTATAACCTCTCTCTTTTAAGTCTATTAGATATTCCATTATGTGGTTTTTTTCACATTGATCTAAGTTTATTTTTTTTGTATCTAAATATTTCAAGAAAGCCTTTAAATCATTTTCGTAGGACTTTACAGTGTTCAAGGATAAGGCTTTTTCAGTAAGACAGTAGTTAAGAAACTTTATGAGAAGTTCTTTTTGTTCCATTATTTAGATACTCTTCAATTCCTGCCTGTGTACGAAGCATATCATAAAAAATCTTACCAAGCTTAAATAGATTTTCTGTATCTGCTTTATTATAGGAAATGAGTAGTTCCAAACTTTCAGAATTTCCCTTTAGATAGGAATTCCAGAATTTAACAGCATCATAACCATTAAGTCCTTTAATCTCCTCTTTTCGTTCAATTAGGAAAAGGGATTCCAGTTTTTTAAGACCTCCTTGAATTCCCAATCTTTTGCCAGCAAAGAAAAGATCAAAATGAGGCAGGTTTTCAATTTTTAGCATAGGGAATTCTTTTTTTAAAAATGGAATGTCAAAAATGCTTCCATAGAAAGTGATGAGATATTTATACTCTGAAAGAGCTTCTTGAAGGGAGTCCTCTGATAAATTTTCTCCTCTTATCAATGCTTTATATCCCCTTATGGAATAAAGTCCTACAACTGTAACATATCCTCCTTTTTCAGGATTAAAACCATTGGTTTCTATGTCAAGGCATAGGGCATCTTGTAAAAATTCGTCAAATAGTCGCCAATGTTCTCTTTTTTTTAAATTTTTTGAGAAAAATAAAAAATCACCCGCCTCTAAAGCTTCTAAAGCTTTGTATAAAAATTCATCGTATATCCTCTTCTTTTCTCCATAAATATCTAAAATTTCGCTACAGAGGAAAAAATCCTCCCAGTTTAGTACTCCTTCTTTCCACAACCTTTTTTCTCTCTTTTCACCAATTCCATCTAGAAGCAAAAAAGTGTTTCTAATCATACACCTATTATATTAAGCTTTAAAAAATTTAGACAAGAAAAATATATTAAAATATAAATGATGACTTCTCGTACTTTACTTTTCGGTGAAGGGCTTTTTGAGACAATACTTTGGAGAGGTAAGACAAATAAACTTCTTAAACATTATGAAAGATTGAAAAAATCAGCCCAATTTTTTCATCTTTCCTGCCCTGACTTCGAAACTTTCTATAAGGAGATAGAGAAAAGGACCAAAGGCAGGATAAATCTCTATGTAAAATTTTGTCTCCTATCCAAAGGAGCCTCCCTTTACTGGAGTCTTCCCAAAAAAGCAGAATACTTAGTATTGGTGAAATCTTACAAATCCAATAAATTACCTAAAAAAATCTGCCTTTCAAAAATTAGAAGACATACCCAAGACCCCATTGTCTATCACAAAACAATGAATTATCTTCCAAATATTATTGTGAAAAGAGAAGCTTTATCAAGAGGTTTTGATGATGCACTAATTCTTAATGAAAAAGATGAGATAACTGAATGTTCTGCCTCCAATATTTTTATCATGAAAGATAACAATTTTTTTACACCCTCTCAAAGCTGTGGACTTTTGAAGGGAACCACCATGGAAATTTTAATTGAAAAAATATCCATAAAGGAAAAGCCTCTCTTTATAAGTGATATTTACGATGCTTCCTATGTATTCATTACCAATACTTTGATGGGTGTTTGTCCAGTAGTACAATTTGAAGATAAGATCTTTAGAATAAATCCTCAGCTTACTGATTATTTAAATTCTCTTATTGAAGAAGAAAACGCTCCTTAAATGCTTATACTCTCAGGAAGTTGGTTTGGTAAGTCAGGCTTTTATGAAGCAGAGATTGAAGAGATAAAATTTTACGATTGTCTTTCAAAGGTTGAGAACTTTCAAGCTCAAAGCTTTGTTGTATTTTCCTTTGACCTTTCCTCTGAACTTCTTAATTTAACCTTAAAAAAAGCTTCTTTACCACCTGTAATTGAAGTGAAAATTAGAAATTTTAGAGAGATTAGAAGTAAAAAGGCAAAACATAGCCTCTCTTTTATTGGCAGCAGTCTCAAAGCAGAGGAATTTAAGGAAAGAGTTGAAAGGATTCGTAAATATATTGAAGAAGGCACTATCTATCAAGTAAATCTTACAAATCGCTTTGATTTTGAGTTCAATGGCGATTCTGAATCTCTATTTTTTCATTTCTATAGAAATCAGCCTGTTCCTTATGGATTTTATCTTAAAGCTTTTAATTTTTTTATTATTTCAGGGTCAATGGAGTTGTTTTTAGAGAGAAAAGGTAGCACAATAAGTACCAAGCCCATAAAGGGTACTTCAAAATCGTTAAAATTTCTTCAGGATAGCTACAAAGACAAAGCTGAAAATCTCATGATCACTGACATGATGCGTAATGATATTGGTAGAATATCAAAAATAGGTAGTGTAGTAGTGCCAGAACTCTTTAAAATAACCAAATATCGAACTTTATATCAAATGCATTCCACAGTGAAAGGCATAACAGATTCTGATTTTAAGGAAATAATCAAAGCAACCTTTCCTCCTGCATCGGTAACAGGAGCTCCAAAAATAAAAGCTGTGGAAATCATTAATATTCTGGAGCCTCATGCTCGAGGATACTATTGTGGTTGTGCTGGTTTGATAAGAAATGAAACGGACTTTACTTTTTCTGTGCTTATAAGAACAGCCGTAGGTTTAGATAAGGAGCTTTCCTATTATGCAGGCTGTGGAATTGTGTGGGATTCCCATCCTGAAAAGGAATTGGATGAGCTTTATTTAAAAATTAAAGCCTTCTACAGAAAAAATTTTTAGTATTTAAAGATATGGAAAAGATAATTTTATCATATGCAAGAGGGCTAAATTTTGATAAAAAGTGTTAAAATTATGAAATAAAATAAGGAGGTTAAAGAATGAGAGAAGAAGGAAAAATTTTAGCAGCCTTTTTACTGGGAGGTCTTATAGGTGCAGCTGTGGCGCTTCTTTATGCACCAAAATCAGGTGAAGAAACAAGGAAAGATATTAAAAAGAAAGCAAAAGAGTTAAAGAAAAAAACTGTAAGGGCAGCAGAAGATCTTTATGAAGAGATAGAAGAACTCTCTGAAATGTTAAAGGAAAAAATTAATGACATTAAAGAAAAAGGACAAGAACTCTCCTCAGATGCGAAAAAAGAAGTACTTAACCAAATTGAAAAGCTGTCAAAAAGGATTGAAGAAAAGAAGAAGAAACTATTGGAGAGATTTGATTGATAAAAGAGAAAGCTCTTCAGGACTTAGATTATTTTAAAGTTTTAGAGATAATAATTGAATTTTCCAATTCAGAGGCAACAGCTAAATCAATAAGGCAAATTTACCCTGCTAAAAGCTTAAAAGAAGCTCTGGAACGACTAAGAGAATTTAAAGAAATAAAGGATTATATGGACAGGGGAGGAGAGCTTCCTCTCTCTTCCTTCCCTGACATATCACCTTTACTTCAAAGGGCATCAAAAGAAGGAGTTTTTTTTGAGTCTTGGGAGTTAACTAATTTTCTAAAGGTATTAAGAGTATTAGATAGAATTTCTATCTGCACTGAAGAATTATTAAATTTTCCAAATTTAGGCAAGAAAATAAAAGATATTCTCGGTTCTTATCTTACAGTAGGTCAGCCCTATTTACTTCAAAAGCTTGAAAATACAGTAGATGAAGAGGGCAACATCCTTGATACAGCCTCTACCATGCTTAAATATCTTAGAAAACAAATAAAGCTTACAGAGGAGAGAATAAGGGAAAAACTTGAAGAACTTATCAATCGTAAAGAAATAAATATTTTTCTTCAGGACAGATTTATAACGAAAAGAAAAGACCGATGGGTTATACCTGTTAGAATGGATTCAAAGGGACAGATTAAGGGTAAAGTTCATGATGTTTCCCGTTCAGGAGAGACTGCTTTTGTAGAGCCTGAGGAAATAGCTCATCTGTCTAAAAAACTTGAAGAATTAAAAGTTGAGGAACAACTAGAGGAGATAAGAATTCTAAGGGAATTATCGGATGATATTCATCAAATCAGAAGCACCCTGGAAAAAGAATTTCAACTTCTTATATATCTTGATAAACTCAAGGCGATAAATTTATTTGCGAAAAAGTTTAATGCCCATATTACTTACTTAAGTGAAAATAAACACATAAGCTTTATTGATGCAAAGCATCCTCTTCTTATACTATCCAGCCAAAAGGTTGAGCCCCTTAGCTTTGAGCTTAAAGATAAAAATGTATTAGTTATTACAGGACCAAATGCTGGAGGTAAAACCGTTGCCATAAAAACCATAGGGCTTCTTACAGCTATGGCAAATGCAGGATTACCTGTGCCAGCAAGTCCTTCGTCAGCAATTCCTTTTGTCAAGTCCATATATGTGGACCTTTATCATGAGGGCTCTATTGAGGAGCATCTCTCAAGCTTTGCATCTCATGTAGTAACTCTTAAAGAAATAATTGAAGAGGCAGACAGTGAAAGCCTCATTCTTCTTGATGAGATTGGAACAAACACTGATCCAGAGGAAGGTTCTGCTATTGCTTGTGCAATAATTGAGGAGTTAAGAAACCGAGAAGCCCTTACTTTTGTTACAACTCATCTAAGTAAATTAAAACTCTTTGCTCTTGGTCAAGAAGGGATGGAAGTGGCAGCTATGTTATTTGATGAAAGGACCATGTCTCCTCTTTACAGATTAAATATAGGAATCCTTACTACTTCCTATGCACTGGAAGTAGCTAAAAAATACGGTTTTCCAGAGAGACTTATTAGGAGAGCTTATGAACTTAAGGGCACAGATGACAGAAAGCTTTATGAACTAATGAAGGAACTGGAAATAGCTAAGGAGCAATATTTACTGAAAACAGAAGAATTAGAAAAAGCAAAAGAACAACTTTTATATGAAAAAGAAAGGCATGAAAAGGAACTTCTAAAGATTGAAGAAATAAAAAGGAAAGCCCTTCAAGAAGCTAAAAAGGAAGCCTTCAGCATGATTCATAAATTAAAAAAAGAAATAAACATCTTATATGAAGAGGCTAAAAAGGCAGATAAACAGAAGCTTAAGGAGATTTCTAAGAAAGTTTCAGAGATGGCAAAGACAATCGAGCCTGAAGAGAGAAAAATTTCAGAAGAAATTAACATAGGTGATTTTGTAATGGTAAAAAGTCTTAATCTCTCAGGAAAAGTCATAGCCCTTGATGATGGCAGAGCAAAAGTTAAGACAGATACTGCACAACTTGAAGTGTCCCTTGAGGAACTTAAAAAGTTAGAACATATAGAGTCCTCAAAGCAAATCCTTTCAGTGAAAAAACAATTAACTAATGAAAATGATTCAGAATCTATCAATAAAAGGCTTGATATTAGGGGAATGAGAGTAGATGAAGCAATTCCTTTAGTGGAGAGATATTTAAATGAGCTTTCTCTTGATGAATCCTCAAAGGGCATAATAATTCATGGTATCGGAAAAGGAATCCTAAGAGACAGTATAAGGGATTACTTGAAAGACCATCCTGCAGTAGAAAGTTTTAGAAAAGGCAATCCCCATGAAGGCGGAGATGCTGTAACAGTGGTGAAGTTGAAATGAAGGCAGTGGGAGTAATAGGAGCTGGGAAAGCTAATGAGGAATTACTAAAGATTGCAGAAGAAGTAGGAAGATTATTGGCAAAAGAAGGTTTTTTAGTTATTACAGGTGGCTTAGGTGGAGTTATGGAAGCAGCCTCTAAAGGAGCATACCTTCAAGGAGGACTCACCATAGGGATACTTCCCACTCTCAGGAAAGAAGATGCTAATCCCTATGTAAAAATTCCCATCACCACAGGCATGGGAGAAATGAGAAATGCCCTAATTGTAAGGGCTTCCGATGCCTTAATCGCCATTGGTGGAGAGTATGGCACATTAAGTGAGATAGCCTTCGCATTAAAGACAGGCAAAAAAGTTATTGGAATAAAAACATGGAATATCAATGGATTAATTGAGGCTAAAAATGCACAAGAGGCAATAGATATACTCTTACAAGAGAGCTAACTTATAGTTTTTTGAACATTTTATAAGGATAACATTACTAATGGATGAAGAACAGAAACTGATAAAACAAATTTCAAAAGGTGATGAAGAGGCTTTTAGGAGGCTTTATGATTTCACATCAAGGAGTGTTTATCAATACATATACAGTTTTGTTAACAATCATGAAACAGTAGAGGATCTGATGATTGAAACCTATATGCAAGTATGGTTGTCCGCTAAAAGATTTAGAGGAGACTCAAAAGTTTTAACTTGGATTTTTGGAATTGCTCGGAATTTAACAATGAATGAAATAAAAAAGAAAGAGTATAGATATAGTGAATTAACAAATTTAGAAAGTCAAAAAGCTGAACAATTTAAATTAATATCAAAAAACGAGAGTGATTATCTCATAACAATGGCATTGAAAAAACTTTCAATAAAACACAGAGAAATTTTAGATTTGCTATTCATCCATGAATTAACCTATGAAGAAGTGGCAAAAATACTGAATATTCCTTTAAATACAGTGAAAACAAGAATTTTTTATGCAAAGGAAAAGTTAAGAGAAATTCTTGAGAATATGGGGGTCAATAAAGATGCCTTTTTCTAAAAGATTGGAAGAGATTAAGGTAATTTTGCCTTTATATTCTAAAAGATTAATTGAAAAGGAGAAAGTTAAAGAAATTGAAAAAATATTACAATCTGAACCAGCCCTTCAAGAAGAATTGAAATTTTGGGATACTGTAAAAAAAGGCTATGAAAAAATAAAGAGTGATTTGCCAGAACCTTCTTACCACATATACCAAAAAATAATCAGAAGAATTGAAGGCAAGGAGAGGATCCAAAACAAACTATGGAATTTTATAAGCTTGAAGCCAAAATTTTCTTTTGGCTTTATTATGTTCCAATTTTTGGTTATAATTGTCATGTTTTTTTATATCTTAAATTTAAAATATGGCTATCAAACCCTCTCTACCACAGATATTAGGGCTGAGACATCTTATGTAATCAATGTAGTCTTTAAAGAGAATGCCAAGGAAAGTGATATTAGAGAACTTTTAACAAAAATTGATGGAAGAATAGTTGATGGTCCTTATAGAACAGGTCTATATGTAGTTGGAATAAAAGACAAAGAAAAAAAGGATCAGATTTTAGATACATTAAGACAAAGTAATATTATTGTGTTTGCTGAACCTGCCAAATAAATTTCCAAAAATTTTTTGAACAAAATTCTATTTTAAATTGACTAATTAAAAAAAAATATTGGAGGAACAGATGAGAAAAAATTTTGCTTTTATTTCTATGAGAGTTTTTGTAATTTTCCTGTCTTTTCTTTTTGCTTCTTTTGCTAATGCTGAAAGTGGACCCATGACTCATAAGCCTAAAGGAGAAGCACCACCAACAAAAGTGGATCAGATGCGAGAATTGTTGCCTGATTTAGTTGTTTCAGAGATTTTTGAAGATAGCGCAGGCAATATCATAGTTAAGATAAGAAATATCGGAAGGGGATACATAAACGAATCAGCTTATGTAAGCCCTGATAAATATGCTTTAATTTTATTAGAGATTAATAAAAATGGACAAAAAATTCCTCTTGCCACAATTGATTCTTCCAAAGCATTATGCCGTCCCGGCGGAGAGGTAATATGGAATACAGGTAAAAAAACAGAGGGAAATAGGACAGAAGTTATTGTTAGGCTTGATATTACGAATGTAATTAATGAGTCAGCGGAATCGAACAATCAATTAAGTCGGATTTTTGAAAAACTCGGAATGGTAGGGATTGACCTTGTCATCGTTGATTTAAAAAAGAATAGCAATGAATATTCTTATTATGCCCAAATCCAGAACAAGGGCAACAGGAGTTTCAATGGAACGATTCATTTTGAAGTATGGTTTAAGGATTATGCTCATGGTAATACCTGGAAAAGAGTTCAACCACCATATGTTTCGCTGATAAATTCTAATAATGTTTTTGATAGTAAACTTGAAATACCGGCGATGGTGATAACTTGTAGAAATGTGTCAATTCCTCCTCATGAAATTTTTAGCACGAATGCTATAAGTCCATGTGGTGTAAACTATCTTTTTAAAGTAACACCTCAGCCATCTGATATTGGAGTGGAGGTAAAAATAAAATTTTCTACTGATAGTGCAACTGAAAATAAGGCAAACAATGAATTTATCATGCATATAAGGAGATAACCATATTAAATGGGGATTTAAGATGGAGGGATTGAGGTTTTTATTAATTTCAATTTATTTTCTTTGTTTTATAGCCTCAGCATATTGTCAGACTGATAGAATTCAGAGTCCTAAATTTCAACCTCACTATACTACTTCTCAAAATCCTCCTGTATCATCCAATTCTCAACCAGAAGATTTAAGAGGTAGTAAACCAGCCTTACAAAGTAGCTTAAATATAATTAACTTTTCAACTTCATCAAATACTATAAATTATGGAGATGAGGTTATTCTTAGATGGACAATAAAGGGGTATAATGTTTCAAATTTAAGACTTGAAATAAAACCAGATGTTGGCATAATTCCTCTTTCACGGACAGACTATAGAAATGAAAACTTTAAGATTGAAGGTTCTAAAACAATAAAATCCTTTAAAAGTGATACATATACATTGCAAATAATAGCTTCAGAGCCAGTGAAATTAGATTTAGATAAATATGGTAGCCCTCTCCAAAGTATGTTACAAAAAATTAAGGTGGCCAGCATAAATGTAGAGAAACCAAAAATAGAGAATATGAAGCCTTAGTTGATAAGGAAACAATGAAGATAAAATTTATAGTTAAAAATATTGGAGCTGGAGACTTTCTATCAAGTCCAAATAGTAGATGTAAAGACTGAGGGCGATAACATTTTGATTGAATATTTGCCTAAATAAATATATAATTAGTAGGTTGTCCAAGGTATAAATGGTAATTGGAAAACCATTTGTGCTCAAAGATAACCAAAAAAAATTAAGGAGGATGAGCGCAAATGGTTTTCCTTGTTCTTATGGGTTCTTTAATATTCATTTTTTTTCATGTTCCTTTATGCGCATCAGAGATGAAAGAAGAATTATTCAAAGTCCTATATCCTCAAGAAGGCTCAGAAATCATAGCAAAGAAGCCTAATATTAAAGTGGAGTTTGATGAAAAAGTGAAGAAAGAAACAATCGTTGTTTTATTTGACGGAACAGATGTTACTCAATTAGTTAATTTCACTGAAAAGGGCTTTGAGTTAAAACCTTTTATGGTAGTTTCTCCGGGGTCTCATACAGTTAATATTTCAGCTCAAGATAAAGAAGGGAATCAAATTGAAAAGACTCTATCCTTCCAAACTAGACACACAGAAGTATTCGATGAAGCCTTGTCAAATAATAATGCAACCATAATTTATGAGGGAGTTCTTAAAAAATCTGATAAACTTGGGAATCTTCCCTATTCAAAGATAGAGGGAAATTTAAGTTCTAATACGAGGTTAAAAAATCAGACATGGGAATTCACATTCAATACTAATCTTAGATATTTTGACCAGAATGAACCGCTTACACTACCGCAGAAAAAAGGATTGGATATAGTTAACTGGACATTTACTGGAAATTATACAAAAGATTTATTAAAGGTAAAAACAAACATTGGTGATATACAAATTACAGAATCACCTTATACTATTTCAGGGCTTAGTCGAAAAGGTGGCTTATTTAATATTGAATACGATATATTTCAGCTTAATGCCTTTACAGTAAAAAGTGAAGCTCTTTATGGTTCAAGGGGCGGAACAGGAATTGAAACTTCCAACCATGACCATATAATGGGTTTATCAGCAGCCTTGAAACTTTTTGATAGAAAGATGGAGTTTAAAACCCTTTATGTAACGGGTGGTGAACCATCAACAGGATTTGGTATTTCTTCTTTTGGCGGCAATAGACAAGGAGATGTTCTAGGTTTTTTGGTAAATTCGTATTTTTTTGAAAACAAATTAAATACAGATTTTGAAATTGATTTTTCCAAATATGATCCTGATACATCTGACGAATTTGCTAAAGATAGTGATAAGGCATACAGGGCAAAGATTTATGGCGCAATAGACAAGTACAACTATGAAGCCATGTATGAATATATAGGAAGAGATTATCAGATAGTGGGAAACACTATTCAAAAAGATCGTCAAGGATATAGTTTAAGAGGTGGAGCTAACTGGGATTGGCATTCATTGAATTTATCTTTTTCAAGATATAACGATAATGTAAGAGGCGATGAAATTTTTCCGAGAATATATAATACTCAAATGGCTTTGGATTATTCCTTTAATAAAATTCCAGAGCTTCCTTTGGGATTAATTTATCAAAAATCAATTCAGAAAAGTACTAATGAACAAGAGGAAACTAACAAGATAAATATAGAAACCGATACCATATCAGGGAGGATTAACTATGTAAAGGATAAAATAAACATAGGCTTTACAACAGCTTATTCTTTCTTGAATGATAAAACAGCGGCTAATAATGATACGACCTCTATAACCTATACTCTCACTCCTGTTTATACTGATGTCAACTTTTCTTTTAGTACAAGTTTTGCCCTTAATCAATCAAAAATAAAGCTTACAGGTGCAAGAACTGATACTTATACTGCAAATCTTGATTTTAGAACCAAATTTTTGAATCAAAAAGCTACTTTTGATATAGCTGGAACTTATACAATTACAAAGGCAAATGATGGCTCAACCAATACAAGAAACTTAAATGGAGCAGTTCAACTTGCCTATGATCTTGCGAAATTTGTCAAGGACTATGCAAAACCTGTTATAGCCTTAAAAGCAACTTATTCAAAAATAACCGATAAGATAAACGCCCTCTCAGATAGGGATGAATTTGTGCTTTATCTTGTATTTACCACAAATATGCCATTTTCATTTTAAGGAGGAGTATACATGAGAAGAAGCATTTTTCTAATTATAGTTGTTTCATTAATGTTTTTTCAGGCAATATCTTATGCAGGAGTGACAGTTACGGCAAGTAAGACGAATATACCTCGTGGTCAAACAAACACAGTCACATTAAATTACAAATTAACAAATCCTTATAATCCTTCATGTTCTGCAAAGTCAAATTTAGGGGAATTTGTGATTGGAAATACTATAATTGGCACTGTTCAAAAAACAATCACTATAAATGTAGCAGGCAATAATGCCACAGCAGTTGAAGTTTTAAATATACCCTTAAGCGTTACTGAAAGAGCAATAAAAATGAGGGAAAACAAAATAGAATTTAGAAGAAATTTTTTAGTTCTAAACTGCTCTTCCACATATTACCAATATTACCAATTAGTCTCCTTAATTTTTTACATTACAACAGAGGCAGCTGCTGAGTTTGATATAAAAAGAATAGAGCTTTATTTTGAAAATGGCCGTGCTGAGATTACTGTTCCAAAGAATTATAAAGGACTTAAAGCTTTTGCAGATATTAAATTTACAGGTTCTGGACTTCTTAGAGGTTATTGGGAAGTGGATGGGAGAATACTTTCTCATGTAAATCAGCATATAACCTATGGGAAAACAACTACTTTTCAAACACCTGATATTCCACCTCTTCCTACCTTTGAAACTGGAACACACATACTTAGATTTGTCGTTACAAATCCATCTGTTGAAATTCCTTTACCTTCTGCCATTTATTTTGTAAGATCAGAGGAAGTAAAAGAATTTTTGAAGATAAACCTTTTATCTCCTCAAAATAATTCAGAATTTGACTATGCTTCTCAGAAATTCACCTGGGAAAATCTTGATGGAACAATGATGTATCTGGTTCAATTTTTTGAAAACAGAGATTCCAAGCCTATTTTTTCTGCCTATACCAAGGAATCGTATTATAATTTGCCAGATTCTATTGTGAAGAAAATTTTTCAACAGGGAAAAACTTATTACTGGAGAGTAATAGGTTTTGATGAAAAAAACAATTCAGTAGGTGAAAGCGATATTTGGAAGTTTTCTTTTAGGTCCCAAAGTTTCATTCCGGGACATATCATTATAGCTCTTTCAACAACTGACTTTTCTAAGGATTTTATTGAAAGATTAAAGGTCAAATATGGATTGGAGATTATTGAATTTTTCAATTTAGAGACTTTAAACACAGTGGTTGTTTTATTTAAGTGTAATGAAAACATCTTAGATAAGATAGAACTGATAAAATCAGAAGAAAAAATTATTCTTGCACAACCTAATTTTATATTTCAAACCCTTTCAGAACCATTGAGAAAATTTCAGTACGCCCTTGACATTATGAAGATTGAAAAAATACATAACCTTTATAAAGGTAAAGGTGTTAAGGTGGCAGTCATTGATACAGGTGTGGATTATGAACACAGGGATTTGAAGGAAAGGGTTGTCCTTTCAAAAAATTTTGTCAGAGCAGAAACCTATAAAAAAGAGATTCACGGAACAGCTGTGGCAGGTGTAATTGGAGCAAGTATTAATGGTTTTGGAATAGCAGGAGTTGCTCCAGAGGCTAAAATTTATTCTCTGCGGGCATGTACTCAGATAGGTGATACAGCTAAGGGGCTATGTGAGAGTTTTAATATTCTAAAAGCACTGGATGAGGCAATTAAAAGAAATATAAGAGTTATCAATATGAGCTTTGGCTCATTAAATTATGATAGACTTTTAAGTGCGCTAATTGACAAAGCAGTGCAGAGGGAGATTTTTATAGTTGTGCCTTTATCAATCATCGGAAATTCAATCACTTTTCCTGCCTCCCATCCAGATGTAATTTCAGTGGGAGGAATGGATGAAAAGGAAAACCCCTATCCTTCAAAGGATATTGTTAATAAAGCAAAAGTTTTAGCTCCTGCTGACAAAATAATTACCACTTTTCCAGATAACAGACACAATTTCATTTCAGGAACTTCATTGTCTTCTGCTTATGTGAGTGGACTTTTAGCATTATACATTCAAATGGGTGATAAAAGAAATCTCCCATCCTTCAAAGGTGATTTATATAAATGGGAAAAGGAGATTTTTGGAATATTCCCAGGGGAGTAAAAATTTTTTGAACAAATTAAAGGTGAAAACATACTTATTGTTAACTTGTAAAGTTGAGATTTTTGAGTGAGATTTAATGGTAGGTGCAAAGAAAAGAAAGTCTCAAAAATAAAAAAAGAGGAGGTGAATATTGAGAGTAAAGTTATTTTTTTTGTGTGCTTCCTTACTGATTGTTTTTGTCTTTGCAGCAGATACTAATGCTGATCCTTTAAAGAATCTTAAAAGACCAACTATTAATGAAAATCAACAAAATCAAAAATCTCCTACAGTACTTCCACCACAGGTTAATGAAAATATTCCTAAACAACAACCGCCGCCTACAGCACCCAATAGGGAATTTACCAATATTGACTTTGAGGGAATACTTCACGCTAAGAGTCGGGAATTTACCAATATTGACTTTGAGGGAATACTTCATGCTAAGAGTCGGGAATTTATCAATATTGACTTTGAGGGAATACTTCATGCTAAGAGTCGAGAATTTATCAATATTGACTTTGAGGGAATACTTCACGCTAAGAGTCGGGAATTTATCAATATTGACTTTGAGGGAATACTTCACGCTAAGAGTCGGGAATTTATCAATATTGACTTTATAGGAGTAAAGATTCTTGATTTACAGAAAAATTAAAAAATTTTAAAGGGAGGAAAAATGAAAGTATTAGAAATTAAGGTTTTTCTTAAGCTAGTGCTCATTGTGGCTGTTTTATTAATTTTCAATAATTCCCTTTTTGCTCACCCATCTTCACAAACACCTTACCCATCTGTAGGTCACTTTGATGTTTATGGTAAAATAACTGCACCTAATGGTTCTGTTTTACCTTTACCTTCAGAGGCAAAAGTAACGGCTAATACAAGAGAGTTAGTTGGTAACATTATGCCTAGCCATTGTTTAGTCAATAATGAAGCTTCTTCATCTATTAATCCTACTACTGGAGAGTATCATTTAATAATTTACATTGCAACACACCTTCCAGAATGCAGAGAAGCTTTTAATAAACCACCTATATTAACCGACAAGATAAAAATAACAGCACCTGGCTATTATTTCAAGAGAAAAGGTCAATAAAAGGAGAATAAAATGAAAAAGTTAACTTTTTTAACTCTTTTTTTAGGATTAATCTTCTCACTATTCCTTCTAACCTATGTTTATGCAGAAACACCACCGCAACCAAAGGATCAACTTAAGTCGCCCGTTGATGATAAGTTAAGACAAATTAAACCAATTCCCATAAAAAAATGTCCTGATCCTGCGGTTCAGAGAATTGACTTTTCTATAATTTCAAGGACAAGTCAATTCTCAGGTAAGGTAAGAATAACAGGTGTAGTTAAAAACATAGGAATGGAGTCTTATATTTCAGGACCAAATCAGCAAGAGATTTTTTTGTATGAAGGTCCAATGGGTGGAACAGCTAACCTCGTTGCTCGAAAAAAATTCCAAAACTTAAATCCTGGACAGGAAGTTACAATATCCTATGAACGGCAATGGGATGCTTCCTCTCCTTCAGAGGGCGAATTTCCACCCTCTTATAAAGTTATCATTGTCTATGACCCAGATATAAGATTAGACGGAAATCCTAACAATGACGACTGTAACATGAATAACAATCAAAAGGAAAGAAGTGGCACAGGGATAAACGCTCTGTTTAGGTAAGAGAAATATTTTTGCAGGAAGATTCTACTCTTCCTGCAAAAATAAGAAAAATTACGAGTTAATTTTTAGAGCTTTCTCAGTATCATTTAACTAAGGGAAGATAAATTTTGAATGTGGAACCTTTACCGGGTTCGCTTTCCACTTCTATAAAGCCTTCATGGTCTTTTATGATTTTATAAACAATGGAAAGTCCCAGTCCTGTTCCAGCTGCTCCTTTTTTGGAAAAGAAAGGCTCAAAAGCTCTCTTTTTAGTCTCTTCATCCATCCCAACTCCTGTGTCTGATAAGGAAAAGAGAGCAAAATTTTTATCTAAAAAAGTAGCGATTTCAGTTTTTATTTTTAATGTACCACCTTTTGGCATAGCATCTTTTGCATTTGATAGTAAATTATTCATAACTTCGTCAAAGGCTTTAACATCAACTTTTACATTGATAGGCTGATCTTGAGTTTCAAAAAATACTTCTATGGATTCTCCCATAAAAGCCTGAATTTTTGATTTAATTGAGAGTATTAAGGCTTTTAAATCAACTATTTGCATATCGTATTTTCTTTCACTTGTTACAGTTAAAAGTTCTTTAGTTAAATAAATTGCTCTTTTTGAAGCATTCACTATCTGGTCTAAGGCATTTTTAACAAATTCGTTTGTCTCTTTTGACTGAGCAATGGTAGCAAAGCCATGAATAACATTTATTAAGTCTTTAAATCTGTGCACTGCTTCTCCTAAGGAATTTCTTACGGTTTCAAACTGTTCAGCTTCTTTGATTTTTCTATCCATTTTTCTTAATTCTGTAATATCATCAGCAGACATAAGTATGTATGATTTATCTTTAAAGATTAATTTTATAGCTTTAATTCTAAATTCAAGGTTGTTGCCCTTTTTATCAGAAACATTACATAGGCTTTCAATGCTTTCTTTTTGTCTGATTTCTCTTATCTCCTTCAAGGTTTCTAAGGGGAAAATATCACCCAAGGTTTTTTCTTTTAGTTCATCTAAGGAATAACCAAGCATTGAAAGTCCTGTAAAGTTAGCTTCAATAAATTTTTCAGTATCATAGTCAATGAGATATATTCCAACAGGAGCTAAATTTGATATTGTTCTACATTTTTTTTCTGATTCTTCCAGCATCCTTTTTGATTCTAAGATTTCTGAAGAAGCTTGCGAAAAGGATTTACTTAAAATTCCTATTTCATCAGTTCTTTGGGTAAGATTTTTTAGAGTTATTTCTTTTATGCCAAAATTTTTTACGCTTCGGGAAATATCTATTAAAGGATTCATGTATTTTTTAGTTATATAAAGAAGTATCAAAAATGATAGAAACATAGACACAAGCAATTGATAAAAAAGATAAAGTCTTAGCTCTTTTGTGATGACAACTTTTGGTAAAATTATCAAAATTGATAATTCTCTCTTACCCAGAATTAATTTTTCTCTTTTGGCAATCCATGTCTGTCCGCTAAAATCAAAGTAATAGATCTCTCCGCCATCCTTGATATTTAACAGGGCATTGTAAAGTAAAGGAAAGTCTTCCTGAGTTATTGAATATATTTTGCCAGGCTTAAAAGATGTTTTATCTGTGGAGGCAATTACATGTTTGTCAGAAAAAACATAAAGGAAGGTATCCTTATAAGGATTTTTTTCTCTAATTTTCTCTAAAATATTGGAAAAGTCTTTTATCATAATATCAACTCCCACTACTTTTTGTTCTTCCAGACATAAAACTGAGGATGCAGTTATACCAGGATCTTTTGTTGTGCGAAATAAATACTCTTCACTCCAATGAATCCCTTGATTTTTTATTGCCTCTTTGTACCATACAGTCTCTCTTGGGTCATAAGAGTCCTTAATTTTTCGAGTATTTATGATTTTTCCATTACTGTTTATTTCATGCCAAGTTACAAAATCCCTATCTACCTCTTTTTTTATTCTATTTAGCCATTTGCCTCTGTCATTTAAAATTAGGTAGCCGTTACCTTTTTTATCTCCATAGTTAATTGATGTTACATAGGGATATTTATTCATAAAATTCATTAAAAACTGATTGGTTTTCTCAATATCTTTGAAATCCAAAATGTTGCAGCAAAGTAAGGCTTGCATATTGTAAATAAAACTTTCAATAGGTTTTATTATGTTTTCTATCTCTCTTTGAAATAGAGAAGATAGAGTAGAAAAATGTTGATTTAAATGTCTTTCATGAATTCTATAAGAGAATAAAAAATTGATTAAGGATATTCCTATTGCCACTATGAGAATAAGCAATACAAAAAGCCATTTAATGCTCAGTGTAAATTTTTTCATACTAAATCAATGAGTAATTTAATAGTATTTTTTAGCTACAGAGTGAATTTGGAGTAGTTCCTCCAGTAGAACTTTAAAATCACTTAAGTAGAGCATATTAGGTCCGTCGCAAAGGGCTTTTTCAGGGTTTGGATGGACTTCGAAAAAGAGGCCATCTACACCGCAGGCTACTGCGGCTCTTGAAAGATAAGGCACGAATTCCCTTTGTCCTGTTGAACAACTACCAGCACCACCAGGAAGTTGCACAGAATGAGTAGCATCAAAGACAATAGGCACTCCCATTGAACGTATGATAGGAAAGCTTCGAAAATCAACAACTAGATTATTATAACCAAAAGTTGTTCCTCTTTCAGTAATGATGATTTTCTCATTGCCTGTGGACTTAAATTTTTCAACTATGTTCTTTACATCCCAAGGTGCAAGAAACTGACCTTTCTTTACATTTACAGGTTTACCTGTTTTTCCTGCCTCCAGGATCAAATCTGTTTGTCTACATAAAAAAGCAGGAATTTGTATTACATCAAGAACATCTCCTGCAATTTTAATTTCCTCTACTGAATGGACATCGCTTAAAATAGGGATATTAATTTTCTCTCTTACTTTTTTTAAAATTTCCAGACCTTTATGAATTCCGGGTCCTCTATAAGAATGAAGGGATGAACGATTTGCTTTATCATAGGAAGATTTAAAAATTATGGGAATTTTTAAGGATTTTTCTATTTCCTTAAGAGTTTCAGCAGTACTGTAAAGAACCTCTTCATTTTCAATTACACAAGGTCCTGCAATAATAAATAATTTGCCCCTTTGTAATTCAAAATTGCCGATTTTAAACACTATTTTTTCTGTTGTAATTCAAAGGCTTTTTTGGCAGCTTCAGCAGCTTTTTTAGCTTCCTCCGCAGCTTTTCTTGCCTCTTCAGCAGCTTTTTTAGCTTCCTCTGCTTCTTGAGCTTTTGATTGTTCCACTATTTTAATTTTTTTCACTGTTGGTGTGGTGGTTGTAAGTTTATAATTTTTATTATCCTCTGAAGCCCTTGTCCAGTCACTTAGAACCAGGATTTTACCAGAATTTCTATCAGATACCCATATTTTTTCGTTTATCCATACCATTGCTGTTGGCAAAGATAGTTCTTTTAAATGTATGGTGAAATGCTTGGGAATAAATATAGTAGCAACAACTTTTCCACTTTCAGGATCAAGCTTTACTATCTCTACATTTTCTGAAGAGTTCTTAATGAATTTATCATCTTTAATTCCTGCTATGAGCAAATATTTTCCATCCCAGGCTAAAGCTGTAGGTATAGTAATAGGTGAGAGATATTCTGATAAAGTACTTCCGTCAATAGGGCTTAGTTTGAATATTTTCTTTCTTTTTGAGTCTGCTACCCATAGATTTTCACCATCAAAGGTTATATCTTCGGGATATATGGTAAGATTTATTGTTCTTATTACATCACCCTTTGGAGTAATTTTCAAAATTTTTCTGTTTGCTCCATCAGCTACCCATATATATCCGCTATCTACTGAGGCTTTTTCCCAAGCAAGACCAGTTATAAAAGCCGATATTTCTTTAGATTTTATAGTAATGGGATAACGATCAAAAAAGTAATGTCCAACATAGTTATAAATTGACCCAGTAGCTGCAGTGTCAATGTTATCTAAAAAGGCAATTAGTCCTTCCTTTGCCATTATTAAATTTTTCCCATCCCAGGCTAAAGCTGACGGTCCTGTTGCCTCAGTCTCTCCTAAGCCAGCCACATCAACCTTTATCTGTTCTGTACAGGCAGTTAGTATAAATAAGGCAAAAATTATTGATATGAACTTAAGCATTTTAAGTTTCCTCCTTTTTACAAAGTTACTTCAATTATACAATTTTTTATGACATGAAGCAATCTCTCAAGATTATCCTCTGAAATAATAAGTGGAGGCATGATTACAATTGTATCACCCAGGGGTCTTAACCATACACCATACTTTCTTGCAGCTTTAACCACTTTCCATCCAGTCTGCTCTTTCCAAGGAAAGGGTTCTTTAGTCCCCTTATCCTTTACAATTTCTATCCCAGCAATCATTCCCTTTTGACGAACATCCCCTACATGGAGAAGTTTCTCAATCTCTGAAAGCTCTTCTTTTAAGAGTTCTATCTTAGGTGGAAGGCTCTCCAGTGTTTTATCTTTTTCAAAGATTTCAAGATTTGCTATAGCTGCAGCACAAGCTAAGGGATTTCCAGTGTAAGAGTGTCCATGATAGAAGGTCTTTCTTTCCTCAAGTTCACCTAAGAAGGCATTAAAAATGTTATCATTAGTAGCAGTTACAGCCAAAGGCATGTAACCATTTGTTATTCCTTTGCTTAAGCAAAGTATGTCAGGAGTAACCTCTTCATGTTGACAAGCAAACATTTTTCCAGTTCTTCCAAATCCTGTGGCTACTTCATCGGCAATAAGAAGGACTTCATATTTGTCACAAATCTCTCTTAATCCTTTGAGATAGCCTTGAGGCCAAACAATTATGCCACCAGCACACTGAACAAGGGGTTCCACAATTATAGCAATAATTTTTTCCTGATTTTTTTTAATAATCTGCTCCATCTCACTTAAGCAAGCTAATCCGCAGGAAGGATAATTTAGCTTAAGTTCACAACGATAGCAATAGGGAGCAGGAGCTTGAATTGCTTTGTTTAGGAGGGGTTTGTAGATTTCATGAAAAAGTTCCACTCCTCCCACACTTACTGCACCAATTGTATCTCCATGATAGCCCTCTTTTAGGCTTACAAAGGTATCTTTTCCCTTTATTCCTATATTTATCCAGTATTGATAAGCCATTTTCAAAGCAATCTCTACTGCAGTGGAGCCATTGTCAGAGTAGAAAATTTTTGTAAGAGGCTTTCCCCAGGGCAGAGTTTCATATAGTAAAGAAGACAATTTCTTTGCAAGGACAATACTCGGTTCATTGCAAGCTCCTAACAGTGTTGAATGGGCAAGTTTATCAAGTTGAGCTTTTATTGCCTCATCAATTTCAGCCCTTCTATGTCCATGAATATTTACCCAGAGAGATGATACTCCGTCAAGATACCATTTTCCATCCATGTCTTTGAGAAAGCAATCTCTGCCTTCTGTAAAAATAGTCGGTTCCTCTTCAAACCAAAGCTTCATTTGAGTAAAGGGATGCCATAGGTGTTCTTTGTCCCACTGAACAAGAGTTTCTTTATCCATAATCTTGCCTCCCTCAAGTAAGATATTTTTAAGAGAGTTCCTTGGAGAGATTATAGAGATATTTCTCCATATCTTTTGGAGAGAGACTTCCAGTAAGAGGCTCATTTAAGAGCATCGCTCTAAACATTTTTTTTAGGAGTTCCTTTGGTGCAAATTCACTTATTTTTTTGCTCAATTCTTCAGTGTAGTTGTGAATTAAGAAAGATTCTGTATACCAGAGGTCTTCTTTTAATGGTTTAAATTGGAGACAAGATAAATTTTTGATTGTTTCAGGTGTAGCGTTATTTTCTATTAAAATAGCCCTTATGTCATTGTTAAGAGTTTGAAGTCCTTTGACTGCAGGATTCTGTCCCAGCCTGTGTCTGCCTTTTGTAATAGGAGAAAACTTTGTAAGATTTACTCCTGAGCAATAGATATGCTTTTTCCCCTCTAATGGTTTAATAACAAAATACATAAAATCGTTAATGTATTCCATTTTATTCTCCTTTACATACAAGACAGGATGGATCTTTGTGAGCTTTAAAGGTCTTAAATTCTCCCTTCAGTCCATCCCAAAAGAGTAATTTACTTTTAAAAAGTTTGCCAAAGCCAACAAGGTATTTTATTGCCTCTAAGGCTTGCAATGTTCCAATTACTCCAGGAGTTGCACCTACAACTGGAAAGATTTCTTTAGGAGGTGCTTCAGGAATTAGGCATTTAAGACATGGAGTTTCAGGTGGATGAATAAAACTAAGCATACCTTGCGTTCCATAAATAGCGCCAAAGACAAGGGGAATGCCCTTTTTAAAAGCTACTTCGTTAAGAATATATCTTGTCTCGAGATTGTCCATGCAGTCTATTATTATATGAGCATCATCTATGAGTTTTTCGGCATTCTCTGGGGTAATTTTTTCAGTAATTGGAAATACTTCCACATCAGGATTAATAGCAGTAAGGGTGATTTTTGCTGAAATTGCTTTATTTATGCCAATTCTTGTAGGACTATGGAGTATCTGTCTGTTAAGATTAGTTATTTCTACTGAGTCAAAGTCGCAAATTGTAATTTTACCAACTCCTGCCACAGCAAGATATATGGATACAGGGCTTCCAAGACCGCCTGCACCTGCGATAAATACTTTTGAATTTCTTAATTTTTTCTGTCCTTCTTCTCCCCATCCATCAATAAGCATTTGACGGTTATATTTTACGAAATCCATCCAATAACCTCCTTCATCTCTTTAAGAGTTTGCTGGGCTACCTTTTTTGCCTTTTCTGAACCTTCTTTTGCAATTTCAATAAGAAGGTTTGGATTATCAATCAGTTTTTGTCTTTTATCCCAGAGGGGAGTTAAAGTGTCAATTACATGTTTTATTAGGATTTTTTTACAATCAATACAGCCAATACTTGCTGTGGTGCATCCAGCAATTACTTCTTTTTTTTCTTCTTCTGTGGAAAATATTTTATGGAGATCAAAAACAGGGCATTTTTGAGGATCTCCTTTGTCTGTTCTTCTTTTTCGAGCTGGATCTGTTATCATTGTTCTTAGTTTATCGGTCACAGTTTTTTCATCATCACTTAGATATATGGCGTTTCCATAGCTTTTTGACATTTTTCTTCCATCAGTGCCTGGTACTTTTGGAAACTCTGTAAGCAAAGCTTCTGGTTCTGGAAAAAATTCCTTTCCATAGAGGTAGTTGAACCTTCTTGCAATTTCACGGGAAATCTCCAAATGAGGAACTTGGTCAATTCCTACAGGCACATATTTAGCTCTATAAATGATAATGTCAGCTGTTTGAAGCACAGGATATCCTAAAAATCCGTAGGTATCAAGGTCTTTATCTTTAATTTGTTCCTTTTTTTCTTTGTATGTAGGCACTCTTTCAAGCCACCCAAGAGGAGTAAGCATACTTAAAAATACATGAAGCTCTGCATGCTCAGGAACTTGAGACTGGATAAATACAGTAGATTTCTCAGGATCAAGCCCTGCTGCAATAAAATTTATGAGAAGGTCTAAGGTATATTCTTTGATTTGTGAGGGATTTGCATAGCCAGTTGTTAGGGCATGCCAATCAGCCACAAAAAAGTAACATTCATATTTATCTTGAAGCCTTACCCAATTTGAAAGTGCTCCAATTAGATTTCCTAAGTGAAGTGGTCCGCTTGGTTGCATACCGCTAAGAACTCTATCCATTTATTGCCTCCTAAAAAAGTGAAAGTAAAGAATAGAAGAACTTTACCAAAGGTAATACAAAAAGCCTCGTTAAACCTGTGACAATTAGAAGAATTACAATGAAAGATCCGTAAGGCTCAATTCTCTCCATAAATTCCGAGTATTTGAGGGGGAGTAATCCTGTTAATATTCTTCCGCCATCAAGGGGTGGAATAGGAATTAGATTAAATGCCGCAAGAACTATGTTTATCATGATTGTAGATTTTAAAACTAAAATTAAAGGATCAAATATGAAGTAAGGCACAACTCCCATGAGGGGGAGTAAAATCCATTTAATAATTATTGTACAGAATATAGCTACTATAAGGTTTGCAGCAGGTCCACCCGCAGCACATAATGCCATCCCTAAGCGAGGATTTTTAAAATTATAAGGATTAACTGGTACGGGTTTTGCATAACCAAAAACCCACTGTCCACTTGTAAGGATGAGTAATAAAAAGGGCATTATTATTGTGCCAAAGGGATCTATGTGAGAGATGGGATTAAGAGTTAATCTTCCTTCCAATTTAGCTGTGGGATCCCCAAGTTTGTTAGCAACCCATCCATGAGCAAGCTCATGGAAAACTATGGCAATTAATATTGCTGGGGCAGAAATAATGATTTGTCTTATTATCTGAAGAAAATCCATTATCTTATCCTTATCATAACTTCATCGGGATTGACCATATCACCCTCTTTAATAAATATCTCCTCCACCGTGCCATCTACTGGTGAGTGAATTTCATTCTCCATTTTCATGGCTTCAACAATAACAACTGTATCGCCTGCTTTCACTTTTTCTCCTTTCTTAACCTTTATTTTTACTACTGTACCCGGCATTGGAGAAGTTATATCTCCAGGTTCTGTGGGTCGAGGTCTTACGGACTCTTTTGGTTTTAAGTCAACTTTGCCCTCTTCACTAGGAACAACCTCTTGTAAAGGTTCAACAATTACCTCTACCAGTTGATTGTTTACATAGAGGAAATAAGGCCTTTTGCCATCAACTTTATGCCCTTTACCTCCTACTTTAACATGATAAGATTCTCCATAGAGATTTATGATAAACTCAGTGGGAGCAAGGCTTGGTGCAGGTTTAGCCTCCTGTGGTTTTGGAGCAGGCATCTCTTCCTTGACACCTTTCTCTTTTGCCTCAAGAAATTCAAGAAATACCTTTGGGAAAAGGCAATAACTAAGAACTTCTTCCTCAGAACTGACTTTATCTGCAATTTCTGCTTTAGCTTTCTCAAACTCTGGTTCTAATAAATCAGCTGGTCTTACGGTAATAAACTCTTCATCACCAAGAATTTTTTTTCTCACTTCTTCATTTACTGGCGCTGGTGGTCTTCCATAAAGTCCTTTAAAATAATTCTTTGTCTCAGTTGTTACCATTTTATATCTCTCACCTGTAAGAACATTTAGAGTTGCTTGAGTTCCCACAATTTGGCTTGAGGGTGTTACTAAGGGAGGGAATCCAAAATCTTCTCTCACATTAGGAATTTCTTCCAAAACATCTTTTATCCTGTGTAAAGCATTTTGTTCCCTTAATTGATTTACAAGATTGCTTAACATCCCTCCAGGTACTTGATAAAAGATTACCTTGGGGTCTGGTCCAATGTATTCGCTTTCAAGATTCTTATATCTCTTTCTTACCTCATAAAAGTAATCAGCAATTTCATCAAGAAGCTCCATATTGAAATGAGGATCTCTTTCAGTGCCTTTGAGGATGTGACAAATTGTTTCTAAAGGAGGTTGAGATGTACCTCCTGCCATAGTTGAAATAGCGGTATCAACAATATCTACTCCAGCTTCAATAGCTTTAATTGTTGTGGCCACTGCCATACCTGCAGTATCGTGGGTGTGAAGATGAATTGGTAGGTCAATCTCCTCTTTAAGTCTTTTTATTAATTCATAAGCTGTATAGGGATCAAGAAGTCCTGCCATGTCTTTTATACATATTATATGAGCTCCCATATCCCTTAGATTTTTTGCCAAACCAATGAAATAATCTATTGTATAAATTGGTCCAATGGTGTAACAAAAGGCTGCTTCAACGATTCCTCCATACTTTAAAGTGGCTGATATGGAGCGTTCCATGTTCCTTAAGTCATTTAGGGCGTCAAAAATTCTTAATATGTCAATACCGTTTGCTATGGTTTTTTCAACAAATTTTTCAACCACATCATCAGCATAGTGTCTGTATCCCACAAGGTTTTGTCCTCTAAGAAGCATTTGAAGTTTCGTTTTCTTTACTAGGCTTCTTATAGTTCTTAGTCTTTCCCAGGGATCTTCTCTTAAAAATCTAAGACAACTATCAAAAGTAGCACCACCCCATACTTCAAGAGAATGAAAACCTACCTCATCCATTTTTTCAGCAATAGGAACTATATCTTCAAGCTTAAGTCTTGTGGCATGTAAACTTTGGTGTGCATCTCTAAAAGTAGTATCCATTATTTTAATGGGTTTTGACATTTCATACTCCTCTCAAATTTATTTAAACCCTACTGTGGGCTACAATAGCAGCTGATAAAATTACAGCTAAATCAAAGGGATCTCTTTCTTCCTCATAAAGAAGGCTGCTAAGCTTTTCCTCAATGTATTTTGTACTAAAGTTTCCTCTGAGAAAATCTTCATCTTCCATGATCTTGATATAGAGAGGTATTGTTGTTTTAACTCCTCTTATAATGTACTCACTGAGAGCACGATGCATTCTTCTTACAGTCTCCTCCCATGTTCTTCCTCTTGCAATAAGTTTTGCTAATAGAGAATCGTAATAAGGTGGAACATTGTAACCTTCAGTTACATGCCCATCAATCCTTATCCCAAATCCACCAGGTGAATAATAGGCAGTGACAATGCCTGTAGAGGGTAGAAAGTCATTTAAAGGATCTTCGGCATTTATTCGGCATTGAATAGCGTATCCGTTAAGAGTAACTTCATATTGTTTTATATCAATAGGCTCACCATAAGCAATTTTTATCATGTTTTGTACGAGATCAATTCCTGTTATCTCTTCCGTGATGGTATGCTCCACTTGAATTCTAGTATTCATCTCAAGAAAGTAATAGTTTAGATTTTCATCCACTAAAAACTCTACTGTTCCTACATTGTCATAACCCACTTCATAAGCAATTTTTTTCGCTGCTTCTCCCATCTGAGCTCTTACTTTTTCAGTAAGCAATAAAGAGGGAGCTATTTCAATAAGTTTTTGATGTCTTCTCTGAATTGAGCAATCTCTTTCTCCTAAATGGATAATATGACCATACTTGTCAGCCATTATCTGAATTTCAATGTGATGTGGTCTTTCAAGATATTTTTCAATGAAAAGCCTCTCATCGCCGAAGGCTTTTTTTGCCTCTGACATGGCGATGGGAATAAGCCTACGAAGAGACTCTTCATCATAGCAAATTCTTAAACCCCTACCTCCACCTCCAGCAACAGCTTTTACCATAACAGGATAACCAATTTCTTTTGCTGCTTCAATGGCTTCTTCAGTATTGTTTATGGGAGGAGTACCCGGTAGCAATGGAATTCCCAGTTTCTGAGCAATTTTTCTAGCTTCATTCTTAAGCCCCATCATCCGAATAGCCTCAGGATTTGGTCCGATAAAAGTTATTCCTGCTTGTTTGCAGGCTTCTGCAAACTGAGGGTTTTCAGCTAAGAAACCATACCCGGGATGAATAGCATCGGCTCCTACATTTTTTGCAAGCTCTACAATACCGTAAATATTAAGATAGCCTCTAAGAGGTCCTGGAGTGACAAGATAAGCTTCATCAGCCTTTTTTACATATCTTGCTGTGGCATCAGGTTCACAGTAAATGGCTACTGTTCTTATCCCCAGCTCTTTGCAAGCTCTGATAATTCTTAAGGCAATTTCTCCTCTGTTTGCAATTAAAACCTTTTTAAACATGTTTTATTCCTCGTAAGGTAAATATAAAAATTTTAAATAATATCTTAAAATAAATCAATCCTGTTCGAGGATGTTCCGAAAATTTAAATTTAAACTTTCTATGAAACCCTAAAAAACCTTAACCTTCTCTCACACAAGGACATTTCCTCCTTTGTTATTTATTCAAAGAAAATCATCCACAAAATCAAAAAAAAGGAAAACCAAAAAATACACCGAATAACTCATAATACTTTTGCTTCTTTAAAAAAGTCTTAATAGTATTGTAGGAGCTGGGCTCGAAAAGCCTATATGTCTTAATCGTAAAGTGAATTCCAGAATTTCGGCTATTGTTGGTGTTACTCCCTTACAATTCTCCGAGAAAGGCTTTTTCTAATATGGATTGTTCCAATCTTTTAAGCTCCTCTTCTGTTTCTTTTTGGGCTTCTTTGAGGGCTTTTATTTTGTCCTGTAGTGCTTCTAATTGGTTTACTATGCGCTTTTGTTCGGAAAGTGGGGGGAGGGGGATGATAATGTTTGATAAGCGGTCTTGATTAATATGCGTTGCAGTTGAAGTACCTCCTAATTTTTTCAGTTCATCTCCAAGACATAGCAAGGTATATCCAAAAAAGAGGGGATCAAGCAATTCCTCCTTACACACAATACCAGTTATTTGTTGGTTAGCAAAAACTTCAGTTTGAGCTATTCCAACCTTTCCAATAGTCGCAGTAGTGCTTAGCATTACGGTTTTTGGTGGAAAAAGTTTGCCTCCCTTTGATTGCAGACCCATACGGGAAATCATTCGTTTGCTCTTTGTTATTCTCGTAATTTCTCCCTTTTCCAAATCTTCTGGCGTTACCCAAACAATCTCTAGAGGATACCAATATTCAGCTATTTCAGTTTTAGGTGTGCCACCCATCCTATGAACAGCCACCTCCCCCAAATTCACCCATTTCCAACCCTTAGGGAGGTCGGCTCCAGGGCGTGGGAAGGTTTCGGCAAGGGCAGATTGCCAAAGTTTTTCTGTATCCCTTTTTGTTTCCTCCCTTAGCTTTTTTGCCCTTCTTATCCTTTCCATTAGTGCTTCTATCTTTGCTACTATGCGCTTTTGCTC
>CALLBR010000009.1 GCA_937998865.1 uncultured bacterium
AAAAGTTAGACTACATAAATTTGCATATCCAAAAATTTTAATCCTTAAGTAGCTCTCTTGTCTACTTTTTCATAAAAAAGCTATTCCCTCTTTTGTCATAGCAAAAATTTCTTAAGAAAAGCGAAAAGATCGCCTTGTAGCTTTTTTTTTGTAAAAAGATGGAAGAAGAAATTAATTCTCCAGGCTTTCGAGTCATTCCAAAGAAGTTTTGTCTTCCTGGCAAAGGTCGGGGTTGAAAAGGCGGATTGCTTCGTCGCTTATGCTCCTCGCAATGACAGTAGAAGAGGGACTCCTAGCAATTACAGTAGAAGAGGGCTTCTTGGAGTGACAGTAGAAAGGGCTTCTTGGAATGACAGTAGAAGAGGGGTTCTTGCTATGAAAGATAAGATGAATCCTTGCAATTACAGAGGAATAGGGCTCCTTACCATGACAGATAAGAGTGCTCCTGGGAAAGTCATAGGAAAAGGACTATGTGAAATGAAATTGGAAGAGATTTTTTCAATGACATAGTAAAAGGTCTATTAAAAACATCTCCTACACTGAAGTTGAAAGCACTTTTTGAGAACTACAAAGCACTCTAAGTTTAATCACATTCCATAAAAATATGGAATTGCACAAATCCCTAAGTGAATTCTAATGAATAATTAGGAAAAATTTAATATAATCACAGTTAAAAAGGAAGCTTTCAATCATATCTTCTTAATCTTTCCTTTTAAGAGTAAATCATGATATAATTTCCCCAAAAAAGAGGGATTTTATAACTGCCAATTTGGGCGTCAAGGTGGTTACAACAAAATCCCAGTGAGGCAAAAGGTTTTCTATAAAAAATCACTGGCACAAATTTTGCAATACCTAAACACAAAAAAAAGGAGGTAAGGTTATGAAGCATCTAAGAAGCAAAAAGGGTTTTACCTTAGTGGAGTTGGCTATCGTTCTTGTTGTCATCGGAATCATCCTTGGAGCAGTTCTTAAGGGACAGGAGCTTATTAATAATGCGAAGATGAAAAGAGCTTATAACCAGTACAGAGAAATTCTTGCAGCTGTTTATACCTATTATGACAAATACGGTAAGTTTCCAGGAGATGATAATACTGCAGGTTCAAGATGGTCTGGTGTTGCAACAAATGGTAATAATAATGGAATTATAGATGGTCTTACACTGGGTTGTGCTCAAAACGCTCAAACTGAAACATGCCAAGCATGGCTACACATGAGGCTTGCAAATATTTTAACCGGTGCAACAAATGCCAATGATGGAACAAGGAATCCATCTAATCCTTACGGAGGAAGTATAGGTATAGGATCTGTTACTTTTCAGGGAATTACAACAATGTGGATAGCTTTTGATAATGTACCAGCTGATGTATCTGGAAGCTTAGATCAGCAGTATGATGATGGGGCTTTAAACACAGGAAGTATCAGATGGGATTGTAGCACTAGCACTGCCTTATGCATCCTTTACTTTAGACTTTAAAACTAAAGGAGGCATAAGCCTCCCTTAAGGTTATGCTTCCTCTAGGAGTTATTCTCATTTTAATCGGATATTTTCTCCTATTTTCACTTCCACAGGAAGCGAGCTTTGAGAGAATGACTATCCAGGCATTAGGAGGAATCGGAACAAGCATTTTAGGTTCTTTTTTTCTAATGTTTTACATTTATAGGAGAAGTAAATGAAAGACTGTGTTATACTTTAAATATAAAATGAGGAGAAAAAGACACTTAAAAGATAGGTCAAAAATAAGAGATTTGGATTATAGCTGTATTTAAAAATTCAGTAATACTATGTGATGTTAATCTATGCCAAGGATAAATTATATAGATGAATTTATGGGAGTTCTAAGGGAGATAAATGAATATTTGCCTGAGTATAAAGGTAAAAGGGTTATGCCAGTTTTTGCCTCACTTTATATGGAAGATGACATTGTTAGCTATCTAAGAAAGAATAAAATACATGCCATGGCAATAAAGGAGGATACAATGGATCTACTTAACTGTGAAGTTTTGCAGCAAATAAGGTAGAAAAGTAATAAAAAGAGAGAGTTTCCTTCGAAAAACTTATAAATTATGGCTAAAAAGGCATACATAAGCATTGAAGGAAATCAGGCTAAAATCCTACTTAAAAAAAACAGTAATGTTAAAAAGGTAGAAACTTACACTCTTCCCCTTGAGATTTTGCAAGATTTTATTAAGAAAGAAAAAATTAAAGAGGCTATAATAGCTCAATTCATACCCAATCTTATAAATTTTCAGTTTTCAATTCCCTTTTCTGAGGATATCAAGAGGAAAAGGAAGGTTTTAAGTGGAATAGTCATGGCTGAAATAAGAAAAAGATACCCTTCTATGGAAAATTTTTCTTTCCTTTACAATGTCCATGAAAAAGCAGGCAGGGTCTTTCTTAGATGTTATATAGTCGAAGAGGAAGGTCTTCAGCTTTTAAATAAGCTTATCCTCCAAGGAATAAATATTAAAGCTTTCTATCCCCTCTTTCTTCCCTTGGTAGAGTTTTTTAAAGCAAAGGGAGATTTTAGTGAGCCTCAACTTATTTGTCTTTTTTCTGATAATTTAAGGATGCTCTTTGTCCTAAGAGAAGAGGAATTAATCCTACAGAGGACTTTTGAGGCAGAACATAAAGTTCTCAATGAAGAGGATATTGTTAACATTAATATGACTATTAGCTATTCAATACAGAATTTTCGTATAAAACCAGAAAAAGTCCTTCTTATTGGTATTGAAAAACAAGAGATTAGTGGGCTTACAGTGCCTTTTGAGTTTATTGATTTTCCTGAAGAGCTTAAAGATCACACTATTTGTCTCTTCCTTAGTGAGTTTGAGAGCAAACTAAAGGGTAGAGAAATGTTTTCACCAGAGTATAAGAGATATTTACAGACCAAAAAGCCTTTAAATTATGTAGCCATATCCTTGTCATTAGTTGCCGTATTACTTGCTTTATACAATTTTAGGCTTATAGATGAAATTTTCTCCTACAGAGAAACCTTTAACTCCTACAGAAAGGAGATTAATGCTAAAGAGAGAGATTTCTTTTTATTTCAGGATAATATAAAAAATTTTGAAAAGACCCTCAAACCCTATCTAGAACTTCAAAATAAACTCCTATCTTATGATGATATAAGAGCACCTTTTGAGCCTATACAAGAAGTATCAAGAATCAAAGGGGTTGAGATAAACTCCATTGACATAGAAAATGGAAAGATTCAAAAGATTAGAATTTCAGGTAAAATAGCAGGTATGAGTTTTGCTGATAAACAGATGAATTTTATGGAGCTTAAAAATATTGCGTCTATTAGAGGCTTAAAAATTACAAATGAAAAATGGGACTTTATGAAAGGAGAGTTTAACATAGAGGGAGAGTATGACTCTCAGAGAGTTTTGCAAAGATAAAATAGAAGGTATTCTTTTTAGACTTTCACTGATTTTTTTAATAGTATCCCTTCTGTTTTCAACTTTAATTTATCTTAAGAAGGTAAAACTATCAATAAGTGAAGAACTAAAACAACTTGAAATTATTAGATCTAAACTGCACAGGAGTTATGAGATAAAAAGAAATATCGAAAAAGTATCAGCTCCTGATTTTAGAAACCCTCATTTGTTAGTGGCACAACTCCTTGATAACTTTAACTCAAAGTTTCCTGAAATAAAAATGGAAATATCACAAAGTAAAAAAGAAGGTAATGAGGTTGGTTTCCCTTTTTCAATAAATGGAGAAGGAAGTTTTAAGAGATATATTGAGATTGTTAATTTTCTTGAAAAAGACATTTATCCAGCTTGTTTTATAAACTCAGTCTCCCTAAAGGCAAAAGAAAAGGTAGTAGATTTTACAATAAAGGGTGAATTTAGGTTAATATCCAATGACAGTTAGATTTATAATAACAGTTTTAATTATAGCAATTTCAGCTATTTTACCTTTTGTGGCATTTAAGCTTAAAGCACCTCAATTTTTGAATCCTCTTGAGATAAGCATCGCTAATTTTCAGGAACCTCAACAAATTAATATTGTTGAGAGGAAAATCTCTTACACAAAAACCGTAGAGGACCCTTTTAAAATTTCAGAAAGAGTAAAGATTTCATTAAAAGAAGATTTGAATATTTCATCCCTTTCAATGATATATAAGGGAAAAGATAGATATGTCATATTTGGTGAAAATATTGTCAAGGAAGGTGACAGGTTAGGAGATCTTAGTATTCTTAGGATATTAGATGATAAAGTTTTAATAAAAGATGGAAAAGGAGAGAAGATATGGCTAAGGCTGCAAAACTATTGATTTTATTTGCCATGTTCTTTTTTGTTTTAAGTTGCCATAACAAAAATGTAAAAAATGATATTCAAATACCTAAGATTGACATGCCTCCAAAACCATCTCAAACCATGGAAAGCAAAGGGGCAGAGCCTGAATTTAGAGTAGAAAATCCTCAGATTAACCCTCTTGAGCTTAAAAGAATATCAATTAATGTAAGAGCAACGCCCTTAAGAGATGTTCTTTTTGTTATTGCAAAGGATGCAGGTCTTAATTTGATTCTTGACAGAGATGTTGATCCTGAAATACCTATTACTCTGATTGTAAGAAACGTGACACTTCAAGATGCTCTTGACTCTGTTGTTTCATCAACGGACTATTTCTATAAAATTGAGAGAAATATGCTTAAAATATCTGCAACTGATACGAAAATATTTCATTTAAATATATTTCCTATTCATCAGACTTACTCTACTGAAGTGGGAGGGGATATTCTTGGTGGTGTTAAAGGACAGCTTATATCAGGAGGTGGTGGAACTGGTGGAGGAGGCACTACTTCCACAGAACTAAAGGGTAATGTGTCTAAAACAGAAAAATCCGATGATTCAGCATATAAATTTTGGGATAGTATTGAATCTGCTCTTTCATCCATTCTGGGAGTGCAAACTTCAACTACCTCTCAGGTTTCAACGCCACAGCAAACTTCTTCTCAGGTTCAAGGAGGAAAGCCCCAGGAAGGAAGAATAGTTCCAGTATTTATGCCTGCCCAAGAAAATTTTGTAATAAACAGACTTACTGGAACGATTATGGTTACTGCAACAAAGAGAAATATGCAAAAAGTTGAACAGTATCTTAATACCGTAAAGACAGTTATGAGCAGGCAGGTTTTAATTGAGGCAAAGGTTATTGAGGTCAGCCTCTCGGACTCACTTAAATACGGAATAGATTGGTCCTTTTTAAGAGAGTGGTCTCATGGCACTCATAACTGGAGCATTGGTGGAAGCACTCAAGATTCTAAAAATGTTATACCTTCAAACTCTCCATTTTCTGATATAAGATTTTCCTTGACAACCACTGCCATTAAGGATTTTTCAGCTATTATTAGAGCTCTTTCTCAATTTGGTGATGTAAGAACTCTCTCAAATCCTCGCATTAACATAATGAATGGTCAAACCTCTTTGCTTACTGTAGGAAGAAACTTTACATTTATTTCTAAGGCAGAAAGTAATGTAACTACACCAGAGGGACGCTCTCCTATAATCACTTATACAGTTGAAACAAGCAATCTTCTCTCAGGAATTATAATTGGAATTGTGCCATACATTGATGAAAAAGGAGAAATCTCTCTCACAATTACTCCAGTCATATCAAATTTAATAAATATAGCAGAGAGAGGATATGGTTCTGAAGGTGCTCAGACAATAATTCAACTTCCCATTGTTGACCTAAGAGAGCTTAGCACCACAGTTAAAGTTAAAGATGGAGAAGTTGTAATAATCGGAGGATTAATTAAAAAAGAAGAAAGTCTCGCAGAAAACAAAACTCCCTTACTTGGAGATATACCCATAATAGGCAATTTATTTAAGGCACATGATAGAATACAGTCAAATACAGAGCTTGTAATACTTCTTCAGCCGAGGATTGTTTCAAGATGAGACTGGGTGATCTTTTAATTGAAAAGGGAATTTTAACACAGGAGCAACTTAACATAGCTTTAAGTGTTCAGAAAATAACTGGTCAGGTTCTAGGTAAATGCCTTATAATGCTTGGTTTTGTCTCCTCACAGGAACTCTCTGAAACTCTGGCAATCCAGCAGGGTCTTGAATACATAGATCTGAGACAGTATGCGATACAACAGGAGCTTTTAAAAGCTTTTCCGAAAGCCATTACAGAAAGGGAGAGATTTCTTCCCCTTGAAGAAGAAGATGGAAAAATAAAGATTGCTTTGGTAGATCCCGGTAACATCATTGCCTTAGACAGAGCAAAAATAATTACTGGTAAAAAGGCAAAACCCTATCTTACAGATGAAGAAGGCTTTTTTGAAACAATAGAGAAGGCTTACTACTTTCTTGAAAATCCTACAGAACAAATTATTGATGAGATTATTAATATAACCTTAAGTACCGGAGTAATACCTCCAGATAGGCTTCCTCAACTTGTAGATGCTATTTTAGCAGAAGGCATAAGAAGGAATGCTACAGACATACATATATCAATAAATTCCGGAGTTCTTAACATCTCTTACAGAGTGGATGGGATACTTCAGTATGCTTTTTCATTACCAAGAGCCATTCATGCTGGAATTATTTCTCGTATAAAAATTCTCTCAAAATTAGACATAGCAGAACAAAGACTTCCTCAGGATGGTTCCTTTATATTTGAGTTTATCAATAGAAAATATGAAATCAGAGTATCTACAATCCCCACTGTTGAAGGAGAAAGTATGGTTTTAAGAATCCTTCTTGGCAGTTCAGAGCAAATATATAGCTTGCCAAGGCTTGGATTTAATAACGAACTAGTGGAAGGACTTAAAAATCTAATAAAAAAACCTCATGGAATAATGCTTGTTGTTGGTCCTACAGGTTCTGGTAAAAGTACCACTCTTTATGCATTACTAAGGCAGGTTGATAGACTTCGAAGAAGTGTAATTACAATTGAAGATCCTGTGGAATACAGAATGAGCTTTGCAAAACAAAGTGAAGTCAATGAAAAAATTGGCTATGACTTTGCCTTAGCAGGAAGAAACTTTATGAGACATGATCCTGATATAATTCTTCTTGGAGAGATAAGAGATGAAGAAACAGCACACATTGCAATAAGAGCATCCATTACAGGACATTTTGTGCTAAGCACACTCCATACAAATGATGCAGTAAGTGCCATACCAAGACTTTTTGATCTTGGAGCTGACAAATTTTTGCTTAGCTCATCTTTACTGGCAGTATTAAGTCAAAGACTTATAAGAAAAATATGTCCTTACTGTAAGGAGGAAAGAGATTTGTATGAGAGAGAAAAACAAGTTTTTGATTCTTTTGAACTAAAAGCTGAGAAACTCTATTATGGAAAAGGTTGCCATATGTGTAGAAATACAGGCTATCTTGGAAGAACTGCCATAGGAGAGTTGATGAGCGTAAATGAAGAGATAAGAGATATGATTTATAATGGAGCTTCCTTTAATGCATTGGTGCAGGCAGCAAAGAAAAATGGTATGGTCCCCCTTAAAATTGATGGATTAAAGAAAGTTATAGAGGGAGTTTCCACCTTAGAGGAAGTTGAAAGAGTTGTAGGATGAATATTTATAGATATAAAGCAATTGATACAAATGGAAATGTTTTTAGTGGCTTTTTAAAAGCTGAGGATACTTCCTCAGCCATGGCTTCCTTATCCCTTCAAAATGCATACATAATCTCAATTTTTAGAATTCCAAGGATTCTTTCTCCTTTTTTTAGCTTTATTTCCCCAAAAATAAAAAATCCAGAACTCATAGAGTTTGCAAAAAATCTATCAATAATGCTCAAAGCAGGTATACCTCTCATTACTGCTCTCTCAGATATAGCAGAAAGCAGCCCAAAGAAATTTGGAAAAATTGTTACCCAATTGAGAGATTTGGTAGAAAAAGGAGTCTCTTTTAGTGAAGCAATTAGATATCATAGTGATATTTTCCCCGGTATTTTTCATTATCTCATAAAAATTGGTGAAGAAACAGGTCGTCTTGATGAAAGTCTTGATAATCTTGTAGAGCATTTCCAAAAAATTGAAGATCTTAAGACAGCCATTAAAAGAGCTCTCATATATCCCATTTTTGCTACTGTAGCAAGTTTAGGTGCTATGGGATTTTGGATAGTTTATGTTCTCCCTAAGATTGTAAGCGCTATGAAGAGCATGGATGTTAAGATTCCTTTTATCACTCAAGTGCTAGTAGAAATAGGGATTTTGATGCAGAAGTTTTTCTATCTCATACCAGTGTTTATTCTTTTAATTTTCATAATGCTTCAAATTTTCAAAAAAAATGAAAAGTTTAAATGGCTAAGGAGTTATCTAAGTTTTAAGCTGCCCATATTCAAGCAGATTTTTTATACTCGTGCTGTTGCCCTTTTTTGCGAACAGATGAGAATACTTATGAGAGCAGGAATTCCTATTGATAATGCCTTGAACATGACAGGTGATGTGGTAAATAATGAGTTGATGAAAAGAGCTTTACAAAATGCTAAGGAAAAGATCCTAACGGGAATTTCTATTGCTAATTCACTTAAAGAAGAGAATATTTTTCCATCTCTTTTAATAAGACTTATTAATGTGGGAGAAAGCTCTGGAAGGCTTGAAGAACAATTAAATTTCTTAAACAATCATTATACAGCTTATCTTCGTGAATACTCTGCCAGACTTGGTAAAGTCATAGAACCTGCTATGATAGGAGTTATTGGTTTGTTTTTTGCGATTGTACTGATAAGTCTTTTAAGTCCTCTTTATGACTTAATATCAAAGCTTGGTAAAATATAATTTGACGAATTAATTACTATAGTCTTATACTAAGTAAGTTGCTAATTTTTCCCTCAGAAGATTTAAAAATCCTGAGAGTCTTAGTTAGCTCCGAAAAAATAAGAGAGGTACAAGAATGAAGTTTGAAGATTTTTCATTAAGCAAGGAAACAATGAGATCTATTAATGAAATGGGATTTGAGGAACCTACACCAATTCAAGTGGCTACTATTCCTGTTTTACTAAAGGGTTCGGATCTTATTGGACAAGCCCAGACAGGTTCAGGAAAAACAGCTGCTTTTAGTATTCCCATATTAGAAAAATGCAAAAAAAATAATAAACCCTTTGCGATTATACTTGAACCAACAAGGGAACTTGCCATGCAGGTATGTTGTGAAATTGCCAATCTAGGGAGATTTAAGAAAGTAAGAATACTTTCTCTTTATGGAGGTACTTCTATTGAGAGACAGATAAGAGCTTTAAAAAGAGGGATTGATATAATTGTAGGAACCCCGGGTAGAGTTATAGATCATTTAAAAAGAGGAACTCTTAAACTCTCTCATATTAAAATTGTCGTCTTAGATGAAGCTGATGAAATGTTAAATATGGGTTTTATAGAGGATGTTGAACTGATTTTAAAAAATATTCCATCCCAGCGGCAAACTCTTTTATTCTCAGCTACAATACCTGATCCCATAATAAATATGGCCCAAAAATACATGAAAAATCCGGTTACAGTAGGAATTAGTTCATCCAATATGATAGTACCAACTATAAGACAAGAATTTTATGAAGTCAGAGAAGAAGAAAAACTTAATGCTCTTACTAATCTTTTAGATTTGGAAAATCCTCAACTTGCTATAGTATTTTGTCGTACAAAAATTAAGGTAGATGAGGTTTCAAGAAAACTAATTCAAATGGGATATAAAGTTGGTTCTCTTCATGGAGGTTTCAAACAATCTAAAAGAGATGCAATTATGAATAAATTTAGAAAAAATATAATTGATATACTTGTGGCAACTGACGTAGCAGGTAGAGGTCTTGATATACAAAATTTGACCCATGTGATTAATTATGATATTCCTCTAAATCCTGAGGGCTATATTCATAGAATAGGTAGAACAGGAAGGGCTGGGAAGTCAGGACGTGCAATTACTTTTGTTACTCCAAGAGAATACAGACCCTTAAGGCATATAGAGAAAAAGATTAAGACTGTTATACATAAGAAAAGATTTCCCCTTTCTTCCTTTAGAAGCTCTATTAAAAATCAATACTATACTATTTAACTCCCTTTTCGAAAATCATATACTTTTTTCCTTCTCAGCAATTAACAATTTTGTCTTTAAAACTGTATCAGGTGAGAGACTTATGGAATCTATGCCACATTCTACTAAGAATTCAGCAAAATCAGGGAAGTCACTTGGAGCTTGACCACATATCCCAATTTTTCTACCATGTTTTTTAGCTACTTGAATTACTTCCTTTATGAGTTTTTTTACAGCTTCGTTTCTTTCATCGTAGATGTGCGAGACAATAGCGCTGTCTCTGTCCAGACCCAAGGTTAGTTGTGTTAAGTCGTTTGAGCCAATAGAAAATCCATCGAAAATTTTTGCAAAATCCTCGGCTAAGATTACATTACTGGGAATTTCACACATGACATATATTTCAAGACCCTCTTGTCCTTGATTTAGTCCATATTTTTTCATTACCTCGATTACTTTTTTCCCTTCCTCAACAGTTCTACAGAAAGGTATCATTACTTTTACATTTTTTAATCCCATTGAGTTTCTCACTTTTTCGATGGCACTACATTCAAGTGCAAAAGCAGGTTCAAATTTTGGATCGTAGTATCTACTTGCTCCACGCCAACCAATCATTGGATTGGACTCACGGGGTTCATAGAGAAATCCACCAATAAGATTTGCATATTCATTAGTTTTGAAATCTGAAAATCTCACAATCACATCATTCGGATAAAAGGCAGCAGCAATGGTAGCTATACCCTGTGCAAGTTTATCTACATAGAATTCAGATTTTTGCTCGTAACCATATGTTCTCTTTTCAATTTCCTTAACTATTTTTTCTATTTTTCTGTCTTCTTTACTTCTTGATTTAAGCTTAGGATAATCAAGAAGGGCAAGAGGGTGGATTCCAATGTGAGAGCTTATTATAAATTCTATTCTTGCCAGTCCTACACCATCATTTGGAATTTGTCCTTGAGAAAAAGCCTGCTCAGGTATGCCAATATTCATCATAATTTTGGTTTTTGTTTTAGGTAAAAATGTTAAGTCAATTTTTTTAATCTCGTAAGGAATTTTTCCTTCTAAAACATAACCCTCTTCTCCTTTTGTACAATCTATGGTAATTTCCATTCCTTCTTTTATTATTTCTGTAGCATTTTCGGCACCCACTACACAGGGTATACCGAGTTCGCGAGATACTATTGCAGCATGGCAGGTTCTTCCTCCTCTATTCGTTACAATTGCGGCTGCTGCTTTCATAATGGGTTCCCAATCGGGATCTGTCATATCTGTAACAAGAACCTCTCCTGGTTTAAAAAGGTGAATATCAGAGACATCTTTTATAATTGATGCTTTGCCTTGTCCTATTTTATTACCCACAGCTAATCCTTTGCATAAAACATTACCTGAACCTTTAAGTTCATAAATTTCATAGAAATTCTCTTTCCTTAGAGCATGTACAGTTTCAGGTCTTGCCTGAACTATGAAAAGTTCTCCTGTTCCAGCTGTGATACCGTCTCCATCTTTTGCCCATTCAATATCCATAGGTTTTCTATAATGTTCTTCAATTAACAATGCCCATTGGGCAAGCTTTAAAATTTCATCGTCTTCTAGAACAAAACTCTGTCTCTCTTTAGGAGTAGTTTTTACCCCTACCGTCGGTTTTTGAGGACTTTTACCATAAATAAGTTTCTTCTGCTTCGCTCCTATTTTTTTGGATATTATAGCTCTATATCCCTCTCTTAAAGTGGGTTTAAATACATAGAACTGATCTGGATTAACAGCACCCTGCACAACATATTCCCCAAGTCCCCAAGCACCAGTTATGTATACCACGTTTCTAAAACCACTCTCTGTATCTAATGTAAACATCACTCCAGAAGAAGCTTTATCTGAGCGGACCATTTTTTGAACAGCTACAGAAAGGTAAACGGAAAAGTGATCAAAACCCTTGTCAATTCTGTAGGATATTGCTCTATCTGTAAAAAGAGAAGCAAAACATTTTCTAACAGCATTAACCACATTTTTTGCTCCCCTGATATTTAAATAAGTTTCCTGTTGTCCTGCAAAAGAAGCATCTGGTAAGTCCTCTGCAGTGGCAGAGGATCTCACTGCCACATCTACATTTTCACCGTATTTCCTCTCCATCTCAGAGTAGGCTTTAAATATCTCTTCTGTGAGTTCTTTAGGGATGGGAGAGTTTAGGATCATGTTTCTAATTTTTTCTCCTATTTTTTTTAATTGAGTCACATCAGATTTATCCAGGTTTATAAGGAGTTTTTTTAAGGGTTCTGAAAGATTATTACTTTTTATGAAAAATTTATATGACTCTGCTGTGACGGCAAAACCATCGGGAACGTTAATACCTTTATCCTTAAGATTTTGATACATCTCTCCTAAAGAGGCGTTTTTACCACCAACCAGTGGTATATCCTTAATTGTAATCTCATTAAACCATTTTATTAATGACATTTCTCCACCTCCAAGATTTTTTGAGACTATTATAGCAAAAGTTGGAAAAATTTTAAATTTTTCCATGTAGCTAAAGATCTTCGCGATTACAGAAAGGAGACTTGCAATGCCAATAACAAAAATTTCAATAACTATTAGTAAGGATTACCATTCTTTGCTTGATCCAGAGGAATTAGATAAGATCTTCTCATTGAATCATAGCTCAATAGAATTTAGCTAACAAATCTCCGATTCTATGAATGAGAGGTTCTTGCTCTAGCAAAGTTTTTTCTCTAATTATAGGAATAAGTTCTTCATAGGTAGGTCTTTTATTTAAGTAAATGATTCCTAAAGGAATTCTATCTTCCCATTCAAGAGATTTTTCAAAGGCTTTCACTCTATCTGTAGGATCATAATCAGCAGGCAGATAATAAACTCTCTCTTTATACCATTCAAAGGTATTGATCTTGTTAAAGCTAACACAAGGCTGAAGTATGTCCACCAGAGAAAAACCCTTATGATTTATAGCACTTTTAATTATCTCTTTTAGATGGGTTATATCTCCTGCGAAGGCTCTGGCAACAAAGCTACAGTTTAAAGCTATTGCTAATGAAAGAGGATTAAACTGTTCTGAAAATACTCCGAAAGGTTGTGTTTTTGTGACAATACCTTTCATTGTGGTTGGTGATGCCTGACCTTTTGTAAGACCATAAATTTGATTGTCATGAACAAAAAGCTTCACATCAATGTTTCTCCTTATAGCATGAACGAGATGATTTCCACCTTCGCCATAGCAGTCTCCATCTCCAGCCACTGCAAAAACCCGAAGCTTATGATTTGCCAATTTAATTCCTGTTGCTACAGGAAGGGTCCTTCCATGAAGGCCATTAAAGGTATTACATCTTGTATAATGAGGAAATTTTCCAGCTTGTCCTATTCCTGATACTATGACAAAATCATGAGGCTCTAAACCCAATTCATCCATTGCCTCATTAAAGGCTTTTAGTATAGAGAAATTTCCACACCCAGGACACCAAGCAGGTTGAATTCCTTTAAATTTATCTAATTTGTTCATAAACTCTCTCCAATAATTCATCAACTGTAAAGGGTCTTCCATCAAAACGGTTTATGTGTTTTTCAATCTTTATCCCTGTTTCCATTCTAAAAAGCTTGGCAAATTGACTTGTTGCATTCTGTTCAATGTTTATTACTAAATTTGCTTTTCTTAAAAGATGAAGCCAGCTTTTTTCTTCGGGGAAAGGAAATATCTCAGAGAAATGTAGCATAGAAACTCTATAAGATTTAGATAGTTCATCAACTACCTCCCTTACAATGCCATAAGTGGAGCCCCAACAGAGAAGTAATATTTCTGGCTCTTTAGTTCCATAAAGCTTAGGTGGTTCAATTTCTTTTTGTATTAAGGGTAACTTTTTGAATAGTCTCTTTTCAACCATTTTGTTTCTAATAAAAGCTTCCTCAGTAATGTGACCCTCTTCATCATGTTCGTCGCTATCCGTAATGACAAGGTGAAAGGAGTTGCCTGGAATGCCTAAGGGTGATACACCTGTTTCTGTAAAAGTATGGCGTTTGTATTCTTTTAATCTTTTAAATTCCTCTCCCTTAAGTCTATAGTCCTTATATTTCAAATTTGAAAGATTAAATTTTTCATAGCTCCACTGAGAGTCTGCTAAGTATTGATCTGTTAAGATTATCACGGTAATTTGATATCTCTCAGCTAAATCAAAGGCTTTGTTTGTAAGAAAGAAAGCCTCTTCAGGGGTTCCTGGTGCAAATAATACTTTTGGAAATTCACCATGACCTGCAAAAAGTGCAAAAAATAAGTCAGCCTGTTCTGTTTTTGTTGGAAGTCCTGTAGCAGGACCTGGTCTTTGAGCTAAAGCAATTACAAGGGGAGTTTCTGTCATACCTGCAAGAGAAATACCCTCTACCATAAGAGCAAAGCCTCCACCAGAGGTACCAGTCATTGCCCTTACACCAGCAAAGGATGCTCCAATAGCCATGTTTACTGCTGCTATTTCATCTTCCGCTTGCTCTACTATTATTTCAAAATCTTTTGCATGGTCTGAGACAAAATTAAATATTCCTGTAGAGGGAGTCATGGGATAGGCAGAGTAAAACTTAAGTCCTGATGCAATAGCACCAGCGCCTATTGCTTCATTGCCTGTTATAAGCATTTTTGGTGATTCAAAACCTGAAACCATGAATGAGCAAGTAAGACATTTCTCCTTTGCATATTTATAGCCAGCCTCAGCAGATCGTAAATTGGAATTGATTATTTCCTCCCCTTTCTTTTTAAAAGTTTTCTCTATGTGTTCAAACATAATCTTAGGATTCATGCCTAACATGCCAATCACCGCACCAACTGCCACAGTATTAGCCATAAGTTTACTACCACCTTGGGTGAGGGCAAGTTCAAGGAAGGGAACATCAATAAAATTTGCATTAGAAAACTTCTCTTTTAGATATGCGGAGTCATACAACACCTGTCCCTGCTGGGTTAATTCTTCTTTGTGTTGTAATATGGAGTCTTTGTCAAGGGCAACTAATATATCAATTTTACTGCGGGAGGCAGTAATAGGTTTATCAGAGATTCTTATTTGATAAAAATTATGACCACCTCTTATGCGAGATTCATAATCTTGATGTGTGAAAACATGATAACCTGCTTTTGCAAAAATGTGGGACAGGATATCACCTATTGTCTGAATACCCTGTCCTGCTTCTCCACCTATTTTAATAGAGTAGTCCATTATGTGGGAGTAACGCCATACTTTACTATGTTAATTAATGTATTATCAGGTTTGGGAAGTCCTGCAATTTTCCATGCCACAAGAGGGTCTATCAATTTTTCAGCAATACATTCCTTTGGTTGATTAACATTTTTGCATATAAAATTCAAGACAGGGAAGTAATTATATTTTTTGTAGTAGTCATTGATGAATTTTACAATTTCCATCTGATCTTTGGAGAGTATTCCTAAGCCTTCTCTTAGGGCTATTGCTTGTGCTACTTTTTCATTCCAGTCATTAATGTTTTTAAGATAACCCTCTTCATCGAAAGCAATAGTTTTTTCCACAGCTTTGTACTCTGAAATTTCCTCAACCTTTTCTCTTTCAAAGCGTTCCTTTTCAGTGAAATTTTTGATAAATTGTCCTACCTGAATACCAAGATATACACATTTTACATTGTTCATGCAGTCATCAGCATCTTTTTTGTCAAGATGGGTTATTAGTTCTGATGTTCCTTTCTGAAATCTGATAATATAGGATTGTTTTTCTTCGCTATAGTAGATATTAACATTGAAACCATGTTCTTTTACCTCAGGGTACATTTCCATAATTTTTGCCTTTAAATCATCAATTGTGTAAGCCATAAAATCCTCCTATTTAATTCTTTTTTCTACTTCTTGCCAATTAATGTTTTTAAAAAATGCCTCAATGTAATCAGCACGCTTAAGTCCATAGTCTAGCATAAAAGCATGCTCAAATACATCCATAATTAAAAGTGGATTGCAACCAGCAGGATGTCCTACATCGTGTTCATTAATCCAGAAATTGAAAATTTTTCCCAATAAAATATCTTGATAGAGACCTACCCAACCAATTCCTCGCATGGTTCCAGTTCCTTTGAAATCTTTAAGCCAGTTATCAAAACTACCAAAGTTTTCATTGATGAGTTTAGCAATTTTGCTATCCTGAGGAAAAATTCCATCACCACCGAGATTTTCAAAATACAGTTCATGAAGTCTCATGCCATTCCATTCCCAACCAAGCCTTCTTTTAATTTCAGCAAACTCAGGAAGACCTGTCTTTCCCTCTTTTAGCATGGCATTTAAAGTATCAAGAAGTTTGTTAGTATTGTTTACATAACCCTGATAAAGAGTGAAATGATTTTTTAGGAGAGTTTCACTGAAGCCTTTCATTCCCAGAAGGTTTGAATAATCCTTTGCTTCATAAGCCATGTTTACCTCCTAATTCAACATTATAAATATAAAGTCAATTGGCTCAAAAAAAGGCACGCCTTTCAAAAAAATTAAAATTTAAAGTAGCAAACTCCATAAATTTTTCCATAAGAAATGTACACCATCTCGCTATACTCTCTACAAACAATGATATCAGATAAAGTTTTGATTGTCAATATCTTTATTATTTATAATTAAACTTAAAGAGAAGATGAATTTATGATTAACATGTGTAGTTTTATGAAAGGAGAGGATAAGCATTCCCATTTACAGGACAGTAAATGCTATTTTTTGAAGAGAGGTATAGTTAATCAAAAAAGTTTAAATAAAATTTTTAGGAGCAATAATGGAATATTTAGAATTTTATAAACTCAAGGAAGATCCTTTTGGGATAACTCCCGATCCTGATTATTTTTACCCTTCTAAATGGCACAAAGAGGCTTTACATACCATGGAATATTTTTTAAAAAAAGGCGAGAGTTTTCTACTTATCACTGGTGAAGCAGGAACGGGCAAGACTACACTTATAAGAACTTTTTTAAAAAACTTTCACTTAGTTAATCCAATAGTTATCTTTCATTCCACTTTAAATCCTAAAGAATTTATTAAAATTCTTGTTAAATCAATAGCTAAAGAAGAAGTTATCTTGTCTGACAAAGATATGGAAAAAGTTGAACTTACAGGCATTTTAAGAGAAGAATTTTACAGGAGAAAGGCACAAGGGATCAGAAATATTATAATAATTGATGAGGCACAGGATTTAGCAGAAGAGACCCTTGTTGAGATAAAACATCTTTCCAATTTGGAAACAGAGAAAGAGAAGCTACTTCATTTTATACTTCTTGCTCAACCCTATTTTGAAGAAAATCTATCAAAAAAAGAATACACTCAGCTATCTCAAAGGATAAGTTTGAGGGTAAGGCTTTCTTATTTAGACAGAGACGAAGTTGAATCATATATAAAATTCAGACTTCAGCGAGCAGGAGAAGTGCCAGTTACTTTTGAAAAAGGAGCAATAAAGAAGATTTATAAAGCCTCTAAGGGTATTCCCAGATTGATAAATCTGATATGTTCAAGAGCTTTAATGGTTGGCTATATTGAAAGCTCCTATGTCATAAAAAAATCTCATGTAAAGTCTGTTTTAAAGTATTTAAATTTGAAAGGTTTATAAATTCTACAGAAATTTCCTCTTATCATCAAGGGGAAGGTTATCTTAAAAGGCATCCTAAGGAGGCTATCTATTCTTTCATTTTGACTCTGCCCTTTTCTTTTTAAGTCATTGCGAGTCTCAGTAGATGAGCCAATGAAAACTTTCATTACAAAGACCCAAAGGGTGCCATGCAATCGCTCCTCCTACATGGTAAGCATTAGGAGAGACAGGGTTGCATTCCCTTCCTACATCATTGCTAAGCTAAAGAAGTGAGTCTTGACAATCTACCTTAAAGCATAAAAAAATTTTTAGTAAAGAGAGGATTGACTCTCTTTTGACTTCTTAGCTTTTTTCTACTTTAATCTTTCAATAGAGGAAATTACAGAGGTATCACCTAATTGATAAAGTCTCTCGTAAAGATTAAGGGCTTCTTTTTTGTTTCCTTTTTTTTCCTTTAATATTGCCAAATTGTATATGGCATTTTTATTTTGCGAATCTAAGGAGAGCACTTTGTTAAAAATTTCCTCTGCTTCATTAAGTTTACCCATTTTTGCCTTTATAACTCCGTAATTGATGAGTATCTCTTTGTCATTTTTACTGCTATTTATGCCTAACTCTGCATAGTGCTCAGCTTCTTTTAGGTTTCCTACAAGTAGATAGAGAGTTGCAATTTTATTGAGAATTTTTTGTTCTGCCTTTCCAGAGTAATTAACATATTCTTTGTATTCATTTATTGCCTCGTTTATTAATCCTTTTTCTTCAAAATCCTTAGCTCTATAGAGAAAATCAGCACCTTTGAAGGTTTCAAGCGAGTTTAATGCAATCTCAGTAGGCTTATTATCCCTGTTGGTTTTGTTTGCGATTTTTAGGGTTTCTCTTTTTTGATTTTGCTCTGAGGGATTTGCATTGTCCATAATTTTTGCCTGTTTAGTATGTAAAGTTTTTGAGTTTTCATTTAAATTACTCTTTTTTTCACTTTCTAATTGTTGTGTATGAGCTTGAGATTGAGGAATGTTTTGAGTAAATCTCTGGGAAGGGATAGGCTCATTTTTTGCTTCTATAGGAAAATATTTCTCATAAAAATAAATAGCAGAAAATCCAGCAATTATTAGGAATAAAGAAGATCCAACTAAAAGAAAAAATTTTTTTGAAGGCTTATTCCCCTTCACTATTCTTAGTAAGCCTGGTGGTATGTCTTTTTTCTCTTGCTCAATCATCTGTCAGTAAACCCTGTAAGAGTGAAGTTAACCT
>CALLBR010000010.1 GCA_937998865.1 uncultured bacterium
CCATCTTGAACTTGCAGTATTATCATCTCCTGGATACTTACCATATTTGTCATAATAGGTATAGAAAGCTGCAAGAATTTCTCTGTACTGGTTATAAGCTCTTTTCATCTTCGCATTATTAATAAGCTCCTGTCCCTTAAGAACTGCACCAAGGATGATTCCGATGACAACAAGAACGATAGCCAACTCCACTAAGGTAAATCCCTTTTTGCTTCTTAGATACCTCATAACCTTACCTCCTTTTTTGTGTTAAATTACTACAAAATTTATTCCAGTTATTTTTTATAGAAAACCTTTTGCCTCACTGGGATTTTGTTGTAACCACCATGAAGCCCAAATTGGCAGTTAAAATCCCTACTTCTATAAAGTATACCATTATTTACTCTCAAAAGGAAAGATTAAGAAGATATGATTGAAAGCTCCCTTTTTAACTGTAATTATATTAAATTTTTCCTAATTATTCACTAGAATTCACTTAGGGATTTGTGCAATTCCATATTTTTATGGAATGTGACTAAACTTAGAGTGCTTCCTAGTTCTCAAAAAGTGCTTTCAACTTCAGTGTAGGAGATGTTTTTAATAGACCTTTTACTCTGTCATTGAAAAAATCTCTTCCAATTTCATTTCACCTAGTCCTTTTCCTATGACTTTCCCAGGAGCGCTCTTATCTGTCATGGTAAGGAGCCCTATTCCTCTGTAATTGCGAGGATCCATCTTATCTTTCATCGCAAGAACCCCTCTTCTACTGTCATTCCAAGAAGCCCTTTCTACTGTCACTCCAAGAAGCCCTCTTCTACTGTCATTGCGAGGAGCCCCTCTTATACTGTCATTGCGAGGAGCATAAGCGACGAAGCAATCCGCCTTTTCAACCCCGACCTTTGCCAGGAAGACAAAACTTCTTTGGAATGACTCGAAAGCCTGGAGAATTAATTTCTTCTTCCATCTTTTTACAAAAAAAATCTACAAGGCGATCTTTTCGCTTTTCTTAAGAAATTTTTGCTATGACAAAAGAGGGAATAGCTTTTTTATGAAAAAGTAGACAAGAGAGCTACTTAAGGATTAAAATTTTTGGATATGCAAATTTATGTAGTCTAACTTTTTAAGGATAGCTGATTTAAAAATTTTACTTGCTTCTTAATTAAAAAATATTGCTGGAGGACAACTTATGCAGTATAATGCCTGGTTTGAATGTATAAATAGTGAATGCCAATCAACCTATCCTTTAAATAAAATCATATATAACTGCCTTAACTGTGGCTCACTTCTCGAGGTTAAACATGATATAGAGGCACTTAAAAGAAGAAGCGCTGATTCATGGAAGACACTTTTTGACAAAAGATATAAATCAAATCAATGGCCCTATGGTTCAGGAGTTTGGGGAAAAAAGGAATGGGTTTTACCCAACATTGACAATCAAAATATTGTGTCTCTTTACGAGGGAGGAACAAATCTCTTTTATGCAGAAAGGTTAGGTAAGATTCTTGGACTTAGAGAGCTATGGATAAAATTATGTGGTAATTCTCATACAGGCTCTTTTAAAGATCTTGGTATGACTGTCTTAGTATCTCAGGTAAAACAGATGATCAGTGAAGGTGTGCCAATTAAGGCAGTTGCCTGTGCTTCCACAGGAGATACCTCTGCCTCTTTGGCTGCTTACTGTGCAGCAGCTGGCATTCAGGCAATAGTTCTCTTGCCTAAGGGAAAGATTTCTGTAGCTCAGCTAATTCAACCAATCAGCAACGGAGCTTTGGTTTTAGAGCTTGATACAGATTTTGATGGATGTATGAAAGTTGTTAAGGAAATCACCAAGGATGAAACCATATATCTTGCTAACTCTATGAATTCTTTGAGAATAGAAGGACAAAAAACTGTAGGTATTGAAGTAGTTCAACAACTTGATTGGTCATGCCCTGATGTTTTTATTATTCCCGGGGGAAATTTGGGAAATGTATCTGCTCTTGGAAAAGGTCTAAAAATGATGTTAGAACTTGGTTTGATAAATAAAAAACCTCGCATTGTTGTAACGCAAGCACAAAGAGCAAATCCATTATATAGAGCCTATTTGAGAGGTTTTGACCGATTAATACCACTTAAGGCTAAAAAAACTCTTGCAAGTGCTATTCAAATTGGTAATCCTGTAAGTTATGAAAAGGCTGTAAGAGTTCTTAAAGAATTTGATGGCATAGTAATAGATGTAACAGAGCAAGAATTGGCAGATGCTTCAGCCCTTGGAGATCTCACTGGTCTATTTAACTGCCCTCATACAGGAGTTGCCTTAGCTGGATTAATCAAGCTTCTTAAGGCTGGAAAGATAGATAGGGCTGAATCCATAGTAGTTATATCAACTGCCCATGGATTGAAGTTTACTGAGTTTAAAATTAAGTATCATGAAGGAAAATTTAAATTTCCTGCCACATATAGAAACAAACCTATTGAATTGCCACCAAGTATTGAGGCAGTTAAAGAGGTTTTATTTAAAGCAATTAAAAATAGGAGGGATAGCAATGTGTGAAAAATCAAAAAAATGGAAAACTTCTACACTTTCAATACATGGACTTTCAAAAATAAAAAATTCTTATCATTCGGTTACAACTCCAATTATTCATACCTCAAATTTCTATTTTGACAATTGTCAAGAAGTTTGGGATTTCATGAAGTCAAAAAAAGAAGGACAGATCATTAGAGAACATGAATATGGTAGATATGGAAATCCTACGCAAGAAGTTTGCGAAAAAAAATTAGCAGCCATTGAAGGAGCTGAAAGAGCTATACTTTTCTCTACAGGAATGAGCGCTGTGATACTTACCATAATGGCTTATATGAAACCTAAAGGACATATAATATTTACAAATGATTGCTACAGACAAACAAGAGATTTTGCTACCAATTTTCTGGAAAAATTTGGTATAGAGGTATCCTTAGTTGAACCTAAAGCAGAAGCAATAGAGGCTGCAATAAGACCGAATACCAACATAATTTTTACTGAAGCCCCTACTAATCCCTATTTGAGAGTTATAGATCTTAAATCAGTAGTTAAGATTGCAAAGAAATTTGGTATAATGACCATGATAGATGCTACCTTAGCAACTCCATATAACCTTAAACCAATTGATTTTGGAATAGATATTGTCATTCATTCAGCCACCAAATATTTAGGAGGGCATAATGACCTTCTTGCCGGTGTTGTGCTTGGCAAAAGTAGTGTCTTAGAGGAGCTAAATAAAGTACAAAGAATGATTGGAGCAACACCATCTCCCATGACCTGCTTTTTACTGGAAAGAGGGCTCAAAACTTTTGCTCTTAGAATGGAACATCACAACAAAGGAGGCCAGGCAATAGCTGAAATGTTAGAGTCTCATCCAAAGGTCGAAAGGGTATGGTATCCGGGGCTTAAATCTCATCCTGATCATGAAATAGCTAAATCTCAAATGAGAGGATTTGGAAGCGTAATTACCTTTCTTATAAAGGGAGACAATGAAAAAACCTGGAAGTTTATAGACTCCCTTGAGCTATTTCTCATCACTCCAAGTCTTGGAGGAAGCGAAAGTCTAATTACTCAAATGTCTACCATGTCCTTTTTTGACTATCCTGAGGAATATCGCAAGAGCATAGGTATAGTTGATAACCTTGTAAGAATTGCTCTTGGTCTTGAGGACATAGAAGATTTAATGAATGATTTGAAGCAGGCTCTTGATAAGATTTAGATTAAGCCTTTTTCTTTTAATTAAAGATATTGCTTTAATTTCATTGATCTTTTCAGATTAAAGAAGAGGACTTTTTTACATAAATTCTAATGCCTTTTTTGTCATTAAGATGTCTTTTTTATTGTCAATTGCAAGCCCGCCTTTTCTTCTCCTTTATTGCAAGTCTGTCTCTTTCCTTCTCCGTCAATGCCAATCTGCCTCTAACTCTCTCCGTCTTTGCCACTCTACCACCTTCCTTCTATGTCTTTGCCGCTCTATCTCTAACCTTCTCCTTCCTTGCAAGTCTACCTCTATCCTCATCCGTCATTGCCAGTATATCTACACCCTCAGCTGTCAATGCAAGTATGTCTACGCCCTCATCCGTCATTGCGAGCAGTCCGTAAGGACTGCGAAGCAATCTCTTATCTTTTCCCTCTCTACTGACAAGGCAGATAAAAAGATTCCCAAATCTCTAGAGTTCAATCTCCTAAGGATCTATTGACCAGAAACCATAACGAACTGCTCGCCCTGTGGAATAAAGTAGTCAGGACTTAAAAGTTTTATCTCTGAAAATCATAGAGAGTAGTTTATCTCTATCACAAGTTGGATATTGACATGCAAAATTTCTGCAGAGATAGTAGGTAGTCTTGCTTTCAAGAGTTGATAGCTCCTTTAAATTCTCATTTAATTTTTCTGTTAAAGTATCTTTTAACAAGAAGTTCAAATCAGGAAGAAAGTTAGTCTGGATATCCCTTAAAAATTCAATTTCGTTGTTCTTTTGATTTTCAAGTACTGTAACCAGTTCCATAGAACCATTAATTAAGAGGTCCAAGGCAATAAAGGCAAAAATATAAGATGTGGGAAATCTATCTATGTCATGGGCAAAAGAATCTAAAGTTTTTATAGCTAATTCTTCATACTCTCTATTGCCTGTTAATCTTGATAATCTTGTGAGATTATATGCCATAACTGAGTTTCCTGAGGGTGTTACACCATCATAATAGTCTTTTAATCTCTCTAATACCACTTCAGCATAATGGGCAGTATGAAAAAATCCTCCTTTTTCTGAATCCCAAAAATGCTTTAAGACATGCTCTGTCATTTCACAAGCTTTTATTAGATATTCACTCTTAAAAGTTGTAAAATATAATTCTAACAAAGCCCAAATAAGGTTTGCATAGTCTTCAATGTATCCAAAAATTAAGGATTCATCATAGGCATACCTATGTAGGAGGATGCCTTTACTATCAAATAATTTATTTAGTATGAAATTCATGGAATTTTCAGCTACTTTATGATAGTCTTCTCTTCTGAAAGCAGCTGCTGCTTTGCAAAAAGCTACAGTAGCAAGGCAATTCCAATCGGTTAGAATTTTCTCATCTCTAAAAGGTCTTACTCTCTTTAATCGAGCCTTGTAAAGTTTCTCTCTTATGGTCTCCAATAAGCTATGGAGTTTCTCTCCACTTAATCCAAAGGTCTTTTCTAGATTTTCAAAATCCTCGGTGAGATATATGATGTTTTTCCCATTTTTTTGTCCTGTTGCTTCCTCGTAAAAATTTCCATCATTAGAGATGGGATAAAAAGTTATGAAAATCTTAAACTCCTCACTGTTAAGAATTTTCTCAATCTCTCTGTAATCCCACAAGTAAAATTTGCCCTCCTCACCCTCACTGTCTGCATCTTCAGCAGAATAAAAGGCTCCCTCAGGACTCATAAGGTCTCTTAAGAGATAATCAGCTATTTCCTCAGCAACTTTTCTGTAGAAACCATCCCTTGTAATCTGATAAGCCTCTGTATAAGAAATCATTAGAAGGGCGTTGTCATAGAGCATCTTTTCGAAATGAGGAAGTATCCATTCCCTGTCTGTAGAGTATCTGTGAAAGCCAAAGCCAAGGTGATCATAAATACCACCACTTCTCATTTTCTTCAAAGTTTGTAGACTCATATCTAAGGAGGATTTATCACCATACCTGTAAAAGTATCTATGTAGGAAAAAAAGATTTAGTGGTAAAGGAAATTTTGGCTTTATACCAAATCCCTTGTGCTGCCTATCATAAATTAGCCTTAAAGCTTCATAGGCTTTACGAATTATTCCTTCATCTAACTTGATTTTTATGAGTCCTTTTTGTGTGGATTTTTTTAAACTCTCAACAACCTTGCTTGAGACTTCAAAGAGTTTTTCTCTATCCTTCTGCCAAAGCTCTGAAATTCTCAGGAGAAGATTTTTAAAGCCTATTTTACCATAGAGGTCTTCCTTAGGAATGTATGTATCTACGTAAAAAGGTTTTTTGTCAGGTGTCATGAAAACAGAAAGAGGCCAACCACCTCTGTTTTGAAAAACATAGCATGTCTTCATATATAGACTGTCTATATCAGGTCTTTCCTCTCTGTCCACTTTGATAGAGACAAAAAACTTATTTAACAGATCAGCTATCTCCTTGTCTTCAAAGGACTCCTTTTCCATTACATGACACCAATGACAGGTGGAATACCCAATTGATAAAAAAATAGGCTTGTTTTCTCTGGAAGCCTTATCAAAAGCCTCTTTTCCCCAAGGATACCAATCAACAGGGTTGTGGGCGTGTTGTCTTAGGTAAGGACTTTTTTCATGAATTAACCTGTTCATGTTTTTTTATTGTTACAAAATTAAATAAAAAAATCAATGGCCTCCTTTGCTGGCATGAAATCATCATTAAGACTATTTTTTAGATATGGATAATAAGAGCTAATAGGCAATTTCTTTTTGTCTGTAACAGCACCTTCCTTTCATTAATACCTATTTTGTTACACAAATAAACTTAAAAATACTTTAAAATGCAATTAGTTTTGAGCCTCTAACAGCGTTCATACTCTCATTTAACCTGTATATCAATAAATTAAAAATATGCTCTCCAACAAGAGGGTTTCCAATATAATCAAAACCATTAGCCTAAAATATTTAAATTTTGACCCTTAGAGTATCTCTATGGAATTGTAATGTGTATTCTATCCCTTCCATTCATACCAAAGAAGAAGAATTTAAACTATCGGTGGGATGGAAAGTTTTGTCCCTGATTGCTTAAGAAATTGAAAAATTTAAAAATCGTAGGAGTAATAAACCACTACACCCTTTTCTTTTGCATATTCCTCTACATTAGGTTCTGATATCATATGAGTGACTATCAAGGGAAAAAGTTCTCCTAATACTGGCTCAAGTCTCTTTACCCTTCTTTCTATGAATCGCCTTACATCGTTCTTAGAGAGTTTTACCTTGCTCTCTCCAACTATAAATACTCTCTTTCCGTTTCTTTTGGCTTCCCCTATTATGTTTACTTCTATTGCCTGTCCCTTGCTGTCTTTTATGTAACCTCGCTTTAGTCTTCCTGTTACCTCAAGGTTATAATCTCTCTTAAGTAAAGATGGCAATGCCTTATAAGCTTCGTTTTCAAGAGTGTAACCTACTGTGTGTGATAGTCCTCCTACTTGTTCTTTAACCTCTTCAATTTCGCCCACCAGTCTCTTGATAGCTTCCTCTGTCTTCTTCTGAGCTTCCACAAGTTCGTTTAATCTTTCCTCTGTCTTTTTCTGAGCTTCAGCAAGTTCGTTTAACCTTTCCTCTGTCCTTTTCTGAGCTACAGCAAGTTCGTTTACTCTCTCCTCTGTCTTTTTCTGAGCTTCCGCAAGTTCTTTAACATTATCAGCTAATTGAGATACTGTTTTTCTTAATTCCTCAAATTCTACCTTTGTTACAGTGTTTGCTAATTCTCTATAAATCTTTCCCATTACTCGAGCAAGACTCTCAGCCTGTCGAGCATCAAAGGTTTCTCTTAACTCATATAAAAGCTCTAAAGTGTCAAGCATAACTATATTATAAAAAATACTAAAAAATTTTTCCTCTCTTTGAATAATATTTACTCCTATGAATTACCATACTCTTAATATTGCTGCAATTAATGGAAGCATAAAACTAAACTTCGCCTACCGAAGGGATCGCAATGACAGTAGTTATTTATCCTATCTTCCTAATCAAAGTAAATTTCAACACCCTCAGGGATTCTATCTCCTACTCCTAAAACTTCCACGAGACTGTCTTTTGATAGTGAATAAATCCGAACATCATCATATCTTGGATGAATTATTTTTGATACATCTCTTATCATTTCATAAATTTGATTTTTGTTTAATGCACAATAGAAAACAGAGTATTGTAAATGAATGCCTTTGCCTTTCATATATCTGTACATCTTATTTAATCTCTTTTCGTCAGATATGTCATAACAAAAAAGATATAAAGATTTCATGGTGGAACTATCCTCATAATCTCAAGAATTTCACTAATTACCATATCAATTGAATTTGAAATCTCAGCTTGTCTTTTCTCAAAGTTGTTTATCATGATTTCAAGGATTTCATGTGAAATATGCGGATTATTTGCAAAATCATTCTTTAACTTTGAAAGGCAAAAAAACTTGGCTGTTTGTAGGTCCGCTTCTGGTTCGAAAATATGATAAATATCATAAACTAACCCATAGTTACATGCCTTGTTGATTACTCCTAAATGAGGATTTAGTCTTGCAGACATAATTCTCTCGATAATGTTTATCTGTATTAGATTTGCTATGATTGCTTTAACTTTATTCCATAAAAACTCAGAAGGTTTAATTTTATTTATTATAGTATGATACCTATCTTGAGGATTGATTGAAATTTTATCAAAAAGAATTCTTATGACCTTTCTTTCTTCCTCAAATCTTCTTCTTAAAATCGTGGACCTGTACTTATCAATTAATACTGATGAACTCAAAAGTCTCTTTTGTTCCCTAGATAGATCTGAGAGGTCTTTATTTGGCGGTAATATAAGAGAAAACTCTCTGTCCCTATTAATTATCAATACAGGAATTCGGTGAGATGAAAATAGTGTGAGAGAAAATGAATCTAACTCCACATTTCCTAAAATTATTACTTTATCAACATAGTTTACCGGAATTCTCACAGGAGCTTTATTTTTTCTCTCTATCAATACGGATGGCCCGTCTCTTCTCATTATGAGCCCATTACCTTTTTCTACGAGATAAAGAGTTTTCTTTTCTTTATTCAAGTATTCTTCTGGCAAGTATTTCAACCTCTTGTCTCCAAAGACTTCTTTGTTTTTGAGCCCATTCTTCATAGAGAGGATAAAAAATTTTTCTTCCACCCTTTCTGAGATACACTGCCGATGTTTGCTCGTCTTTTGTGAAATTTCTCGAACTTAGGAGCCTATTTCTGAATATCTCAAAAACAAATCTATCAACACTAACTCTATATTTTTCTACTAAGTCACAGGCGAGGGATTCTCTTCCATATTCAAATTGATGATAAAAACCTATAGTTGGATCTAAACCTATTAGCTGTATCTCTCTTACCATTTCATAATGTATTAATGTATAAACAAATGAGAGCATTGCATTAACCGGATCTGTAGGTGGTCTTTTAACTCTTTTAGAGAATTTAAGTGATGGAGGAAAAAGTTTGCAGTATAAGGAAAAATAAATTGATGAAATAGAGCCTTCTATGCCTCTTAAAGACTCAATGGAGGGTAGAGTTTCTGTCAGAGTATTTAGAGTTTTATCCATAGTTTCAATGGCTTTGTTAACATCCATGGAAAGAATTGGATTAATTAGCCTCATTTCAATAATAAATTGCTTTTGCGATAGAATTTTTTCTACAATTAATTCTTTTGATATCACTTGGGCAAAGTCTCTAAGTGATTTCTCGTATTGTTTCACCCTCAAGTATCCATTGTTATGAAGGGGTCCATTAATTATTCCGCAGTATTTCAATCTTCCAGTAAAAAAAACAATTGATATACCGTTTCTTAATAATCTATGAATAAATGAAGTGTCTAACTTTACATTTCCAACTATTACCACTCTCTTTAATGGTGTAAGAGGGATTCCCCCTTGTCTTTTGCCATTACTGTAAAAAGCTATTGAGTTACCATCAACTTTTAGCTCAATATCTTTTCTGTCTATAAAAACCGTACCCATTTAGCCAATGTAGAAGTAATCAGGATACCGGGGTTTTACTGCTATGCCTAAAGTTATAATTTCGCTTCGCCCATCGATTGAGAAAATATGAACTCTGTCTTCAAGGGGATGTATTAATCTTTTAAGTTTGCTTATTATGAAGTTGAGCTCCTCTTTTTTAAGGAAACATTCATAAACTGACTTCTGTCCACCAATGCTGTAGCCTTTAAGAAAATATCTAACCTGCGCAAGCCTTCTTAAGTCTGATATGTCATAAGCTATGATATAAAGAGTTCTCATAAGATTATTTTATTTTATTATCCTTTTGAGGAGATTATTTTGTAATATTGCGAAGTATTACAAAGGGAGGATTAGTTTGAAATAATTTTAAAGCACTTCGAATGACCTTCTTTAAAAATTTCCTTGAGTTTTTCTTTTTTGTATCTTAAATATATTTTCTGTTCTTTTTTCATAAATTCTGTCACAGTTCTCTCAAAGCCGGCATGGGCAAGAAAATTTCTTCTAAGAAAATTACCTTCACCAGTAATAATCTGGCAGATGGGTATCCAGCTGCCCTCTGAAATTTTTTCTGCATTCTCTATTGTGCGATCGAGATTAGAGATTTCATGGCTTAAAATATAAATATTTAACAACAGATTGAAATGCTTATAAATCTTAGTAAAATTCTCTTCAATTTCATCAAGGGAGACCTCATATTTAGAATTAATCTCTGAGGCTGAAAGGACTCTTAAGATTCCTATATAAAAAGCTAAGACAAGGAATACTTTTAAGTAGTCATTTTTATTGATACCAATGCTTTTTTCCCAAGTGGAAAAAAGTTTTTCTTTTAATTGTTCAATGAGGATTTTGATCATTTCAATGATTTCCTCTTCTTTTGAAAAATTATATGAATAAATGACAAGAGGTGTATTGTTTTTTATTGATGAATAGGCTAAATAAAACTCTTCAAAGAATTTTTGAAGTTCACTTTTTAACTTCCTCCTTTCCTTTTCCTTTCCAAAAATTTTTCTCGAAAGAGAGAAATTATTTATGTCATCTTCATCAATTATTGATGAGAAAAAAATTTTATATTTTAGCTCATAATCCTTGTGGATACAATAATAATTTTTTGAGGAGCCTATGATAGGATCGCTAAAGTAGAGTTTTACCTTTAGTTCTTGATTTATCCAATTCGATAAGCTGTAGAATACTACAAAGTTTCTTACAGCCTCAAGCATAGCAGAAATATAAATGTTATGACCACTTGAAATGTCAATATAAAGCTCTTTAAAGGGTTCCTTGAGACTCCTCTCTACAATGTCTATAAATATTTCTAAAACTATATCATCAAAGTTACCTTCAAAGTTTTGACCATAAAACTCACCGAAAGAATGCACTACTAAAAAATCATCAACCAATTGAGTATGGGGATGAAACTTGAAAAATCCCCAAGGATTTTTAAAATAATCCTCTTTAGAACCCTCAAGTATATCCCTTATCTTTTGTTTAAATTCTTTCTCAAGACTTGAATCCTCTGCAACAAGCCCTTTATTGAAGGGAAGACTGACGGGATAGATTAAAATTACTTTTACATCTGTGGAAGAACTCTTAAGAGCTAATGAGCTTAGATAAGTATCAACCTCAGTGGAGTTAATTTGGAACTTCAAAGGTTTCATATTTTTTTCAAGTCTTCCTATTTGATAGATATATCTCATGACCTACTCCTTTTTTATTATAATCTTTGCACTATCTATCATTAAACCATAAGAGGTCTGTCCATATTTTCTCTTACCATAAATTATGTAGTAATGGATTAATTTTTCATCCCGAAGGTGAATTTTTATTGCAGAATTTATTTTTGATATGAGGCTTCTTATGTATTGTTCATCTCTTTTAAAAATTTCTAAAAGGCAGTTATTATCTCTATCGCTTTTCATTGGTACAAAGCAATCAGAGCAGTCTCTGCAATTAACTTTTTTAGTATCTCTGCACTTACTCTTCTTCAGGTAAGCAAAGAAAAAATATGTTGAAAACATTTTTTCTGTTAATCTTATTTCATTGTTATCAATTATAATTTTTTTCCTATTTGTGTCTATTACAAGAGGTGGAATCTTTAGAGAAAAATCAATCTCTTTTTGAGTGAGAGAAACAAGACTATGAAAGGACCTATTATGGAAGTCTACAAAATCTCTTAGTCTTATAAAAGGTAGTTCAGCTAAATCTATTTTTGCCTTGTCAGTGGAGATCCTTATCTCGCTACCGTCTTTTCTCTTTATCCTGAGTGTTTTCGGTCGTGGAGGTGGATAGAAGAAATGGGGATTATTCTCAAATTCCTCATTGACCAAAACATGATATAATTTATCCTGCGGTCTGCCATAGAGCTGAAGGGCGCTTCCAAGATAATAACTCATTGTTTTTCTTCCTCCAGCAATAGAACAGTGAAGTGTCGTATTTTCATCTTGCGCTAACTTTCTTACTGTTTCAGTAATCAGATTTCCTATAGCCTCGTTGTCAGAGGTTGATCGAATGTCTGAAAGGAGTCTTTTACCTGACTTTGTAATCTTAATGTTTTCTAAAGAAAATCTTATGGGTGGCATATTATAATCTTTTATTAGTTTATTTAGGATTCCATCTCTAAGAATGGTCTTCTCTATTGCTTCAGCTCCTTTTGTGGTAGTAATCACATATAATTCATCAATATTGACAGGGGGTGATTTTTTATGAAGAGCATAGAGAGTTTCCGTGATTATCTGCGGTGTAATACCAATCACACAGAGCAGGATGTTTTTCATTGATTAAAATTTATCATAATTTGTAATATTTTGCAATATTATAAAACGATTGAATTTGAAAAAAGGTTTTTATATAATTAATGTTAGAAAAAAATCCTCAGGAGGCTAAGAATGGATGTAACCGTCTATAAAATAGCTCTTGCAGCCTATTTTCATGATATAGGAAAGTTTGCAGAAAGAGCAGTTGGCACTCCTGGAGTCGACCAAGTAGGATTTTTCCCAAATAAGGAATTTTTAAATAACAACATGGGATTATACCTGCCTTCCTTTAAAGGTAAATACACTCATATGCATGCCCTTTATACTGCTGCATTCATAGATAGCTTCGAGAAGCTTCTACCAGAGGAGTTTAACAAAGAGGGATGGGGGCTTGGTGATTCTTTTATTAACCTTGCATCAGGTCATCATAAACCAGAGACTCCTCTACAGTGGTTAATTGCCATTGCTGATAGGATAAGTAGTGGCTTTGATCGGACTGAATTTGAAAAATATAATACTGAATCCGATGATAGAGGAATCCCTTTGAAGGACTATAAAAAGACTCGTTTACTTACAATCTTTGAAGGGCTTTCAATAGATGATAAATTAAAAAGTGACAGCCTTGATGATTATGAATATCGTTATCCTCTCAAGGAACTATCGCCGGAGAGCATATTTCCTGTATCAATTAAAAATTTGGGAAAGATGGAAGTGGAAAAAGCCTCCGAGGAGTACCGTCAGCTTTTTTCAAACTTCATAAATGCTCTTGAAAAGTTAAGCCATAAAGAGTACATTCCTCTTTGGTTTGAGCATCTTGACAGTCTATTCATGATTTTTTGCTCTCATATTCCTGCAGCCACTGTTGGTAATGTTATCCCTGATGTTTCTCTTTATGATCACTGCAGAACAACATCTGCCATTGCCTCAGCTCTCTATAAATATCATGAAGAAACAAACACCCTTACCGTTGATGCAATTAAAAATTATGAACCTACGAAATTTTTAATTATAAGTGGAGATTTTTACGGAATTCAGGATTTCATATTTACTGAAGGTGGAAGTACTGGCAAAGCATCGGCAAAAATATTAAGGGGTCGCTCATTTTATGTATCACTTCTTTCAGAACTTGCAGCTGACATGCTTTGCAGAGAACTCAATTTACCTGTAACATCCATTGTTCTTAATGCTGCAGGTAAGTTTACAGTGCTTGCCTATAACACTCATAAGGCAAAAGAAAAAGTTAAGGAAATAGAGGAAAAAATTAACGATTGGTTAATAAGAAATTTCTTTGGACAATCATCTATGGGATTTTCAATAAAGGAAGCCTCTCCAAATGATTTTGTAAAAGGGAATTTCCTAAGTTTATATCAAAGACTTTTGAAAGAGGTAAACAGAAGGAAATATTCAAAATTTGATCTACTCAGATACAGTGGTTGTATTAGCACTTATTTAGATTCTTTTGATAGTGAGCTTGGAGTATGCCCTTTTTGTGGTAAAAGACCAGCAAAAAAAGAGGCAAAAGTTAAAGAGGAATATTCTTGTAAGATTTGTCATGACCAAATTTTTATTGGAGAAAATCTTGTCAAAAAAGAGCAGATTGCAGTATTAGATAAGAGTGCTGAAATACACAATCATGAAAAGATTCTTGAGCCTATTTTTGGGATATATCAAATAGTTTTTCCAGCAGGCAAATTAACAAAACTTGTTAAAGATGCTAAAGTCTATAAGTTTTGGAATATAGAAATCTCAGAAAATGGTCAAATTGCAAAAAACATCACAGCTAAATTTATTAATGGTTACATTCCAAAATTTGAAGACGAGGATCTTACAGAAGATGCCATCAACAAAATCTTAGCTGGTAAAAAGTCAGAGAAACTTAAGGAGGAATTATTTGATAGCCTTCAAAAGGATATACCAAAGACATTTTCCTATATTGCAAAAATGTCTCTAAATATCTCTGAAGATGGAAAATTCAAAGGAGTTGAAGCCTTAGGAGCTCTAAAAGCTGATGTAGATAACCTGGGATTACTTTTTAGTTTTGGAATAAAAAGAGACAGATTCACTATCTCCCGACTTGCAACCCTTAGCAGACAGCTTAACAATTATTTCACCATCTTTTTACCCTTCAAACTTAAAACTCATCCTCCTTTTAAAAATATATACACAGTATTTGCTGGCGGTGATGACCTATTTTTAATAGGTCCATGGAACAGAATTATAGAATTGGCAGGTTTTTTAAATAAAACATTCAAAGATTATGTTTGCAAAAATGAGGATATAACAATATCAGCGGGAATTAGTATACATAAACCATCAACACCAGTTTTAACAATCGCTGAAAATTCAGAAGAAGCACTTGATGCCTCTAAAGCTCGTGGCAGAGACAGAGTAACTATTTTTGGTGAAACTGCTAAATGGACAGAGTTTAGTGAATTAGAGAAGATAAAATTTATTCTCCAAAAATGGCTCCATGAAGAGACAATAAATAGCGCTATGCTCTATAGGTTTAATGAATTTATCGAGATGAGAAAGAAGGAGGAATATATAACAAAAAGCAAAGGCGAATTCTCTCTCGAGGAGATGGAATGCTTAAAATGGAGATCCATGCTTTATTACACCTTGACTAGAAACATTGGAGCAAAAGGCACAAAAGAGGAAAAGCAAAATTTAATTAACGAGGTATTAAAAATCTATGAATGGCTTCAGTCCTATGGTGAAAAATTAAAAATACCTCTCTGGCAAGTAATTTATAACAATAGAAAAGTAGGAGGTTAAAAATGGTCGAATTTTGGAAAGACAAATCCAAAAAAATCGTGAACCCTGAACTATTTTCATCAATTGCAGAAAAAAAAGCCGAAGAAATTGCTAAAAATGCTGAAAAAAAAGGAAAAGTTGACAAGAGAAGTCAAATAAGAAAGTTTTATGATGAAGTTCTTAATTTTTCCCTTCGTTTGAAAAATAAGCCTGATGATTTTGAAAAAATGTTACCCTACATTAAGATGCTCAAGGCTAAAGTAGCTTATGCAAAAGGAAGAGATTTAATTTCAGAAGACTTTAAAAAATTCATTACAGAATCTCTAGACAAGATTAAGGACAAAGATGATTTTGATGTATTTGTAAGCTTTTTTGAGGCTTTCATGGGTTATTATAAACTCTATCGACCATCTGAATAAAAGGAGGTAAGAGGTCATGAAACTTTTAGAGATCAAAGAACTAAAAGGTAAGATAATTATTAAAAGTGGATTGCATATTGGCTCAGGCAATATGGAAATGCAAATAGGCGGTACTGACAATCCTGTAATTAAGCATCCCCATACCCTTGAACCATATATTCCAGGTTCTTCACTAAAAGGTAAAGTTCGTTCATTACTGGAAATCAAAAGTGGTTTAATGAAATACACAAAAGGAGATGTTTTATCCCCCAAAATACTTTCAAGACCAGATCTTGAGGATGATGAGAGAAAGCAAGCAGAGGCAATTCTCAAAATATTCGGCTCAAGTGGTGCAGATACAGCAGAAAATTTTAGCTTGGGTCCCACAAGAGTTTCTTTCTCTGATTGTTATTTAGACAGTGAATGGAAAAACAAAGCAATAGAGAATCGCTGGGTTTTTACAGAGACTAAGGTAGAGAATCGTATAGACAGAATAAGAGGAACGGCAGAAAGTCCTAGGCATACAGAGAGAGTACCTGCTGGTGCCGAGTTTAACTTCCACATAACCTTTAAAATACTTGAAGAAAGCGATAGAGAACTCCTTCATATACTTCTTCAGGGGCTTAAACTTCTTGAGATGGATACTCTCGGTGGTAATGGAAGTAGAGGATACGGAAGAATTGAATTTGTTTTCTCTGACCCAGAGATTCAAAAGAGTTTTCATACTTTAAATCCTTTTTAGTAGGTAAAAAAATGAAAACATACGAAATTATTATAAAACCCCTTTCAGGATTTGGTACTCCCCTTAAAGGTGATACACTTTTTGGACACATATGCTGGCAAGCTTACTACGATAGTAACCTTTTTAATAAAAGTATTAATGAACTTCTCTCTGATTATGCAGTTACCCCTTTTTTAGTTATCTCAAGCGCTTTTTTAAAGATGGAAGATCATTATATCCTAAAGCGTCCAGATACACCTCTTGATATGCTTTTTCAACTTGAACTTAGCAAAAAGGAGGCTATAAAAAAACGCAAAGACCTAAAGAAAAAAATCTGGATGAAACTAAAAGGCAACACTAAAATTCAATCACTAAAATTAGATGAATATTACCTCTCTGAAGAAGAGTTATTAAACGAGCTCCTAAAAACAGCAGACATTAAGACAAAGAGGCTCTTTGGAATGGAGATTAACTCGCTTTGTCTTATAAAAGATCATGAACAAACCCACAACACTATTAACCGACTAACTGGAACAACAGGTGAGGGGAGATTTGCTCCCTTTAGTGTTTCTCAAAAAGTATTTAATGAAATAGTTGAACTAATTGTCTTTGTTATGGTGAGAGATGATATAGAAATAGAAATGGTCATAGAGGCACTAAAAAGAATTGGTATGACTGGATTTGGTAAAGATGCTTCAACAGGGCTTGGTAAGTTTGAGATAAAGGGTTACACCCAGATTAATTTGCACTCTTTTGGAGCTGAGAATCCAAATGCTTGCTACACACTTTCACCATGCGTTCCAGAGAGAGATTTTTATAGAAATGCTTATTTTTCACCCTTTACAAGGTTTGGAAGACATGGGGATATATTGGCAAGATCAAGTAATCCCTTTAAAAATCCAGTTATAATGGCTGATGAAGGAGCTGTATTCCTTGTAAAGGATAGAGCTGTCTTTGAAAAGCCCTACATAGGAATGGCTATCTCAGGTTTATCAAAAGTTGAACCAAAGGCAGTATCACAAGGATATTCATTATATATACCTGTAAAGGTGGAGGTAGAAGAATGAACTCACAAAGAGATATCTATAATACCAAATTAAAAGTGAGGCTACATGTGCTCACACCTATACACATTGGCTGTGATGAGGTATACGAGCCCACAAGTTTTTATATAGATGAAAATAAAAACAAACTAATAGAGTTTGATCCTTTTGATTTTGTAAGTTCTTTAAATAACAGACAGAGGGAGGATTTTTTAAGAGTCTGCTCTGGAGAAAACCTCTTAATGATAATGAAGTTCATCCATAAAAACAGTCTCAAAGAAAAAGGTACAGAAATTGATATTACTAAGAATTTAGTGGATCATTACAAAAACATACTCAACTTATCATCTTTTGATAAAAAATTGATTATAAATCAGTTTAAAATTGAAAAGACTGCATACAACCCACTGACAAAAATACCTTACATTCCTGGTTCATCTCTCAAAGGTTCTATAAGAACAGCCTATTTAAGCGCTCTTGCTTCTGATAAAAAAATCTCAAACTTTAAAGGCAAGGCAGATGAATTAGAAATGAAACTACTTGGCATAGAAAATTTTAGAGAAAGAATGACAAAAGATCCTTTCAGGATGATTAAAGTGTCAGACTTTTTTCCCCTTGGAGAAGTAAAAAGAAAGATTGTCTATGCAGTAAACAGAAAAAAGGAAAAAAACAATGTTCCCACTTATGTTGAAGAATCCGGAGTCTATTCAATACTGGAGACTATTCAACCCCCTACAATTTTTGAGGGAACAATAGATATAATAGATATAAATGTTCCCGATAAAGAGGCAAATATACCAAATCCTATAACTGACAAAGATAGTTTCCTTCTTTCAATTCATAAATTTTATGCTAAGATTTTGAATGAAGAGATAAAACTATTAAATGATAAATTTGGAATTAAACACATGGCAGTTTCAGAATATAATGAAAAATACAAAGAAAAAATAAAGAAATCATGCTTTGTTATCCGTATCGGAAGACACTCCGGTGCTGAAGCAGTCACCATAGAGGGATACAGAAAAATTAAAATAAAGCAAGGGAAAGACAGATCTGATTTAATTGGGGATCATGCCACCACTATCTGGTTTGCCTCTGATACTCCGAAGCCTAAAAACAACAATTCTCTCACACCCTTTGGATGGGCAATGCTTGAGGTAGTTGATGCCTAAGGAAATAGTAATTGACATATCAGAACTCTATAAAGAAACTGAAAATGCTAAGATATCAAAAATAGAAGAATACATTCAAAAAGCACTAACTCAAGCTGAAAATGGGAATGATATAATTTTAACGGGTCAGGGACCCATATGGCTATATCTTAAAATAGCCCATGCTCTTCACGGTAAAGCAAGAAAGCTTATTTATCGTAGCCCAGTAATTGGAGATTTACTCATATTTGATCACTCAGTGGATTAAACATGAAGATTTATTATCAAAAATACACTTTCACAATTGAAGCATTAGATATACTTTATCTTCCTTACTACAAGGGTTCCACTTTCAGAGGAGGCTTTGGAAATTTATTTAGAAAAATTGTCTGTCCTCTAAAGAAAATGGAATGCCTTTCCTGTCCTATTATGCTAAAATGCATTTATGCCTATATTTTTGAAACCCCCTCTAAAGAAGATGCAGAAATAATGAACATGCACAAATATGAAAAAGTGCCACATCCCTTTGTATTAGAGCCACCCCTTGAGGAAAATGAATTTAGCTTATCTTCAGAAATACAGCAAAACCAGAACAAATTAATCCAGCCTGGAAGCAAAATAGATTTCAACCTCATACTAATTGGTAAAGCAACAGATTACTTACCCTATTTCATTTATACCTTTGAAGAACTGGGAAAAATCGGAATTGGTAAAAAAAGAGGTAGATACAGACTAAAGGAAGTAAAGCTCTCAGTGGATAAAACAAATTCACATAAAATCACAGTTTACAATGGTGTAGAGAAAGTTCTCAGACATGGAGCTATTAGTGAAATTCATATCCCTGAAAATTTCAAAGCCACTGGCAAACTTTCGGAATTAACAATTCAATTTCAAACTCCCCTAAGAATAAAATACAACCGTGAACTCGTTGTTCGTCCTGAATTTCATATACTCATAAGGAACCTCTTAAGAAGAATTGGTCTACTCTATTACTTTCATTGTGGAGGGAAAAGACCAACTTGGGATTTCAGAGCAATAATAGAGCATGCTCAAAGAGTAGAGATAAAAGACTCAAAACTCAAATGGTTTGACTGGGAAAGATACTCCACTAGACAAAATACCAGAATGAAACTTGGCGGGCTTATTGGACAGACAACCTACACAGGAGATATTGAACAATTCTTACCCATCCTTAAGACTGGAGAAATTCTTCATGCTGGAAAAAACACAACCTTTGGACTTGGTAAGTATAAAATAAAAATTGACATTTGAAGAGCACTTGTGTTTATATATCTGAAATAAATTTTGTTCTTTGACAAGAAGAGC